>NZ_JBDGLE010000004.1:0-367824 GCF_057655995.1 Brevundimonas sp. Soil_N_31
TGCCAACCCAACCAATCTCTACCCAGATCAACCTCGGACTCTTGTTATGGCTGGATGAGAAACGGGGGGCACGTCACCTAGCCTCTCTCTGAGGCGCCTCGGCTAGAAACCGGTCCCTATCCGGCTTGAGGCGCGTTTCATACTTCGGTGGCTTCTCAATACGCTGCAGTTCACCCAGCAGCTTCGCGTACTCGCTGATCAGCGCTTTCTTCAGCCATTGTTCCTTCATGGTGCTCGTCGCTAGGCCCGATGAAGGGTCCGCTCAAGCTGAAAATGGCTGTGTCAAAACTTCAGACCGCCCCATAGATGCGACCTCCAAGACGGTGCCCTTATCTGTTTTGGGCTTTAGGTGTGTTTGCTACCCAATGCCGTCGGGGAGCCGGAGGCGATCCGCAAGCCGAAAGGGTGAGGGGCTTGTCCTGTCAGTCGGCGTAAGCCGTTGCGCGGCGGCCCTTGGCCGACTTCGCCCCCGAACCCTCACCCTTTCGCCTATACCAATCGCTGACGCTCTCGTGCGCTCAAGCCCTCTCCCATCAGGAGAGGGTCTTCAGCCACTCGGTCATCACCCGCGCCAGCGCCTTCGGCTGTTCCAGCGGGATCATGTGGCCGGTGTGCTCCACCGTCTCCAGCGTCGCGCCGGAAATCCCCCGCCGCAGTTCCTCCGCCTCTTCGCGCGTCCTCAACCGATCAGCATCCGCCGCCACGATCAGCGTCGGCTGAACAATCTCCCCCAGCCGGTCCAGATCGCCCGCCCGCGCCATCGCCGACTGGCGGTGAAACACCTCGCCGCCTAGCCGCAAGCCCATGTCGCGCACCCGCGCGATCATCGCCTCATCGTCCGCCAGATCGGGGTGCAGGGACGAGACGATGGCCGGCCGACTCAACCCCTTGAAGGCCCTCGGCGGCGCCTTCAACGACGAACGCCGCTGGCGGATCAGCTCCTCGGTATCCCCGCGCGCCGAGGTGGCGATCAGGATCAGACCCTCCACCCGCTCCGGCGCGATCCGCGCCAGTTCGCGCGCCACATAGCCGCCCATGGAGAAGCCCACGGCGACGAACCGTTCCGGCGCATCGCTCAGGATCGCCGCCGCCATGCTCTCTATATCCTCGCCCCGGCTGAGGTCGGTGGCGACCAGCGGCCCGAACGGGGCGAGGTCGTCTTTCAGAGCGTCCCACAGGGTCGTATCGGCCATGAAGCCGGGAATGAGCAGCAGGGTCATGGCCTCTCTATAGGCGCGACCGGCGACAGACGCGACGCAGGACGCTATGAGGCCGGTCTGACTTTCCTTGCGTGTGCGAGCCGACATGACGACCTTCTCCTTCGACGCCCAGGTCACCGCCGCCCTGTTCGACAAGACGGGTGCGATCTTCGCCCTCGGCGACGGCTCGGTGCGGTTCGAGAGCGGCGCCCGCAGCGAGGTCCATGACGGCGCCGTCCTGTGCGCCTGCGTCCACCCCTCGGGCGAGGGGATCGTCACCGGCGGCGACGACGGCAAGCTGGTCTGGAGCCGCGAGGGCGAGGCCGTCCTGCTGGCCCAGACCAAGGGCCAATGGATCGACGCCGTGGCCGCCTCGGCCGAGTCGGGCCTGATCGCCTTCTCCTCGGGCCGCGCGCTGAGCGTGCTGGACGTCAAGGATCCGCACTTCCGCCGCGACTTCCAGCACGAGCGCACCGTCTCGGGCGTGGCCTTCGACCCCAAGGGCCGCCGCATCGCCGCCTCGACCTATGGCGGCGCCTGGCTGTGGTACGCCCGCATCGAGCAGCAGCAGCCGACCAAGCTGGCCTGGGCCGGGTCGCACCTGGCGGTCGGCTTCTCGACCGACGGCGCCTATGTCGTCACCTCGATGCAGGACAACCAGCTGCACGGCTGGCGTCTGAAGGATCAGAAGAACATGCGGATGGGCGGCTATCCGTCCAAGATCAAGAGCTTCGCCTTCATGGCCAAGGGGCAGCTTCTGGCAACCTCGGGCGCGCAGGGCGTGGTGCTGTGGCCCTTCGTCGGCTCCAACGGGCCGATGGGGCGCGAGGCGACCGAGATCGGCTATGACGAGACGACCCTGATCGCCCAGGTCGCCGCCGCCCCCGCCCACGGCCGTCTGGCGGCCGGGCTGGAAGACGGGCGCGTCTGGTGGGCCGACCCGGCCGGGCGCGGCCTTCAGTTCGTCAAACAGGACAAGGGCGCCCCCATCACCGCCCTGGCCATGAGTTCCGGCGCCGCCCGCATCGCCTGGGCGGACGAGGACGGCCATGCCGGCGTGGTCTCGCTCTGAAACGGCGCCTCCCTGCCGTCATCCTCGGGCTTGACCCGAGGATCCAGCCCCGCGACGGCGGTTCGGCAAGTATCGCTGTGATTTCTCAACCTTCCTGAGCCATGCTTCGTCCATGACCCGTGCGAAACACCGCAAGCGGCGGCCGCTCCTGACCTTTCTGCTGATCCTGGCCCTGTTCCCGCTGGCCGGGGTGGCGGTGCATCGCTTCCTGCCGCCGCCGGCGACCATCCTGATGGTCAAGCAGGCGGCGGCCGGGCACGGCATGGACTATCGCTGGCGCTCGCTGGACCGCATCTCGCCGCGTCTGGTCGAGGCGGTGATCGCCGCCGAGGACGCCCGCTTCTGTCGGCACCACGGCTTCGACGTTGAGGCCATCCAGAAGGCGATGGAGGCCAACGAACGCGCCGAACAGCGCGGCTCGGACAAGAGGCGCGGCGCTTCGACCATCAGCCAGCAGACCGCCAAGAACGTCTTCCTGTGGCCCGGCCGCGACTGGGTCAGGAAAGGGCTGGAGGTCGGCTACACCGGCCTGATCGAGATCGGCTGGGGCAAGCGGCGGATCATGGAGATGTATCTGAACGTCGCCGAATGGGCGCCGGGCGTCTATGGCGCCGAGGCCGCCTCGCGCCACTGGTTCGACAAGAGCGCGGACAAGCTGACGGCGCGCGAGGCCGCCCGCCTGGCCGCCATCCTGCCCAGCCCGCGCCGCTACAACGCCGGATCGCCCGGCCCCTATGTCCGCCGTCGCGCCGCCCGCATCCAGGCGGCCATGGGCACGGTGCGCGAACAGGGACTGGACGCCTGCGTCGACCGCCGCTGACGCGGGCCGTTTCGCAACCCGCCGTTAACCGTGAACGGGGGGCCAAGCCTTAACGGACCCGCGTCATGCTGAGGTCGATTGCGGACCCTTGCGTCCGCGCGCGACGACGGGGTCTGAAGGGTGACACACGGTCTGAAACGAGCCGGGCGGGGCGCACGCCTCTTCGTCCGCCGCCTGATGCGCCAGACCCAGGGCAACGTCGCGCTGATGTTCGCCATCGCCCTGCCGATTCTGATGATGATCACCCTCGGCGCCGTCGATATTCACCAGGCGTCCAAGGTGAAGGCTCAACTCCAGGACGCCCTAGACGCCGCCGCCCTGGCCGCGGCGCGCTCGAAGTACAGCGACGACTTCAACATCAATCGAATTGGCATGGCGGCGTTGCAGGCCAACATGCCGGGTTATTTCGACAAGGACGGAGACACCGCCAGTTTCGTTCTGGTCGACAATCGACGGGTAGAGGCTGAAGCCAGGGTCGATGTGAAGGTGCTGGTCGCCAATGTCTTCCTGCCGCCCTACGGCAAGCTCATGGACGACTACCTTCCGGTCAGCACCAGTTCGCAGGTGTTGCGCGCCTCACGCAATGTGGAGGTGGCGCTGGTGCTGGACATCACCGGTTCGATGTCCGGCTCTCCGCTGACCAGCTTGAAGGAAGCGGCCAAGGAGCTGGTGGGTCTCGTGGTGCAGAAGGAGCAGACGCCCTTTACCTCGCGCGTGGCCCTGGTGCCCTATTCCATGGGCGTGAACCTGGGCGACTACGCCGCTAAGGCGCGGGGGCCGCTGCAGGCGTCGACGGTGATAGAGGGCGCAGATTGGGCGGATGCAGGCAAGTCGCTTTCGCGCGTTTCGGGCGGCACTCTGACCGCCAACAATCACGGGCTGAAAAAGGACGATTACGTCTGGATCAGCGGCGTCAGCAACGCCTCTTCAGGATTGAACAATCGCGTCCATCGCGTGTCGTCTGTGACGACCAATAGCTTCCAAGTTTCCGGCTTTTCGGGCAACGGCCGCAACAATACCGGTAGTTTCCGTCGGTGCTGGGCGCCCGATTGTCAGGTATGGGTGACATCAACCCAGCACACGCTCTCGACGGGCGATTGGGTGAAGGTTTCGGGCGTTCAGGGCATGAGCGCGCTCAACAACACCTTCCAGGTGAAGAAGATTTCCGACGACCAGTTCAGCGTCGGCCTATGGGGGCCAGAGCAATCCGCCTACTCTAGAGGGGGATCCGTTCAGTGCGGTTATGACGGCTGCGAACGACGCTATTTCATCGGTCGCGACAATCGCACCTTGCGTGACCTGTCTTCGAGCACCTGTGTCAGCGAACGTTTGTGGACCGAACGGAATAGGTCCGGTGCACTGATCCCGACAGACCGCAGTCCAGGCCGAACGTTGGAGCGGGACGAGTGGGGCGGCCGCAACTACCCGCACGGCGACAACCGTTGCCTGAGCAATACGCTCACGCCCTTGACCAATCAGGTTGACGACAAGGGAAGCGTGAAAGGGCTGGACAGTCAGATCGACGCCTATCAGGCGGCCGGTTCGACAGCGGGACAGATCGGCATTGAATGGGGTTGGTATGCGGTCTCGCCGAACTTCAATACCGTCTGGCCTTCCGCCAGCAGCGCCAATCCTTATGACCCCTCCAAGACGCTGAAGGCCGTCGTGCTGATGACGGACGGGGAGTTCAACAACCCCTATTGCCAGGGCGTGATCTCGCATGACGCCCCCAGCAACGGATCCGCCGGCAACGCCAACTATCAGATCAACTGCAGCGCGCCGAACGGCACCCCCTTCGCCCAGTCCGTGGCGCTCTGTGAGGGGATGAAGAAGGAGAATATCGTCATCTACACGGTCGGCTTCAACCTCAGCACCAGCACAGGCGGGGCGGGCGTGGATACGGCCTATGAGGTCATGGATAAGTGCGCCACCAGCAAGGAGCACTTCTTTACGCCGAACAAGAATACCGACCTTAAGGAAGCCTTCCGCGCCATCGGTCGCGATATCACCCGCCTGCGCATCGCGCGCTGACGCAGACAATCGGCGGGCAAGAAAAAGGGCCGGCGGAGCGATCCGCCGGCCCTTCGTGCTTTTCAGTCGTCCCGCCCGGTCAGATCAGGCGGATTTCCTTCAGGCGTTCGGTCAGGAAGTCCTCGGCCAGGATGGTCTTGCCCGCATAGCGGTCCGGGTTGTCAGGCGTGATCGTCGACGGCAGGGTCTCGATCGGGAAGTCCGGGTTGAAGTGCAGGAAGAAGGGCGTCGAATAGCGGGCGAAGCCGCGACGCTCGGGCGCCGGATTGACCACGCGGTGGGTCGTCGACGGCAGGACGTGGTTGACCAGCCGCTGCAGCATGTCTCCGATGTTGACCACCAGCGCCCCCGGCGGCGGGGCGATGTCCAGCCATTCGCCGTCCGAATCCTTCAGCTGCAGCCCGGCCTCTTCGGCGCCCAGCAGCAGGGTGATGACGTTGATGTCCTCATGGGCGCCCGCGCGCACGCCCTCGGCGTCGGCCGGGATCGGCGGATAGTGCAGCAGGCGTAGCACGCTGTTGCCCAGTTGGACCTTGTCTTCGAAATAGGCGTCGTCCAGCTTCAGATAGCGGGCGATGGCCTTCAGGATGCGGCGGCCCAGTTCGTCCAGACCGTCGTACAGGCCGTAGACGTGCTCGCGGAAGCCCGCCACCTCGGTCGGCCAGACGTTGTCACGCATGTACTGGCGATAGGGATGGCCTTCCGGCAGCTCGCGGCCCGTGTGCCAGAACTCCTTCAGGTCCACGGCCTTGGCGCCCTTGGCCGCCTCGACGCCGAACGGGGTCAGGCCGCGCGCGCCGCCCGTGCCGGCCTGGTGATACTGACGCTTCACATCCTCGGGCAGGGCGAAGAAGGCCTTGGCGTCGTTGACGGCGGCGTCGATCAGCCCCTGATCCAGACCGTGGTCCGCGATAACGGCAAAGCCGTAGCGGGCGAAGGAGGCGCCCAGGGCGTCCGAGAAGGCCTGAAAGTCGGCGTCATAGCCCTTCATCGACACCGGGACGATGGCGCGGGTCTTGGCCTGATCTTCGGCGGAGACGGCGGTGAGGGAAGAGGTCACTGTGAAATCAGCCTCTGTGATGGTGAGTATGGCGGCCCTCATACGCCCAATGGGCGCGAAAGGGCAGATGCGGCGCGGCGGACCGTTGGTCCAATGTCAGTCCTGCGGGATGACGGCCCGGATGACGCGCGCAGACGACGGGCGGCCGGCGATGCCGCGCCGGGGGTCGACCACGACCCGCAGATCGCCGCCGGAATAGGTCACGGACGAGCGCTGCCCCTCGATGATGGTGATGCTGCGCAATCGGTCCAGGAAGGGGCGGGCGCTGGGCGACCGGGCGATGCGAACCACCGCGTCGGTGGTGACGATCAGCGCCTCGATGCACAGGGCTTCGGATTCCTGGCCGTCCAGGTTGATGCGCACCAACCGACCCATGGCTTCCGACACCAGGCCGCTGCGTCGCGCCATCAGGTTGAACATCTGCACAGGCCCCAACGACGGGGGGGCCAGGCTGACCGGCGGTCCGGCCAGGGACACGGGCGAGCCGCCGGGCGCGCGCGTCGTATAGACGGTGATGCCGCCGCCGGTGGTGACGCGCAGCACCTGATCGCCGGCGTCGTTGCGATAGATGGTGTCGCCGCGCGGGGCCGAGGACGGCCGCAGCGCCCAGGTCTCGGTCGATCGCTCGAACCGCAGCAGGGTCAGCGACCCCGCCTGGTCCAGGATGAAGGACTGGCCCGCCTCGGAGGTGTAGCGCCCCGGCGGCGGCGTGGTGCGGATGATCGACTGGTCGCGGATGGCCCGACTCTGCTCGGCCTGGGCGTTGGATCGGGTCTGGGCCGTCGCTTCGGCGGCGACAGCCCCGCAGGCAAGGAAAAGGGTAAGCCCCGCCGTCATGCCGGACCGGCGCCAGGCGCGCGCGCGTCTGCTCCTCGCGGCGCGATGCGTCGCGAGGATGAAGGCAGGCGGTTTCTCCGCCACGACTTCGACCGCAGTCCTCATGTTTTCAGAGGTGATACGCGCGAACGGCGGATTTTGGGCGAACGCGGCTTATCCAACCAGGTACTGCCCGCCGTTGAGCGAGAGCGTACAGCCTGTGACATATCCGGCACGCTCGCCCGACAGCCAGGACACCATGTCGGCGATCTCCTCGCCCTTGCCCAGGCGGCCGACGGGGATCTGAGCCACGATGGCGTCCAGCACCTTCTGGTCCATGGCGCCGACCATTTCGGTGTCGATATAGCCCGGCGCGATGCAGTTGACGGTCACGCCCTTGCGCGCGTTCTCCAGGGCCAGGGCCTTGGTGAAGCCGATCATCCCGGCCTTGGCGGCGGAATAGTTGGTCTGGCCGATCTGGCCCTTCTGGCCGTTGATCGAGGAGATGTTGACGATGCGGCCGAAGCCCCGGTCGCGCATGCCGTTGATGACCTGGCGCGTCATGTTGAAGACGCTGTCCATGTTGACGCGGATCACGTCGGACCACTGGTCCGCGCTCATCTTGTGGAAGAAGCCGTCGCGCGTGATGCCGGCGTTGTTCACCAGGACGTCGATGGGGCCCAACTGCGCCTCGACCTCCCTGACCGCCCGCTCGCAATCCTCGAACGAGCCGACGTTGCCCTTCACCACCATGACGCCCAGTTCGCGGGCGGTGGCCTCTGCGGCCTCGGTGTTGCCGGAATAACCGGCCGCGACCTGCAGCCCGTCTTCCTTCAGTCGTTGAACGATCGCCTTGCCGATGCCCCGGGTGCCCCCGGTGACGAATGCGGTACGCGTCATGACGTCTCCCTGTCCTGTGCGGCGGTCGTCATGGTCGCGACGCCGTCCGTCTCCCTTGCTGACAGCCTTAGCGCGGCTGGCGGCGAACGAGAAGACGGGGTTATGCCGTCGCGGCCATACGGCCCATGTCGATGACGAAGCGGTAGCGCACGTCCGACCGCTCCATCCGTTCATAAGCTTGGTTGATCTGATCGGGTGCGATCACCTCAATCTCGCACACGATCCCGTGTTCGCCGCAGAAGTCGAGCATCTCCTGCGTCTCGCGGATGCCGCCGATCAGCGAGCCGGCGATGCGCCGGCGCCGCCACAGCAAGGGCATGGCGAAGACCGGCAGCCCCTCGGTCGTCAGGCCCAGCATGACCATGGTCCCGTCGCGCGCCAGCAGATTGACGTGACTGGCGATCTCATGCGTGGCCGAGACGGTGTTGATGATCAGGTCGAACTGCTCGGCCGCCGCCTTCATGGCGTCTGCGTCCGAGTTGATCAGGAAATGCCGGGCGCCCATCCGCTCGGCGTCGGCCTTCTTGCGGTCCGAGGTCGACAGCACCGTCACCTCGGCGCCCAGGGCGGCGGCCAGTTTGACCGCCATATGGCCCAGCCCGCCCAGGCCGATCACCGCCACCTTCGACCCCGGCCCCACGCCCCAGGTCTTCAGCGGCGACCAGGTGGTCACGCCCGCGCACAGCAGGGGCGCGGCGGCGTCCAGCGGCAGGCTGTCGGGGATCTTCAGCACGAAGGCCTGATCCACCGTGATGCGGTCGCAATAGCCGCCCTGGGTGATGGTCTGGCCGACGGCTTGCCCCTTCGGATCGCGCGAGCCGTAGGTCTGGGTCATGCCCGGCTCGCAATACTGCTCCAGCCCCTCGCGGCAGGCCGAACAGGTCCGGCAACTGTCCACCATGCAGCCCACGCCGACGCGGTCGCCTTCCTTGAACCGGGTGACGTTCGCGCCGACCGCCGTCACCACCCCGGCGATCTCATGGCCCGGCACGATGGGATAGCGCGTGCCGCCCAGGTCGTTCTTCACCACATGCAGGTCCGAGTGACAGACGCCGCAGTATTTGATCTCGATCGCCACGTCGTCCGGCCCCGGATCGCGCCGCTCGAAACTGTAGGGGCTCAGCGGCTGGTCGGCGGCGGTCGCGGCGAAGGCGCGCGTGGCGATGGGCATGGGTTCAGTCCTTCAGCTTGGCGATCAGCGCCTGGGCCGCCGCCGGGTTCCGCACCTTGGCCCCCGAGATGAAGTAGGCGAAGACGTCGCCGCGCTCGGCCCAGCCGCGCGCCTGTTTCGCCACGGCGTCCAGCTCTCCTGAGGTCATGCCCGTCGGCTCGTCCTCGCGGCTGGACATCAGCCGGGCGTAGGTAAAGTCGGCCGTCGCCTCGTCGATCTGGGGCCAGGTCGGCTCCTCGTCGTCGACCGCATAGACGACGGCCGCGCCGTATTTGCGCGCCAGATCATAGAACTGTTCGGTGGCGAAGGTCGGGTTGCGTACCTCCAGCGCGTGGCGCAGTCGCACCCCGTCCTTCTCCTTGGGCAACAGCTTCAGGAAGCCTTCGAAATCCTCGGGCTCGAACGTCTTGGTTCCCATGAACTGCCAGTTGATCGGCCCCAGCTTGTCGCCCAGCACCGTCAGCCCCTGCGACAGGAACCGCTCGAAGCTCTCGGCGCCGTCGGACAGAACCTTTCTGTTGGTGGAATAGCGGCTGGCCTTGACCGAAAAGACGAAGCCGTCCGGCGTCTCGTCGCGCCACTTCGCCCAGCTGTCGGGTTTGAAGGTCGAATAATAGGTGCCGTTGATCTCGATCGAGGTCAGCGCCCGGCTGGCGAACTCCAGCTCCCGCTTCTGCACCAGCCCCTCGGGATAGAAGACCCCGCGCCACGGCTCGAACGTCCAGCCGCCGACGCCGATATGGATGGATTCCGCCATGACCTAGCCTCCTGATGCAGGCCGTTTGATCGCAGAAATCGCCGACGGCGGCTACGGAAAGCGGATGGTGTGAAGGTCTGAAAGGGGTGGAAAGCGGACGTGGGCCATGCTCTCTGACGGCATGACAGATTGGATAGAAGTCTACCGCCCTGTCTTGGGGAAGGAAATCGCGGGTTTGGTTTGGATGCCGATCACCGCCGATACGCCGCAACTGGCTTCAGAACTGCAAATGGCGTCGTATTCGTTTTCCGGTGCGGCATTTGTCCGCTTTACCAATCAGAATGCCATCAACCTTTCTTGGCAGCAGGCAGAGGATCGTTTCGTTCTGGCGACAGCAAAGGATGCTGCATGGATCGCGCATTCATTGGATCGCATTCAGGCTGCTGGTGATTGTTGGATTAGTTTGATCGGCTCGACCCTCACGTCGGTTGAATTTTTTACCTTGCCTGATGACGAACATCAGCGGGTTGTCGGGGTCAAACACGGAACGACCAATGGCTCCTTCTGGGTAGGGACGGGAGGCAAAGATTTCGTCGGCGACCAAGATGACCTGTGGGTTGGGATCGATTGCGATCCGCCCAATTACAGCGACCTCGTCAGCTTAGGTGTTGTCGAATCCGAGGTCTGCTAGGGGGCGTGAAGCGAAGTTCGCCTCAATCCAGCTTCCGGACATTAAGCGCGCCGCCTGGTTGTCGCGCCCCGCCTCAGTCCGACACGCAGTCATCCGCCCGGCCGAAGACCACGGCGCGCGGGTTGGGCGGGCGCAGGCGGGCCAGGACGTCGCGGCGGCTGGGCGGTCGGCCCCAGCGGGTGAATTCCAGGCCGTAGCGGCGCAGGGTCGCTTCATGCGGTATCCACAGGGAGTGGCGCGACAACCAGGCGGCGCGCGGCGCGATCTCGCCGGGAATCCGAACTTCGGTCTGGAGGGTGGACAGGCCGACCCGGGCGGCGGCGCAGTCCAGTATGGCGGGATCGACCCCGCGTGCGGCGTAGAGGGCGCGCGTCCGCCGGGCGCCGCGGGCGATCTCCTCGGGGACGGCCTCGTTCAGCCTTTGATAGTTGGCCTCGATCACCGGTGAGGAGTGGTGAAAGCTGACGAACCCCGCCCGCTCTATGATCCGCGTTGCTCCGGCGGCGAAGACGGCGTTGGCGCAGGCGGACGTGCACTGGCCCCGCACCGTCACGGGCAGTCGCCGCGCCAGGATCACCTCAGCCGCGTCCAGGGCGGCGTTGTCGTCGCCGCCGCCGCTGTCGATGATCAGCCCCTCGGCGTCCTTGTCCGACAGCGCTTCGACCAGGGCCGCGCTGGATGCGGGGTTCAAGGCGCCGCGGAAAACGACCTGCCGTCCTTCGCGCGACAGCAGCCACTGGGGCCTGGTCGGCGCAACAGACATCGGCGCGGAGGATGAGGCGGACGGCGAGGCGGGCGACGCCGTCGCCGCCTGAGGCGGGGCGGCTAAAATCAGGGCGGACGTCACGGCGGCGATGAACGACACGGATCCTCCGGCGCGCTTCCCCCTGGAAGAACGCCACTATGAGCCTGTCGCGGCCTTGCTGTCCAAGCCAAAGACGAGACGATGGCGCGACGGCGACCGGGGGGCTATAGCGCCAGCGTCGCGGGAGTGTCGAAGCGTGCCGGAACTGACGCCTGAAATCATCGCCCTGTTGGGCGTCGCGTCGGTGATCGCCGGCTTCATCGACGCCATCGCCGGGGGCGGGGGGCTGATCTCCTTGCCGGCCCTGCTGTCGGTGGGGCTGAACCCGGTCGCAGCCATCGCCACCAACAAGGTTCAGGGCAGCGTCGGCACGGCCAGCGCCCTGTGGAATTTCTGGCGCAAGGGGCGGGTGGATTTCCGCCTGATCCGTTGGCCCTTGGTTCTCGTCGCGGTCGGGGCGGGACTGGGCGCCTTCGCCGTCACCCTGGTCGACACGCGGTGGCTGATGATCCTGCTGCCCGTGCTGCTGGTCGGCATCGCCCTCTATTTCCTGCTCGGCCCCAAGGCGGCGGACGAGGACGCCCACGCCCGGCTGACGCCGCTGGCCTATGCCTTCGTGGCGGGCGGGATCGGCTTTTACGACGGCTTCTTCGGGCCGGGGACGGGGTCGTTCTTCGCGCTCAGCCTCGTCATGCTGCTGGGCATGGGGCTGACGCGGGCGACGGCGCACACCAAGGCGCTGAACCTGATGAGCAATGTCGTCGGCATCGTCGTCCTGGCGGTCGGCGGCCATGTGGTCTGGGCGCTGGCCGGGATCATGGCGGTGGGTCAGTTCGTGGGCGGCCGCATGGGCTCGCACGCGGCCATGCGCTTCGGCCCGCGGCTGATCCGCCCCCTGCTGGTGGTCATTTCCCTAGCCATGACGGCGCGGCTGCTGTCCGATCCGGCCAATCCGCTGCGGACCATGATCGCCGGCTGGCTGGGCTAGGTCAGTCGGGCTGGACCGCGCGGCCGCCCAGCGCCCTGCGGACGGCGGCCGTCAGCGCTTCGGCCGTGACGGGCTTAGCCAGGTGAAGGTCGGCCCCCGCCTGGGTGGCCTGTTCCTGATGCTCGGCCATGGCGTTGGCGCTCAGCATGATCACCGGCGCGCGCGGGCGCGCCGGGTAGGCGGCCTCGATCTCGCGTAGGGCGCGCGTGGCGCTCAGCCCGTCCATCACCGGCATCTGCATGTCCATCAGCACCAGGTCGAACCGCTCAGCGGTGAAGGCGGCCGCCGCCTGTTCGCCGTTCTCGACCAGAGTCAGCTCGACGCTGTCCCCCAGGATCAACTGCACCACCCGCTGATTGATCGGATGATCCTCGGCCAGCAGGACGCGGAGGCGAGAGTCGCAAGGCGGCGCGTCCGGCGCCGCTTCCTCGGCGTAGGCCGCGTCGAACTGGGCCAGGGAGGCGATGCGCGTCAGCGGCAGCTCGACCCGGAACCGGCTGCCTTCGCCCAGGGCCGACTCGGCTTCGATGCGCCCGCCCATCATCTCGACCAGGGCCTGGCAGATGGACAGGCCCAGCCCGGCCCCGCCGAAGCGCCGGGTGATTGAGGCGTCGGCCTGGCTGAAGCGCTGGAACAACTGCGCCGCATGGTCGGCGCCGAAGCCGATGCCGGTGTCGCGCACCTCCAGCGTCAGCAGGGCGGCGCCGTCGCCCATGTCCAGCAGGTCGATATGTGCGGCGACCTGGCCTCGCGCGGTGAACTTGACGGCGTTGGACAGCAGATTGCTCAGGATCTGGCGGATCCGCACCACGTCGCCGTTGAAGACGCCGCGCGCGGTCTCGGTGCGTTCGAGACGGAAGGTCAGGCCCTTCTCCTCGGCCAGCCCGCGCAGGGGCGCGATGGCCGGGGTCAGGGCGTCGTCCAGATCGAACGGGCGGACTTCCAGCGTCATGCGTCCGGATTCGATGCGCGACACGTCCAGGATGTCTGTGACCAGCCGCTCCAGGGTTACGCCCGAACTGCGGACCAGTTCGACCATTTCCGCCTGTTGCGGCGACAGCGGCGTGCGCGCCAGGGCGTCGATGACGCCGATGACCCCGTTCAGCGGCGTGCGGATTTCATGGCTCATATTGGCCAGGAAGTCGGACTTGGCGCGGTTGGCGGCCTCGGCCGCGGCCTTGGCCTCGATCAGGGCGCGCTCCGCCGCCGCCTTGGCGGTCACGTCGCGGGCCACGGCGTAGATGCGGTCGCCGAACTTCTGCGCCCGCCATTCCAGGGTGACGTAGCGGCCGTCCTTGTGGCGATAGCGGTTGACGTGGCCGAGCACCGGATCGCCAGGGCGGCGCGTCTCGACTTCGGTCACGCTGCCCAGGGTGCCGGGCAGGTCGTCGGGGTGAACCAGGGTCAGTATGGCCAGCCCGACCAGTTCCTCGGGCCGATAGCCCAGGGTCGAAGCCCAGGAGGCGCTGACCCGCACGATCCGCCCCTCCAGGTCGCGGATCACCAGCAGGTCCAGGGACACGTCGAAGAAGGTCGCCAGATCGACCCCGGCGTCAGGCGGCGGCTGCGGCTGTCCCGTCGAGGAAGGGGCGGCGGCCGGAGTGAGGGGCATGGGCGGTCCTGAGGCGCGGTCCTGAAGGCAGGCTGGACCTCACCCTAGCGCCGGCCGGTTAAGGGCGCCTTGCGGCTCGCCCCTCAGGAGAGCTTCAATAGGCCATGTCGCGATAGACGCGGCTGATGTCGCCGCTCCACTCGCCGTTGTACAGCTCCAGCAGCCGGTCGGCCGAGGTCACGCCGCTGTCGGCGATGTCTTCCAGTTCGGTGATGTAGCCGCGCTCGTCCACCATGCCGCCCGAGAAGCGGGCGCGGTTCTTCAGGCCCTGCTTGGCGATGTTGACCATGTCGACGGCGATGTCGCGCACGCTGCGGCCGTTGACCTCGGCCTTCAGGCCCAGTCGCGTCACGTCGCGGCGCAGGCGCTCGTGATCGGCGATGTCCCAGTCCTTGCACAGATCCCAGGCCGCCGCGAGCGACGGCGCGTCATACAGGATCCCGGCCCACAGGGCGGGCAGGGCGCAGATGCGGCTCCACGGCCCGCCGTCGGCGCCGCGCATCTCCAGATACTGTTTCAGCCGCACCTCGGGGAAGAGGGTGGTCAGGTGGTCGGCCCAGTCCTTGGCCGTGGCGCGATCGCCCGGCAGGGCGTCCAGCTTGCCGTCCATGAAGGCGCGGAACGACTGACCCGACAGGTCGACATAGGTCTCGCCGCGCTTGGCGAAATACATCGGCGCGTCCAGCGCATAGTCGGCGTAGCGTTCGTAGCCGAAGCCGTCCTCGAACACGAAGTCCAGCATCCCCGTGCGGTCGGGGTCGGTGTCGGTCCAGACGTTGGCGCGCGCCGACAGGAAGCCGTTCGGCTTGCCCTCGGTGAAGGGGCTGTTGGCGAACAGGGCGGTGGCGATAGGCTGCAGCGCCAGCGACGTGCGGAACTTCATGACCATGTCGGCTTCGCTGTCGAAGTCGAGGTTCGCCTGGATGGTGCAGGTGCGCAGCATCATGTCCAGGCCCAGATCGCCCTTCTTGGGCATGTAGGCGCGCATGATGGCATAGCGGCCCTTGGGCATGACGGGGATGTCCTCGCGCCGCCACATCGGGTCGAAGCCCAGGCCCAGGAAGCCCAGGTTCAACTGGTCCGCGACCTGCTTGACCTCCATCAGGTGCTGGCCGGTCTCGTTGCAGATGTCGTGGATGTCCTTCAGCGGGGCGCCCGACAGTTCGAACTGTCCGCCCGGCTCCAGACTGATCGAGGCGCTGAAGCCCTCGGCGTTCTTGCGCTCCAGGGCGATGACGCGGCCGGCTTCCTCGACTGGCGACCAGCCGAAGCGCTGAAGGCCCGTCAGCATGGCCAGGATGCCGTTTTCGCCCTCATAGGCGGGGCGGCGCAGGGTCGACTTGTCGAAGCCGAACTTCTCGTGCTCGGCGCCGATGCGCCATTGATCGCGGGGCTTCTCGCCCTTCGACATGGCGTGGATCAGTTGGTCTCTGGAAAGGGGCGCCGTGTCGGACATCTGTAACCTCTGCTGTCGCGGCTAGATGGGCCAGCCGTCGGCCATGCTCAAGGGGGCGGCGGAAACTTCTAGAGCGAAATCGGTTGAGTTGGACGCATGTCCAACTCAACTCAGATATTCGCTCCAGATGAATCTGGACCATTGTTCTGGGTTCCGTCGATTTCGACTGAACCGAAAATGGTCTAGCGATCCCAGTCGCCGACCGCCGCCTGCCACAGGGTCATGGCGGCGATGGCGGCGGTGTCGGCCCGCAGGATGCGCGGCCCCAGCGAGACGGCGGTGGTGAAGGGCAGGGACCGCAGCCGCTCGCCCTCCTCGGGCGAGAACCCGCCCTCCGGTCCGATCAGAATGGCCCACCGACCTTCTCCCTCCCCTTCATGGGGAGGGTGGTCGCGTAGCGACCGGGTGGGGAGGGCGGAGGCCGCCGCCCCCACCCCGTCGCCGCTGCGCGCCGACGACCCTCCCCACAAGGGGGAGGGAGAAAAGGGCGTCAACGCCGACACCGCCGGCGCGCCGCCCGTCTCATCGCAGAACATCAGCCGCCGCCCCGCCTCCCAGCCGTCCAGCAGGGCGTCCAGCTTCACCGGATCATCCACGAGGGGCACGTCCAGGCGGCCCGTCTGCTCGGCGGCCTCCTCGGCGATGGCGTCCAGCCGGTCCAGCCGCAGACGGTCGGCGTTGGTGCGATGGGTCAGCGCCAGCCGCACCCGCTTGGCGCCCAGTTCGGCGGCCTTCTCGACGATGGTCTCGATGCGGGCCTTCTTCACCACGGCGACGATCAGCTCCAGATCGGGGCCATAGACCTGCGGCCGCGTCTGTTCCTCGGCGCGCAGGATGACGCCCTTCTTCAGCACCTCGGCGACGCTGACGCGCCACTCCCCGTCGCGGCCGTTGAAGACCAGCAGTTCGTCGCCCGCCTTCAATCGCATCACCTGCGTCAGATAGCGCGACTGGTCGAGCGTGGGCGCCACGGCGGCGCCGGGGGCGAGGTCGCCCTGAACATGAAGACGGATCATGGCGCCTGCATATCGCGCTTTCGCAGAGACGACCAACCATCGGCCTGATGGGAACGCGCCGAGCCTGCCCCGCGTTCGTCTGTCATGTTCACAACCTTGGCCGTAGCGGCGCGCGATCGAAAACGTCTGGCCGAGATTTCAGGCGTCGCCGCCCGCTTCGGGCTTGAGGCCGTGTTGCTGCGCCTCGGTCTCGGCGGCGGCGAGGCCCATGCCGACGGGCCCGAGCCTTTGTCGCGCCGCACCCGTCAGGCGCTGGAGGCGCTGGGCCCCACCTTCGTCAAGCTGGGCCAGATACTGTCCACCCGCTCGGACCTGCTGCCCGCCGACTGGATCATCGAGTTCGAACAGCTTCAGAGCGCCGGGCCCACCCTCGACTTCGAGACGCTGCGGCCCGAGGTCGAGGCCGCGCTCGGCGGGCCGCCGGAACAGGTCTTCGCCCGTTTCGACGCGGCGCCGCTGGCCGCCGCCTCCATCGCCCAGGTGCACCGCGCCGCCCTGCACGACGGGACCGAGGTGGTGGTCAAGATCCGCCGCCCCGGCGTGCGTCCGCGCGTCGAGGCCGACCTGCGCCTGATCGCCGAACTGGCGCGCCGCGCCGAACAGTCCAGCGCCGAGATCGCCCGCTATCGTCCGCGCGCCCTGATCGCCCAGCTGACCGAGGCCATGCTGGACGAGCTGGACTTCACCACCGAGGGCCGCAATGTCGACCGCTTCGCCGCCGACTTCGCCGGGAACCGCGATGTGGTCATCCCGGCCGTCTATTGGCCGCACACGACCGACAGCGTGCTGGTGCAGGACTATCTCGACGGCGTGCCTCCCGTGGATGCGGCGCGGCTGAGGGCGGCGGGCGTCGATCCGCAAAGGTTGGCCCGCGTCGGCGCCGAGGCGGTGCTGGACATGGTGCTGGTCAACGGCCGGTTTCACGCCGACCCCCACCCCGGCAACCTGCGCGGCCTGCCCGGCGACCGGGTGGGCTTGCTGGACTTCGGCATGGTCGGGACCGTCACCCCGCGCCGCCGCGCCGAACTGATCAGCTTCGTCCAGTCGCTGGCCGCCGGCGACGGCGCCCGCATGGCCGAGGTGCTGGCCGACTGGACCGAGGGGACGGACGTCTCGCGCACCAGCCTGACCGCCGGGGCCGAACGGCTGATCGCCCGCCACGGTCAGGGCGCGGTCGACCTGCCCGCCATCGTCGCCGATCTGATGGGGCTGATGCGGCAGGAACGGGTGGCCGCCCCGCCCGATCTGGTGCTGATCCTCAAGGCGCTGGTGACGATCGAGGGGGTGCTGTCGCGCGTCGACCCCGACTTCGACCTGGTCAAGACGATGAAGGGCGCCTGGAGCCGCGCCCTCTTCTCCAGCCGCAGCCCCGAGGCGGTGCGCAACCGCCTGATCGGCGCCCTTTTGGACCTGTCGGCGGCCAGCGACGACCTGCCCCGCCTGATCCGCGCCGCCTCGCGCCGCCTGACGGCCGACCCTGTCGCCGCTGCATCGTCGGACAAAGAAACCGCCCGGTCGATCGTCTCGGCCGGGCGGTGGATCGCCGCTTCGATTGTGCTCGCCGGCGCCCTGATCGCGGGCGCCCTGCTGCTGCGATAGGGCGCCTCAGCGACCGTAATGATAGCGGCACTGCGCGATCAGCAGGGTGTCTTCGGTCGCGCGATAGATCAGCCGATGTTCCTGGTCGATGCGGCGCGACCACCAGCCGGAGAACTCGCCTTTCAGAGGTTCCGGCTTGCCGGTTCCGCTAAAGGGCGTCCGCAGGCATTCGCGGATCAGGCCGTTGATCTTCTTGAGTTGCTTGCGGTCGGCGGATTGCCAGTAGAGGTAGTCTTCCCAGCCACTTTCATGAAACGTCAGCTTCATTCGATCAGATCGCGAGCCTGGCCCTTACCGGCGTCCAGCTCAGCGACAGCCTTACGCAGGCGTTCCGCGTTTGCTGGGCTGCGCAGCAGATACTCCGTCTCCTGCCAGGAGGCGAAGTCCTCCAGCGACATCAGCACCGCCGCCGGCTTGCCGCCCTCGCGGGTGATGATCGTATAGTCGTGATCCGCCGTCACCCGGTCGATGGTCGCGGCCAGGTTCTTGCGCAGTTCGGAGACAGAGATGGCGTTCATAAGTGATAATGTACGAAGTTCTGTACATCATCGCAAGGGGGCCGCAAGACCCGCGCCTCAGCGCGTCGCGTCCAGCCGCTCCTCGATCAGATTGCGCGCGATCTTCAAGGCGGCGATGCGGCGGACGAGAAGGGTGTGCCGCCCCGCGCCGGGGGCCAGCTTCAGGACAGCCTTCTCGCATTTGGCCATCAGGGATTCGACGGCGCGCAGCGCTTCTGACAGGTCCGTCTCGCTATGGGCGGCCATCCGTCCCTGATCTCCCTTGGGCGCCGCACGGCGCCCTTACAACGTCCGCGCGATCAGCAGTTTCATGATCTCGTTCGTCCCGCCGTAGATGCGCTGGACGCGGGCGTCCTTGTACAGTTGGGCGATCGGATATTCGGTCATATAGCCGTAGCCGCCGAACAGCTGCAGCATCTCGTCGATGGTCTCGCCCTGGATGTCCGTCACCCAGTATTTGGCCATCGAGGCCGTGGCGGCGTCCAGCTGGCCCTTCAGGTGCAGGCCGATGCAGTGGTCGACGAAGACCTTGGCGACCGTCAGCTTGGTCTTGATCTCGGCCAGTTTGAACTGGGTGTTCTGGAAGTCGATGACGCGCTTGCCGAAGGCCTTGCGCTCCTTGACGTAGGCCAGCGTCGCCTCCAGCCCGCGCTCGGCGGCGGCCACGCCCTGAACGGCGATGTTCAGCCGCTCCTGCGGCAGCTGCTGCATCAGTTGGACGAAGCCCTGTCCCTCGGTGTCGCCGATGACGTTCTCCAGCGGAACCTTCACATCGTTGAAGAACAGCTCGGAGGTGTCGTTCGCCTCCATGCCGATCTTGTGCAGGTTGCGGCCCCGCTCGAAGCCTTCGGCCCCATCGGTTTCGAGGCAGATCAGGCTGGTGCCCTTGGCGCCCTCGGCCGGGTCGGTCTTGGCGACGACGATGATGAAGTTGGCCAGCTGGCCGTTGGTGATGAAGGTCTTGGAGCCGTTCAGGACATAGTGGTCGCCCTGCTTCACGGCGGTGGTCTTCACTCCTTGCAGGTCGGAGCCTGCGCCCGGCTCGGTCATGGCGATGGCGCCGACCAGTTCGCCCGACTGCAGGCGCGGCAGCCAGCGCGCCTTCTGCTCGGCCGTGCCGTAGTGCCAGACGTAGGGCATGACGATGGCGTTGTGCAGGGAGACGCCGAAGTGGTCCGCGCCCTTCCAGCCCAGCTGGCGCATCAGCACGACCTCGTGGCGGTAGTCGCCGCCGAAGCCGCCGTCCTCTTCCGGCAGCGACAGGCCCAGCAGGCCCGCTTCGCCCGCCGCGTTCCACAGCCCGCGCGGCACCGAGGACTCGGCGATCCACTGCTGGAACTTCTCCTGCGGGGCGTGCTCGTCGATCCATTTGGCGACGGAGTCGGAGAAGAGGACGATCTCCTCTTCCTTCATGAAGTCGGGATCGGGGCTGTTGAGCACGTTCATGAAAGGAGATCCTGCATTCTCCCTCCCCTTCATGGGGAGGGTGGCTGAGGCCGTCAGGCCGACCCGAAGGGCGGCGCGGAGCGGCCAAGCCGGGTGGGGGCGGCGAGGCGACGCAATCTCTGTTTCGGCAAGGCGGGCGCGGCGTTTGCATCGCCTGGCCCTCCCCACCCGGTCGTCGCTACGCGCCGACCACCCTCCCCATGAAGGGGAGGGAGAAGTTCATGATCAGAACGCCTCGGCGGGCATTTGCATCAGCACCTCGGCGCCGGACTTCAGCTTCTTCAGGTGCGCCCCGGCGTCGGGCAGGATGCGCTCGACGAAGTAGCGGCCGGTCATCAGCTTGTTGGCGTAATAGGGATCGGCGTCCCCGGCCGCGATGCGGCCTTGCGCCGCCTTGGCCATCTGCGCCCACAGGAAGGCGTAGGCCGTCAGGCCGAAGATGTGCAGGTAGTCGGTCGAGGCGGCGGCGGCGTTGTCCGGGTTGGCCATGCCGTTCTGCATCAGCCACATGGTGGCCTCCTGCAGCTTCTTCTTGGCGTCGGCCAGGCCCTCGACGAAGGGCTTGATCGCCTCGTCGTCGCCGTTCTCGCCGACGAAGGCGTCGATGTCGGCGAACCAGCTCATGATGGCGCGGCCGCCGTTGGCGGGCAGCTTGCGGCCCACCAGATCCAGCGCCTGGATGCCGTTGGTGCCTTCATAGATCATGGTGATCCGCGCATCGCGCAGATACTGCGAGGCCGGGAAGTGCTCGGTATAGCCCGAACCGCCGTGGACCTGCATCGCCAGCGAGGCGACGTGGAAGCCCTTGTCGGTCAGATAGGCCTTCAGCACAGGCGTGATCAGGCCCATGTAGTCCTTGGCCTTGGCAGCCACGGCTTCATCGGCGGCCTTCTGCAGGTCGGCCTGCAACGCGGTCCACAGGATGAAGGCGCGGCCGCCTTCGACGAAGGCCTTGGCCTCCAGCAGCATGCGGCGCACGTCCGGGTGGACCATGATCGGGTCGGCCGGGCCGTCCGGGTTCTTCGGTCCGGTCAGGCTGCGGCCCTGCAGGCGGTCGTTGGCGAACTCGACGGCGGCCTGATAGGCGGCGTCGCCGATGGCCAGACCCTGCAGGCCGGTGCCCAGACGCGCCTCGTTCATGACCACGAACATGTTGTTCATGCCGCGGCCTTCTTCGCCGATCAGCCAGCCCTTGGCGTTCTCATAGGCCATGACGCAGGTGGCGTTGCCGTGGATGCCCATCTTGTGCTCGAGCCCTGCGCAGGACACGCCGTTGCGTTCGCCCAGCGAACCGTCCTCGTTCACCAGGAACTTGGGCACCACGAACAGGCTCAGGCCCTTGATGCCCGGAACCGCGCCTTCGACGCGGGCCAGCACCGTGTGGATGATGTTGTCGGCGAAGTCGTGCTCGCCCGCCGAGATCCAGATCTTCTGGCCGGTGATCGAATAGGAGCCGTCGCCGTTCGGCACGGCCTTGGTGCGGACCATGCCCAGGTCCGTGCCGCACTGCGGCTCGGTCAGGTTCATGGTGCCGGTCCATTCGCCCGACGCCATCTTCGGCAGATACTTCTGCTTGATCTCGTCCGAGGCGCTGGCCTCGATGCCGTGGAAGGCGCCGCTGGTCAGGCCCGGATACATGGAGAAGGCGGCGCTGGCGGCGGCGGTGAACTGGCCGACCGCGCTCGACACGACCGAGGGCATGCCCTGACCGCCGAACTCGGTGCTGAAGCCCAGCGAGGGCCAGCCGGCCTCGACCATCTGATGGTAGGCTTCCTTCCACCCCTTGGGCGTCGTCACCACGTCGCCGTCGATGTGACAGCCTTCCAGATCGCCGGGACGGTTGATCGGGGCGATGACCTCTTCGGCGAACTTGCCGCCTTCCTCGATGATCTGGTCGATCAGGTCGCGCGACAGATCGGCGTCGGGAAGCTGGTTGCCGTAGTTCTCGACCTGCAGAACGTCATGCAGGACGAAGGACAGGTCGCGGACGGGCGCCTTATAGGTCATGGGATCACGCTCTCGCTTTGAAGGTCAGGAAATGGTCGTCGGGGTCGTTGAGACGCTCGCTCAGCAGGCTGGCGTAGGCCTCGGCGCCCGGCAGAAGGTCGGGGCGGTGTTCACCCAGGGTTTTTTCCATCCAGGCGCAGGCGGCCTCGGCCGTCTCGATGGCGCCTTCGATGTCTTCCAGCTGCTGCTTCAGCGCCTCGATGCGGGCGCGATGGCGCGGCAGGGCGATGGCCATCTGATGGACGTTGTGGTCCTTCTGGTCATACAGATCCAGCATCTCCTGGATCTCGACCAGGGTGAAGCCGATGCGGCGGCCGCGCATGATCAGCTTCAGCCGGGCGCGGTCGCGCGGGCCATAGACACGGGTCTGACCCTTGCGCGACGGCGTCAGCAGGCCCTTGTCTTCATAGAAGCGCAGCGCGCGCGCGGTCGCGCCGAACTCGCGGCACAGCTGCCGTATGGAATAGGTGCGATGTTCGTCAGCAATCGGCATGACGGCTTCATAACTTGACGCGGACGTAAAGGGAAGCTTTTCGCGCGCCGGGCTACGAAGTTGTGAACGGGCGGGCGAGGGGGCGTTGGCGGACAAAAGAAAAGGCCGCGACCGGGGACGGGTCGCGGCCTTTATATTTGCGGGCCCTCGGGGGAGGGGGAGAAGCGGGCCCGCAAAATCTCTGGAAGGCGGGCCGGCTCAGCGGCGGCGCAGCCACAGCACCGGCGCCGTGATGGCCAGCAGGAAGACGTTGGTCAGGCTCAGCCCCAGGTCCAGGCCGAAGGCGTGCACGCCCAGGGCGATCGTCTCCAGGACCAGCAGACCCGCCGCCGCCGTCAGCAGCAGGGGACGGCCGAACCGCCACGAGACCAGCGGCGCCAGAACCATGGCCGCCAGCACGATCTCGGCGACGCCCAGACCACGCACGAAGGCCTCGCTGGCGGCGGCGGGCCACTGCATCAGAACGATCAGGTTCTCCATCGGCTCGGACAGCTTGGCGTAGCCGGCGGCGATGAAGAACATCGCGATCCAGCCCTGGAAGGTCCAAAGCGTGATGTTCAGATAGTCAGCGCGGGCGCGCGCCTGGTGAGTGGACAAGGTGGTCGTCGTCATGGCCGTAACCGTTCATTTGCAACAGTCACAAGATCAGTTGCTTGGTTCCGATTTGCAAGCGGCTGAAACAATCTGTGATAACGGTCGGAAAACGACGTGGCGACAGCAGGGCCGAAACCACAATTCCTCGTAACCCATCGTCTGAAACCAGCCGGGATCATCCGCCTCTAAGCCGAGGCGGATTTCGAGTCAACGGTTGATGACATCAATTGATGACTTAGAGGCTCCAGGCCTTCTTCGCCGCCTCCAGCCGGGCCAGTTTGGCCTGCAGCGGGGCCCAGTCGTCGGCCGTGTCGATGGCGCTCCACAGGGCCTCGACCTCGTCGATCAGCATCTCTTCCGGTTCGGGCGCGGCGAACATGGGATGCTCCAGCCGCTCGGGCCGGTCGGGCTCGTGCTCCATCAGGGCGAAGCGGAAGGCGTCGAAGGCCTCGCCCTGGTAGGTCTTGCCGCGCACCCCGCCCAGCGCCCGCGCCGCCGAGCTGAAGCCGCCGAACCAGTCGAAGAAGATCGGCTCCCAGCGCAGGGCCTCCTTCTTCTCGCGCGCCAGCGCCAGCGTCGCGTCCAGCAGCCGCTGGTCCGCCGCCTCGCCCAGACTCTGTACGCCCAGCCGGTTCAGGAAGGCCGCGCGCAGGTGGCGGATATAGGCGGGGCCGAACCCGTTCAGCGCCTCGGTCAGGACTGCGACCTGCGGCTCGGCGTCGGCGATCAGCTTCAGGCACCCGGCCAGCTGCGTCAGGTTCCAGAACACCGCCTCGGGCTGGCGCGCGAAGGCGTAGAGGCCGTTCTGGTCGAAATAGGCGGCGGTGAAGCCCGGCTCATAGTGGGGCAGGAAGCGCCACGGGCCGTAGTCGAAGCTCTCGCCCGTGACGTTCAGATTGTCGGTGTTCAGCACCCCGTGGACGAAGCCCGCCGCGATCCACTTGGCCGTCAGCGCCGCCGAGGCCTCGACCACCGCCGCCAGGAAGCCCGCCGCGTCGCCCGGCGCGACCGCCGGGTGATACAGGCTGCGGGCATGCTCCATCAGCGCCTCGATCTGGTCCTTGCGTCCATAGTAGGCTGCGCGCTGGAACGTTCCGAAGCGGATATGGCTGTGCGACAGCCGCACCATGACGGCGGCGCGCGTCGGCGACGGCTCGTCGTGCCGCTCCAGGTTCTCGCCCGTCTCGATCAGCGACAGGATGCGGCAGGTCGGCACGCCCAGGCTGTCCAGCATGGCCGCCGCCAGCGCCTCGCGCATCCCGCCCTTCAGCGTCAGCCGCCCGTCCGCATGACGCGACCACGGCGTCTGGCCCGAGCCTTTGGTGCCCAGGTCGAGAAGGCGACCTGGAAGAGCGCTATCGCTCGCTGCTTGAGCGCCGCTTACCTCCCGCATCTGCGCCGCCAGGAAGCCGCGTCCGTCGCCGATGTCGGGGTTGTAAACGCGGAACTGATGGCCGTGATAGCGCATGGCGATGGGGCCAGGCTGGCCGGGCAGGGGCTCGAACCGGCCGAAATGGGCCAGCCATTCGGCGTCGCTCAGCGTTTCCAGCCCGACCTGCGCCGCCGCGCGGTCGTTGCGCAGGCGCAGGATCGTCTGCGGGAAGTCGGCCGCCTTCACGGCGTCGCCGTAGTCGACGCCCAGGTCGAAGAAGCGGGGTTCGGGGCGATAGGCGGGGGAGACGGGCATGGGCGGCAGATGCGCCTTCGCCGTGCATTTCGCAACCGCGAGCCCGATCCGGCCGATCAGGCTTGAACCTTCGCCGCCGATCCGTATTTTCACCCGCAGACATCAGGTCTCGTGCGATCCGATCCCGAGGCCAGGCCGGCGCCGCCCTGCGCGCGAATCCGGTCCGGCGTCCGTCGATAACCTGACGCCACGACAGACCATCTCATTGTTTCGGAGACCTTCGTGGCCAGAAAATTCACGCTCGCCTTCCTCAAGACCGAGGCCGGTTCCGGGGCCGTCCTCGGCCTCGCCGCCGTCGCCGCCCTGATCGTCGCCAACTCGCCCTGGTCGGCGGACTATTTCGCCTGGCTCAAGAGCGTCCACGCCGTCCAGATCGGCCCGCTGCGGCTGGAGGAGACGGTGTCCGACTGGATCAAGGAAGGCCTGATGGCCGTCTTCTTCCTCGTCGTCGGCTTGGAGATCAAATACGAGATCCTCAAGGGCGAGCTGAGCAATCCCAAGAAGCTGGCCCTGCCCATCCTGGCGGCGCTCGGCGGCATGGCGGTACCGGGTCTGGTCTATCTGGGCGTGGTCGGGGCGCTGGGCGGCCCGACGCAGGGCTGGCCCATCCCCTTGGCCACCGACATCGCCTTTGCCCTGGCCGTCTTCGCCGTGGTCGGACGCAGTCTGCCGTCCTCCCTGCGCGTCTTCCTCTTGACCCTGGCCATCGTCGACGACCTGGGCGCCATCGCTCTGATCGCCGTCCTGTTCAGCCAGGGGGTGCAGTGGGTTCCGCTGCTGGCGGCGCTGGGCGTCACCGCCCTGTTCGCCGTTCTGGGGCGGCGCCGGATGGCCGCCGCCTTCTGGGTGCTGGGCTTTGGCGCCGTCTGGTATCTGACGGTGCAGTCGGGCCTGTCCACCTCCCTGACCGCCGTGGCCTTCGCCCTGATCGTGCCGGTCGAGCCGCGCCGCGAGACCTCGCAGAGCCCGCTCAAGGACGCCATGCACGACCTGCACCCCTATGTGGCCTATCTGGTCCTGCCCCTGTTCGCCTTCGCCAAGGCGGGCGTCTCCTTCGCCGGCCTGTCGCTGGAGCAGGCCTTCGCCCCCCTGGTCATCGCCATCGCGCTCGGCCTTTTCATCGGCAAGCAGGTGGGCGTCTTCGGCGTGGCCTGGCTCGCGGTGAAGCTGGGCCTGGGCGACAGGCCGTCGGGCGCGGGTTGGATGCAGCTCTACGGCGTCAGCCTGCTGTGCGGCATCGGCTTCACCATGAGCCTGTTCATCGGCGTGCTGGCCTTCCCCGGCGCGGTGGACTCGCCCGAGCAGATCGAGGTCAAGCTGGGCGTCATCGGCGGTTCGGTGCTGTCGGCCCTGATGGCCGCCGCGATTCTGACCCTGGCCGAAAAAGGCCGAAAGAAGAGAATGGTCGCGCACCAGTCGAACATCTGACTGATCATTGATAACATTGACCTAACGTCAGTATATTTGTCTCTTTCTCGCCACAGATCGGGCGAGGGTAGGTGAAATTTTCGTCACTGACGGGGCCTCAGCTTGTCGGTGACTCCGCCTTGCACTACCCCTTCTTATTGAGAACTCGCGCCGTTTAATGAGTGCGGGTCATCAGGGACAGGAACGTGCGCGGCCGTCAGCACGGCCCGCCATAGTCGGGGAGCCGCCTCATGCGTTTGAACCACATCCTCCGCAGCACCGCATCCGCCGCCGTCGTCGGGGCCGTCGCCTTCGGCTTCGCAGGCGCCGCCGCCGCCCAGGAAAGACCGACCACGGTCGACGACATCATCGTCACCGCCCAGAAGCGCGAACAGAGCCTGCAGGACGTGCCGATCGTGGTCACGACCCTGTCGCAGGAAGCGCTGGACGGCGCGGGCGTGCGCGACATCAAGGATCTGCAGATTCTGACGCCGGGCATGACCGTCACCTCGACCCAGTCGGAGACCTCGACCACGGCTCGTATCCGCGGCGTCGGCACGGTCGGCGACAACCCCGGCCTGGAAAGCTCGGTCGGCGTCGTGATCGACGGCGTCTATCGCTCGCGCAACGGCGTCGGCTTCGGCGACCTGGGCGAGCTGAGCCGCATCGAGGTGCTGAAGGGGCCGCAGGGCACCCTGTTCGGCAAGAACACCTCGGCCGGCGTCATCAACATCATTTCCGAGGCTCCGTCCTTCACGCCGGGCTTCAACGCCGAGGCCACCTACGGCAACTTCGGGGCCTGGGGGATCGCCGGTTCGGTCACCGGACCGATCACCGACAAGATCGCCGGCCGTCTCTATATGGCCAAGCGCGAACGCGACGGCTTCTATGACGTGATCACCGGCTCCGGCCCGCGTCAGGAGACGGACGACCAGAACCAGGACTTCTGGACCGCCCGCGGTCAACTGCTGATCCTGCCCTCGGACGACGTGTCGATCCGCCTGATCGCCGACTATTCCAAGCGCGACGAATACTGCTGCGTCTCGACCCAGGTCCGCACCGGTCCGACCTATCCGTTCATCACCGCCGTCGGCGGCCAGCAGGCGGCCCCGGCCCCGGGCTTTGGCGAACTGCCGTTCTCGCGCACGGCCTACGCCAACCGCGGCACCGGCCAGGAAATGGAGGACATGGGTTTCTCCGCCGAGGCCAACATCGACATCCCGTCGTGGAACGCCACCTTCACCTCGCTCAGCTCCTGGCGGAACTGGTCGGGGGTCAACGGCATGGATCTCGACTACACCACCGCCGACATCCTCTATCGCGAGAATGACGGCGGTTACGGCTTCGAGCTGGAGAACCTGACCCAGGAGTTCCGTCTGGCGGGCTCCACCGACCGTCTCGACTGGCTGGTCGGGGCCTTCGCCACGCGCGAGAACATCAATCGCGCAGACAGCTACTGGTACGGCGCGGGCTACACGCCCTTCCTGTCGCTGCTGATCTCCAGCCAGCTGAACGCCGGCTCGGGCGGCGCCATTCCGATCCGTCCCGGCATCATCGGCTGCCTGACCCGTCCGGGTACGACGGCGCAGTTCCTGGCGGGCTGCCTAGCGCAGGGCGGCAGCGCGACCACCGGCCCGACGGCGCCCAGCGGCCCCGGCTTCGGCGTCGGCCACGGCGTGCAGGACCACTACAGCCAGACGACGGAATCCTTCGCCCTCTTCACCAACAACACCTGGCGCGTCACCGACAAGTTCGATCTGACCCTGGGTCTGCGCTACACCCTGGACGACAAGCGCCTGCTGGGCGTTCAGGACAATCTGGGAACCAACGGCGCGGCCTGCGGCGGCGCCCTGGGCAACGTCGGCGCCATGACCGGCGCCCTGATGGGCGCGGGCCTCAACCAGGCGACCGCCCAGGCCACGGCCGGTCGTCTGGCCGCCAACCTCTGCCTGCCCTGGGCCAACCCTCTGTTCGACAACCGTCGCATCTCGGAAAGCCACGACAACGGCGAGCTGAGCGGCACCATCAAGGGCAGCTATCGCTTCAACGACAGCGTGATGGCCTACGCCTCCTACGCGCGCGGCTACAAGTCGTTCGGCTACAACATGGACCGGGTGCAGGGGCCGACCGCGACCAACCCGCTGCCGATCACGCCGAACAACTCCCTGCTGTTCCCGTCGGAGACCGTCGACAGCTATGAAATCGGGCTGAAGAACACCCTGTTCAACCGCTCGGTGCTGTTCAACATCACCTACTTCAATCAGAAGTTCGAGGACTTCCAGCTCAACACCTTCCTGGGCACGGCCTTCGTGGTCGAATCCATCCCTGAGCTGACCTCGGAAGGCGTCGACGCCGACTTCGTCTGGTTCACCCCGGTCGAGGGCCTGTCGCTGTCGGGCGGCGTGACCTACACCGACACCAAGTACGGCGACTTCACCGCCGCCGACCTGACCAATCCCGGCAACTTCCCGCAGCTGTCGCTGCTGCCGGGATCGCGGGCTTCCTTCGCGCCGGAATGGTCGGCGACCGCCTCGGTGGCCTTCGACCGCTCGATCGGCGCTGGGCTGAAGATGGGTCTGAACCTGTCGGCCAAATACTCGACCGAGTTCAACACCGGTTCGGATCTGCTGCCGTACAAGATGCAGGACGCCATGACCCTGCTGAACGGCCGCGTCACCCTGGGCTCGGAAGACGAACGCTGGGCGCTGGACCTGTGGGCCCAGAACCTGACCGACGAGGAGTACAAGCAGGTGGCCATCAACGCCCCCCTGCAGGGCTCGGCCTTCCAGACCACGGTCCAGCCCAACGGCACCTATTACAACCCGGCGCTGGACACCCAGACCTACAACGCCTTCATGGGCCAGCCGCGTACCTACGGCGTGACCCTGCGCGTCCGCTACTGATCCAAGCGGAGCGTCTGACAGGAGGGGCGGGCCGGAGCGATCCGGCCCGCCCTTTTTCTATCCCTCTCCCATCGGGAGAGGGCAGGCACATGGAAAAAGCCCCCGGCCGCATGGATCGGGGGCTTCCCTCATTCAACCGCGAAGCGGCCGCCTCACTCGGCCGGGGTGTGGCTTTCCCCCGCCAGTCGCCGCTGGCCGGCGAACATCCGGTTCAGCAGGCGTCGCCCGAAGCCGGCGATGTCGTCGATGATGGTGAACACCGCCGGGATGTAGAGCAGCGACAGGAAGGTCGAGGAGATCAGCCCCCCGACCACGGCCACGGCCATGGGCGAGCGGAACTCCACGTCGGCGCCCCAGCCGATGGCGATGGGCACCATGCCCGCCCCCATGGCGAAGGTGGTCATCAGGATCGGCCGCGCCCGCTTGTGGGCGGCGTCCATGATGGCGGCGAAACGGCTCAACCCGCTCTTCTCGGCCATGATGATGTAGTCGACCAGCAGGATGGAGTTCTTGGCCGCGATCCCCATCAGCATCAGCACCCCGATCAGGGCCGACATGGAGAAGCTCTTGCCTGCGATCACCAGGGCGATGAAGGCGCCGCCGATGGCCAGGGGCAGAGCCGCCATGATGGTGATCGGATAGGCGAAGCTTTTGAACAGCAGGGTCAGCACCGCATACATCAGCAGAATGCCGGACAGGAAGGCGATGCCGAAGCCCACCAGCATCTCCTGGATGAACTCGGCGTCCCCGGCGGGCACCTGGCGCACGCCGGTCGGCAGTTCCTTGACCGACGGCAGGCGGTTGACCGCCTGGCCCGCCGCGCCGGTGGTGATGCCGTCCAGCTCGGCCGAGATGGAGGCGATGCGCGAGCGATCCTGGCGACTGACCGTGGCCGGACCGGCGCCGAACTCGATGTCGGCCACGGCGCTCAGCGGCACGGCGGCCCCTGAGGCGGTCGGCACGCGCAGCGTCTCCAGCACGTTCAGATCCTCGCGCGCGGCCTCGGTCAGCTGCAGGCGAATGGGGATCTGGCGGTCGCCCAGATTGTACTTCGGCAGGTTCTGGTCGATGTCGCCGATGGTGGCGACACGCACGGCCTGGGAGATGGCCCCGGCCGAGACGCCCAGCAGCGCCGCCTCATCCGGGCGCGGCGTGACCAGGATTTCCGGTCGGGCGATGGCGGCGGTGTTGACGATGTTGGCCAGGCCCGGCACCCCGCGCATCTCCTCCTCGACCTTGCGGGCCGCGGCTTCCAGCACGATCGGATCGTCGCCCAGGATGGAGAAGGTGTAGCTGGTGCCGTCGCCCGGTCCGCCGCCCTGCTGGGCGATGCCGGCGCGGATGCGGGCTCCGGGGATCTGCTTCAGCTCATCGACCATGACGCGGGCGAAGGCCTGCTGGCTCAGGTCGCGCTTACCCTTGGGCACCATGTCGGCGTAGACGTTGGCCTGGTTCACCGACTGGCCGCCGATGGCGGCGTAGACCGAAGTGACCTCCGGCCGGGCGTTCAGCGTCTGCGTCACCTGCTGCACCACGACATCGGTCTGATGCAGGGTGGAGCCCGGCGGCAGTTCGATCTGGAAGGCCGCGCGGCCTTCGTCGGCGGGCGACATGAACTCGAACGACATCTTGGCCGCAACCGACAGGAAGATGGAGCCGAACAGGAAGGCGCCGCCCATCACGAAGACGATCCAGCGATGGCGCAGGCACCACTTCAGCGAGCGCAGATAGCCCGCCATCCAGAAGGGATCCTTGTCCTCATGATGGGTGTGCTTGAGCATGTAGGCCGCCATCAGCGGCGTCAGCAGACGCGCCACCACCAGGGAGAAGAAGACGCTGATGCAGGCGGCCAGGGCGAAGGCCTTGAAGAACTGGCCGATGATGCCCGGCATGAAGCCCACGGGCGCGAACACGGCGATGATGGTGCCGGTCGTCGCCACGACGGCCAGGCCGATCTCGTCGGCGGCCTCGAAGGCGGCGTCATAGGGCGGCTTGCCGTCGCGCATGTGGCGGACGATGTTCTCGATCTCCACGATGGCGTCGTCGACCAGGATGCCGATCGTCAGCGACAGGGCCAGCAGCGTCACCACGTTCAGCGACTGGTCCATCGGCCCCAGGATGGCGAAGGTCGGGATCAGCGACATCGGCATGGCCGTCGCCGCGATCACGGTCGCCCGCCAGTCGCGCAGGAAGATCCACACCACGATGACCGCCAGCACGGCGCCCAGGATCAGCGCCTCCAGCGAGGCGAGGTAGGATTCCTCGATGTATTTCACGCTGGACGTGACCTGTTCGATGGTCAGTTCGGGATGGGCCTCGTCGATCTTCTCGACCTCGGCGCGGACCTTTTCCGAGACCTTGACCTCGCTGGCCTCGCGCGAGCGCAGGAAGTTGAAGGTCACGGCCTCCTGGCCGTTGTAGCGGGCCAGGCGGCGCGGCTCGCTCCACTTGTCGACCACCACGCCCAGATCGCCCAGGCGCACGTTCTTGCCGTCGCCCACGGGCACCAGGGTCTCGCGCAACTGCTCGACCGAACCGGCGGCGCCCAGGGTGCGCACGGCGCGTTCCGAGCCCGCGATGGTGACGCGACCGCCCGGCAGGTTGTTGTTGACGTTGGTCAGGGCCTGGCTGACCTGGGCCGCCGTGACGCCGTAGGCGCTGAGCCGTTGCGGATCCAGTTCGACGCGGATCTCGCGGTCCACCCCGCCCGAGCGATTGACCTCGCCGACGCCGCCCAGCGCCAGCAGGGCGCGGCTCATCTCATTGTCGATAAACCAGCTGATCTGTTCCGGCGTCATCGTTTCCGAGCGGACGACATAGGTGATCAGGGCGTCGCCGGTGATGTCGATGCGTTGGACCGTCGGCTCCTGCATGTCCTGGGGCAGGCTGGCGCGCACCCCGCTCATGGCGTTGCGGACGTCGTTGGTGGCGCGCTCGGTGTCGGTGCCCAGTTCGAACTCGATGGTGGTCGAGGACACCCCGTCCGAGACGTTGGAGTAGATGTGGCGCACGCCCGACAGGCCGGCGATCGAATCCTCGATCACCCGCGTGACCTGCACCTCCATCTCGGTCGGGGCGGCGCCGGGGCGCGCGGCCGTGACCGCGACCAGGGGGAAGTCGATGTCGGGGTTGTTGTTGATCCGCATCCCGGCGAAGCCGGTCACGCCGCCCAGCGTCAGCAGCAGGAACAGCAGGATGATGGGGATGGGGTTCTTGATCGCCCAGGCGGAAAGCTGATTCATGGCCGGGCCTTACTTCTTGGCGGGCGCTTGGGCGGCGGGGGCGGCGGCTGGAGCCGCTGCGGGCGCGGCGGCGCGCGGCGCGGCCACCGTCACCTTGTCGCCCTCGTTCAGGAAGCCGGCGCCGGCCACCACGACGCGGACGCCCGCGTTCAGCCCCTCGACCGAGGTCTGGTCGTCGCGCCGCGACAGCACAGTCACTGGGATGAAGCGCACAGAGGAATCGGCGTTCAGCACGAACACCCCGGACTTGTTGCTGCGATACAGGACGGCGTCGGTCGGCACCACTGTGGCCGGGCGCGTGCCCGCCTCGATGGCGGCGCGGGCGAACATGCCGGGCTTCAGGGCGCTGCCGGGCGCCAGGCTGATGCGCGCCAGGCCCAGGCGGGTCTGGGCGTTGACCTCGGGCGTGACGATGCGGACCGTGCCGGTCGTCGATCCGGCCTGGCTGGAGGTGACGGCCGCGCTCTGTCCGGCCTGGATCAGGGGCAGTTCGGTTTCCGGCACCTGGGCGTCCAGTTCCAGACGGCCGTCGCGCACCATGCGGAACAGTTCGGTTCCGGCGCTGATGATCTGGCCCTTGGTCACGCTGCGGCTGATGATCAGGCCACTGACCGGCGCGCGGATGGTGGCCTGGGACAGGCGAGTCTGGGTCTCGGCCAGGGCGGCGTGGGCCGAGGCCAGATTGGCCGCCGAGGCGCGCTGATTGGCCAGGGCCGTATCCAGCGACGCCTGGCTCAGGAAGCCGCGCGTCTTCAGTTCCTGGGCGCGGGCCAGGGCGGCGTCGTCGCGGGCGACGTTGGCCTCGGCCGTCTGCACGGCCGCCTGCTGCTGGCGCACCTGGGCGCGCAACAGGACGTCGTTCATCTGCACCAGGGGCTGGCCCTGGCGGACATAGGAGCCTTCGTCGACATAGAGGATCGTCGCCGTCAGTCCGCCGGTCTCGGCGGCGACCGGCACCTCTTCCCAGGCCGAGACGGTGCCTGAGGCGACCACGGTGCGGGGCAGGGCGACCGAGGTCGCCGTCGTCGCGCTGACGGTCTGGCGCGAGGCCCCGTCCTTCTTGTCCTTTTCATCCCCGTGTCCGCCGCATGCGGCCAGGGTCAGGCTGGTAGCCAGAGCGAGGGCCAGGCTGACGGTCAGCCGGGCCGAAAAGCGTCGAGAGGTCGCCACGTGCGAATATCCTGGGAGATTGAGCGTACAGTCAGACGCGCGCCAACCTTCTGTCCGGCGTCGCGGGCATAGCAACGCTACTTACCCGTTCGGCGATCCGCGCTCAAACGACTCATTCGCAATTACGACGATGTAATCTGCAACCGGGGCGCGTGCTGACGGTCGTTTTCTGGTCAGGGGCGGACCCGATCCGGCAAGGCGGCGACTTCGGCCTCGCTCAGTGCCTTGACGATGCGGACGCGGCAAGGGCCGTTGACGCCTGACATGCCGCGAACGTTCAGATTCGCCCAGTCGCCGGCGCACAGGCGCGACTTCCCGGCGCTCTGCGGACGAATGGTCAGGGCCGTGGCGAAGTCCAGATCCTGGCAGATGCCGACCGCCTGGGCCTGATAGATGCGTCCGCGACCCGTGTCGAAATAGATGTTGGTGCGATCATCCGAGCGGAAGTTGCGGACCTGATCGGCGTAGAAGCAGGGGGCGGCCGTCGACGAGGCCGTCTGCACCGAGGAGGCGCCGTTCGTCTGGGGCGCGCAGGCGGCGGCGCTCAGGCTCAAAACCAGGACCGTACAGGCGGCGAGGGAAGTACGGAGGGTCATGGCGTATCCTTTGCTGATCGTCGGTATTCGACCTTAGCGGTCTTCAGCGACGTTGTCATGACGCGAAGGGCCTAAGCGACTCCCATGGTCACGTTGCACGGGCGAAGGCCGCCCCATGATGGTCGCCGCCAGATGCTCGCCCAGCAGGGGGGCGACGCAAAAGCCGCGCGAACCCAGGCCGGTCAGGACATGGAGTCCGCTCTTCCATTCTCCGCACAGGGGCAGGCGGTCGGGCGTCGTCGCGCGCACGGCGACGCGGCGGCCGCGCGCCTCGGCGGGCGCTTGCTGCGCCAGCGCGGCGAGGGCGGGCAGGGCGGCGGCCAGGGTCGCCTGGTTGCGGGCGCCGGCCTCATCGGACGCCTCGGGCGCCTCCACGCCCCGGTCATGGGTGGCGCCGTAGAGCATCCCGTTCCCGGTCGGCGCGGCGTAGCCGCCCCAGGCGACGGGCAGAGGCGGCGGCGTCCCCCGGGTCCAGTCCGCCTGTCCCGCGACCGGAGACAGCGGCAGGTCGGGCGCCAGCCGCGCCGATCCCCAGCCCGCCGTCAGCACGACGGCGTCCGCCTCGATCAGGACGGCGCCGTCGTCGCCCTTCACGCGCCAGCCGTCGGTCGTCGCTTCCAGTGCGGCCGCGCGCCCCGTGACCCGTTCAGCGCCCGCCAGCCACGGCTCCAGAATCGTGTCGGAGCGCACGGCCAGCGCCTGGCCCATCATCAGACCGCCGCGCGTTGTGGGTTCGCCCAGGCGCTCAGAACAGGCGGCGGGGTCCAGCCTGTGCATGGCCCTTTCCGGCCACAGGGCTTGCGTTGCGATCTTGTCGAAGCGGGCGGCGTCGCGCGGCGCCTGCTCCAGTTGCAGCACCCCCTCGGCGACGACGGCGCCGGGCAGGGCGCGGTACAGGCTTCCCGCCCGCTCCAGCGCCTGGGCGTGGAATTCGGCGATGAAGGCGTCGCCCGCGTCCAGTCGCGGCGTCACCAGCGAGGCTGGAAAACCTGAAGCGCCCGCGCCCGCTCGCTCTGCCTCGACGATCGTGACGCGCGCGCCCTCGGCGATCAGGGCGCGGGCGACGGCGGCGCCCGCGATCCCGGCGCCGATCACGGCGACATGATGAGGGCGCTCCGTCAGCGCCTCGCCCGCCATGCGCGCCTCCAGCCGCTCGCGCTTCCTGCCGTGGCCGGGCTTCTTCTCGACGGTGAAGCCATGCTCGGCCAGGCCGCGCCGCACGGCCCCGGCGACGGTGAAGGTGGCCAGCCGCGCGCCGGGCGCGGAGCGCGCCGCGACCAGGGCCAGGATCTCGGGCGACCACATGCCGGGGTTCAGCGCGGGCGAGAACCCGTCCAGGAACCAGGCGTCGGCCGGACCCGACCATTGCTCCAGCGCCCATCGGGCGTCGCCGACGGCCAGGTCGATCGTCGCCCCCCAATGCGGCAGGTCCAGCCGGTGAAAGCCCGGCGTCTCGGCGGGCCACACGTCCAGCACCCCGGCGGCCGTCTCGGCCAGCTCGGGCCAGGCGGCGAGGGCGCGGGCCGCTTCGTCGCGCGTCAGGGGGAAGCCTTCGATGGAGAAGACCCGTAGCCGCGCCCCGTCCGCGCGCGTGCGCCGCCACAGGTCCAGCAGGGTCACGATATTCAGCCCGGTGCCGAAGCCCAGTTCGCCGACGGTGAAGGCGGATCGCCCCGACCAGGCCTCGGGAAGGCCGCAGCCTTGCAGAAAGACCGCGCGGGTCTCGGCCAGGCCGTCGTCTTTCGAGAAATAGACGTCGCCGAATCGGCCCGACCGGGGCGAGCCGTCTTCGGCCCACAGCAGTTGGGGCGAGGCGTTATCTGGCGGCGAGGCGACGGTCATGGCGGCGGTCTATCGGTCCCGGCCGCTGGAAGAAAGCATGTCCGCCAGGAATGAGCGTTTGGAAAGCACGCATGAAAAAGGGGCCGTCCGTGAGGACGACCCCTTTCCGCATCGCGGTCACGAGGACCGCAACACCGAGACGTAAGTCTTAGTGGGCAGCCGGAGCAGCCGGAGCAGCGGCCGGAGCGGCAGCGGCGTCAGCAGCCGGAGCAGCAGCGGCGTCGGCAGCCTTGACGGCTTCGCCAGCGGCTTCGCCAGCAGCGGCGGCAGCGTCGGTGGCGGCGGCGTCGGCCGTAGCAGCGGCGTCGGCAGCGGTGTCGGCGGCGGCGGTGGCGTCGGCAGCGGCGTCTTCAGCCTTGTCGGTGGCGGCGGGTTGGCAAGCGGCCAGGGCCAGAGCAGCGGCCGAAGCGGCGATCAGAGCGGTGATGCGCATAGGTTTCTTCCTTCAGAAGGTAAAAGCGAGACCATGAACCTCGCTGAGGGAGAGATAACGGCTTCGTGAGGAGGAGCGCAAGCGATTTCTCACGGGTTCGTGAAGTCATCGCGAGGGCATCACGAATATCGATACGCCCACCGCCGTTTCGTCAGCGGCCGTGGGGGGGAATGGGCGGCGTGGTGGGGTCGGTCGGGTCTGTGGGAACCGGCGTGACCGGCGCGTCCGGATCCGGAGGCAGGGTCGGCGGCGTCGGCGCTGGAATCGCGTCGCCTGGGGGCGGATTCGCAGGCGTCAGGGTGTCGGACGAAGGGCTTGTCGGCGTGACGGCGGGTGACGCGGCGGCGGGCGCGGCTGCGCCTTCCGTCTTTTCCGGGGATCGGTCATTGCAGGCGGCCAGCATCAGCAGGGTGCTGGCGGCGGTCAGAATCGTCAGGGAGAGTTTTGAGGACGGTCGCATCGGACGGCTCCTTCACAAGCGGCCGCGCACGCGGCCGTGATCCTGAGAGAACCGTCGTGAACGCTCCGTGTTCCGAACGTCGCTTGCGGGCGTCAGGCGTCCATCGGCGCGGCGGCCAGGGCCTCTTCCATTTCGGTGAAGGACGGCTGGGCGGTCGAGGGGATGTCGCCGCGGCCGATCTCGACCGAGATCTGGGCCGCATTGCCGTGCAGGTGGGCCACCAGCACCGACTGGATGATCTTGTAGTAGGCGCCTTCCTCCTCGACGATGGCGTTCAGGCGTGAGGCGAACGGCCCGACCAGGCCATAGGCCAGGAAGACGCCCAGGAAGGTGCCGACCAGGGCGCCGCCGATCATGCCGCCCAGCACTTCCGGCGGCTCGGTGATCGAACCCATGGTCTTGATGATGCCCAGCACGGCGGCGACGATGCCCAGGGCGGGCAGGCCGTCGGCCAGGGTCTGCAGCGCGTGGGCCGGGGCCAGGGCCTCGTGGTGGTGCTTCTCCAGCTGCTTCTCCATGGCGTCCTCGATCTGGTGCGGATCCTCGAGGTTCATGGTCATCATCCGCAGGGTGTCGCAGATGAAGTCGGTGGCGAAGTGGTCCTTCAGCACCTTGGGGTATTTCTGGAAGATGGCGCTTTCGGCCGGCTTTTCGATGTGGCTTTCCAGGGCGATCACGCCCTTGGATTTCATCGTCTTGGTCAGCTGGAACAGCAGGCTGAGCAGATCCTTGTAGTCCTGCTTCTTCCACTTCGGCCCGGCGAAGCACTTGCCCAGGCCGCCCAGGGTGGCCTTGATCACCGGCAGGCTGTTGGAAATCAGGAAGGCCGCGATGCCCGCGCCGAAGATGGCCATGAGCTCATAGGGCAGCGAATAGAGGATCGTCGCCATCTTGCCGCCGTGCAGCAGGAAGCTGCCGAACACCATGGCGAACAGCATGACGATGCCGATGATCTGGAACATGAGGCGAGCAGGCGTCCTGGAGCCGAAGGGTCAGGACGCCGTTATCGGCGTTAATGCTTAAGGCCGCGTTTCGCGAATCCCGGTTCGGGACGAAATCGCGCTGAACCCTTTCCCTCCCCTTCATGGGGAGGGTGGTCGCGTAGCGACCGGGTGGGGAGGGCCGGGTGATGCATGGAGCGGCGCGTGAGCGGCCAATCGCCCCACCCGACTTCGGCTTCGCCTCAGCCACCCTCCCCATGAAGGGGAGGGAGAGTTTTAAAGCCGCGTCGCGCCATTCAGGATCGCCTCGCGGGCCTTGGGGGTCAGCTTCTGATAGCCGGCCTTGCCGCCGCGCACCCAGACGGGGCCGTCGACCTTGTCGGGATCGAAGCCGTCGGCGACCAGGTCGACCTTGCGGTATTTGAACGTCCCGGTGGTGTCGGCCGACTTCAGCATCCGCACGAACACCGGCCGGGCGTAGGTCGGCAGCTGCTCGTCGGCCCAGGCGGCGAAGCTCGTCGCGTCGAACTTCTCGTCCAGCACCAGGCCGACCATGCCCGCCTTGCCTTCCTGGCCCGGCACCTCGACGCCATAGGCGATGACTTCCTGCACGCCCGGCGCTTCGGACAGGCGCTGCTCGACCTCGGCGGTCGAGACGTTCTCGCCCTTCCAGCGGAAGGTGTCGCCCAGACGGTCCATGAAATAGAGGTAGCCCTGACGGTCCTGACGCATCAGGTCGCCGGTGCGGAACCAGCGGTCGCCCTTCTTGAGCACGTCGGTCAGGATCTTCTTCTCTGACGCCTTCTTGTCGGCATAGCCCGAGAAGTCGTGGCGGATGTCGCTGCCGATCTGACCGATGGCCTCGCCCGTCTCGCCGCTCATCACCAGGCGGCACAGGCCGTCGGCGCCGCGCACCGGCTCGCCCGTTTCCGGGTCCAGGGCGATCAGGCGGATGTTGATCTGCGACTTCAGGAAGCCCGGCACCCGGCCGATGGCCCCCGCCTTGCCGTCGAAGTTGAACAGGGAGACGTTGCCCTCGGTCGAGCCGTAGAACTCAAGGATGTCCTTGATGCCGAAGCGGCTCTGGAACTCGGGCCAGACGTCGGGGCGCAGGCCGTTGCCGAAGGCCAGCCGCAGCTTGTGGCCCTTTTCGTCCGGGTGTTCGGGGCTGTTGACCAGATAGCGGCACAGCTCGCCGATATAGACGAACATGGTCGCCCCCGTCGCCTTCACGTCGGGCCAGAAATGGGTGGCTGAGAAGCGCCGCCGCGTCACCATCCGCCCGCCGTTCAGCAGCACCGAGCCGACGCCGACCAGGCCGCCGGTCGAGTGATACAGCGGCAGGACGTTGAACAGGGCGTCCTTGGGCGTCGAGGCCGTGGCCCCGGCGAAGGCGCGCATATAGGTCCGCACCCGCGAATGGGGCATCCGCGCCGCCTTGGGCAGGCCGGTGGTGCCTGAGGTGAAGATGTACAGGGCCGTGTCGCGATTGGTCATGCCCTGACGCAGCGAACGGTCGGGCCGCACGGACGATGCGCTGCGCACGGCGTTGTCCAGGTCGCGACGGGCGTTGGTCTCGTTTTCTTCGCCCAGGCCGTGGACCCAGATCATCAGGTTGCGATCGACCAGGCCGCGCGCGTCCTCGACCGCCTGCCAGCAGTCCTCGTCCGTCACCACGTTGAAGGCGGTCGAGATGGTCAGGCAGTGGGCCAGGGCCGCGCCGCTCAGATTGTTGTTGATCAGGGCGGTGGCCACCCCGACCTTGGAGAAGCCGAACCAGGCCGCCACGTATTCCACGCGGTTGTGCATCACCAGGGCGATGACGTCGCTGCGCTTCAGATTGCGGCTCTTGGCCCAGTTGGCGTAGCGGTTCGCCAGGGCCTCGAACTCGCGATAGGTCAGCTTGCGGGTTTCGTCCTCGACCGCGATGTTGGGGCCGAACTTGTCGACCGCCTCCTCGATGTCGTCACAGGCCAGGACGTCGCTGTCGAGCGTGATGGGCTTGATGCGCTTCAGAAGCCTGAACAGCCCGCCAGCGAACTTGATGTCGCGCCGGATGTTTGCCGCCAGTCCCATGGGTGCGCCGCCTCTTCCCGATTGCCTTTGTCATGGTTGATGAACGGCGCGGGGCGGCGGGTCAACCGGCGGCGGGGACGCAGACGGGGCCATTCGACAAAAAGGCAAGCTTTCGCGTCCTTTTCAATGACGTAAGGTCAAGTCGAAAGCCGACGCAGGGTCAAGCTGATCCGGCAGTGAGCGACGGTTTCACGCGGGGTCGTCTGCAGATGAAACCAGGCCCGCGCCCTCACGACTGATGAAGCCGCCGCCGCATCTCATCGCGCGGCGGGCGTCACGCGCCAGACCGCGTCGCCCACGTCGTCGGCGACCAGCAGGGCGCCGCGTCCATCGACCGCCACGCCGACGGGCCGCCCCATGGCCTCGCCCCTTGCGTTGCGGAAGCCGGTCAGCACGTCCTGCGGCGGTCCGTCCGGGCGCCCTTCGCGGAAGGGCACGAAGATGACCTTGTATCCGGACGGCGGGTTGCGGTTCCACGAGCCGTGCTGGCCGATGATCGCCCCGTTGCGCCACTGGGGCAGCAGCGTCCCGGCGTAGAAGGTCAGGCCCAGCGACGCCGTATGCGACCCCAGGGCGTAGTCGGGCCTGATCGCCCTGGCGACCATGTCGGGCCGGGCGGGCTGCACCCGTTCGTCGACGTTCTGGCCGTAATAGCTCCATGGCCAGCCGTAGAAGCCGCCGGACGTCACCGAGGTCATGTAGTCGGGCACCAGATCGTCGCCCAGGGCGTCGCGCTCATTGACCGAGGTCCACAAACGCCCGTCCTGCGGATTCCAGGCCAGGCCGACCGGGTTCCGCAGCCCCGAGGCGAAGACGCGCCGCGCGCCGGTGGCGACGTCGATCTCCAGGATGGCGGCGCGGTCGACCTCCTCGTCCAGCCCGTTCTCGCCGATGTTGGAGTTGGAGCCGACCCCGACATAGAGCCTGCTTCCGTCCGCCGAGGCGACCAGGCTCTTGGTCCAGTGGTGATTGCGCCCGGCGGGCAGGTCCGCGATCTTGACCGGCGTCGCGTCGATGCGCGTCTGGCCCGTCTGATAGGGGACCATGACCACGGCGTCGGCGTTGGCGACGTAAAGCCGCCCTCCGATCAGGGCCATGCCGAAGGGCGAGGTCAGTCCGCTCAGAAAGACCGTCTTCGTCTCCGCCGTCCCGTCGCCGTCGGCGTCGCGCAGCAGGCTGATGCGATCGGCGCTGGGCGTGTCGCCCGATCCGGCGCGCGACATCACCAGCCCCTCGACCCAGCCGCGCAGTCCGCCCTTCTTGTCCTTGGGCTTCGCCGGCGCCTGGGACTCGGCGACCAGAACGTCGCCGTTGGGCAGGACATGGAGCCAGCGCGGATGATCCAGCCCGGTCGCAAAGGCGTTCACCGCCAGGCCCGCCGCCGCAACCGGCGTCTGTCCCTGCGGCCAGCCGACGGCGCGGGCGATCTTGACGGTGGGAACGGCCTGGGGCTGGGGCGCGGGCAGGGCGGGGGCGGCGCCGAATCCCGCGCTGTCAGGCAGGGCGCTGCGCGTGGCGCACGCCTCCAGGGCCAGGATCAGGCTGAAACTCACCGCCAGGACGGGCAGGACGGAAAGACGGAACATGGCGTCGCCCTTTCATGGCGTCGGAGGAGAAACCCGCGAGAGAGCGGTCAGGTTGCCTGTGATTTTGCGAGTCGATCGCAACTTGCTATGGTGGCGGCCTGTTCGTGTGAGGATCGCCATGACCGTCGCTACCGCCCCTACCGTTTCCGATGCCGCTTCCGATCCGACGGGTCCGGTGGCGACTGTCGAAGTCCTGACCGCCTACGCCAGCCGCTATATGCAGCAACTGGCCAAGCATTGGGCGCACAAGTTCGAGGCCGCCTTCACGCCCGAGAACGCCCGCATCGTCCTGCCCATGGGGGTATGCAGGATGCAGGCCCTGGCGGACCGCCTGCTGGTCCGGTTGGAAGGCGACGTCGGCGCCGACATGGACCGCTTCAAGGTGGTGTTCGCCGACCACCTGTCGCGCTTCGGCCACCGCGAGACCCTGGTGTTCGACTGGCGCTCCGAGGCCTGACTTTTGTCAATCTTGTCCAAACGGCGCTCTTGAGCGGGCGCGGCCGCCTTCTTATCTGCCTCGCCCAAGCCGGGAGGGGCCTGCATGCCAGCCGTCATCACCATCCAGGGTCTGACCAAGACCTATAAGACGGGGCACCAGGCCCTGAAGCGCGTCGATCTGGAGATCGAAAAGGGCGAGATTTTCGCCCTGTTGGGGCCGAACGGAGCGGGCAAGACGACGATGATCTCCATCGTCTGCGGCATCGTCACCCCTTCGACCGGAACCATCACCGCCGACGGCCACGACATCCAGTCCGACTATCGCGCCGCCCGCACCAAGATCGGCCTGGTGCCGCAGGAACTGACGACCGACGCCTTCGAGACCGTCTGGGCGACCGTCACCTTCAGCCGGGGCCTGTTCGGCAAGGCGCCGAACCCGGCCTATGTCGAACAGATCCTTCGCGACCTCAGCCTGTGGGACAAGAAGGACGCCAAGATCATGACCCTGTCCGGCGGGATGAAGCGCCGCGTCATGATCGCCAAGGCCCTGAGCCACGAACCGGAGATCCTGTTCCTCGACGAACCCACGGCGGGCGTCGACGTCGAGCTGCGCCGGGACATGTGGTCGCTGGTGCGCCGCCTGCGCGAACGCGGCGTGACCATCATCCTGACCACCCACTACATCGAGGAAGCCGAGGAGATGGCCGACCGCGTCGGCGTCATCCTCAAGGGCGAGCTGATCCTGGTCGAGAAGACCGCCGACCTGATGCAGAAGCTGGGCAAGAAGACCCTGACGCTTCAGCTTCAGGAGCCGCTGGCGACCCTGCCGCCGGAACTGGCCGAATGGAATCTGGCGCTGCAATGCGACGGGGCCGAACTGGAATACGTCTTCGATTCCAACGCCGAAAAGACCGGCGTCCCGTCCCTGATGCGCCGTCTGTCGGATCTCGGCGTCGGCTTCAAGGATCTCAGCACCCGCCAGAGCTCGCTCGAAGACATCTTCGTCGGCCTGGTCCATCAGGATCGGGAGGCCGCGTGATGAGCTTCAACGGTTACGGCGTCTGGGCCATCTATCGCTTCGAGATGGCGCGCGCCCTTCGCACCCTGTGGCAGTCGCTGGTGACGCCGGTCATCACCACGTCGCTCTATTTCGTCGTCTTCGGCGGGGCCATCGGCAGCCGCATGACCGAGGTGGACGGCGTCCCCTACGGCGCCTTCATCGTGCCGGGGCTGATCATGCTCAGCCTGTTCACCCAGTCGATCTTCAACGCCTCCTTCGGCATCTACTTCCCCAAGTTCACGGGGACGATCTACGAGATCCTGTCCGCGCCCGTGTCGCCGCTGGAGATCGTGCTGGCCTATGTCGGGGCGGCGGCGACCAAGTCGGCGATCCTGGGCCTCATCATCCTGGCCACGGCGGCCTTCTTCGTGCCGCTGGAGATCCTGCATCCCTTCTGGATGCTGGCCTTCCTCATCCTGATCTCGACCACCTTCGCCCTGTTCGGCTTCATCATCGGGGTCTGGGCGCAGAATTTCGAGCAGCTTCAGTTCGTGCCCATGCTGATCGTCACGCCCCTGACCTTCCTGGGCGGCGCCTTCTATTCGATCGAGATGCTGCCCGAGGGCTGGCGCACGGTCGCCCTGTTCAACCCGGTGGTCTATCTGATCTCGGGCTTCCGCTGGGCCTTCTACGGCGTGGGGGACGTCAGCGTTGAGATCAGTCTTCTGGCCACGTTGGGTTTCTTCTTCGGTTGCCTGGCGGTGGTGGGCTGGATCTTCAAGACCGGCTATCGTCTGAAGAACTGACGGCCACGAAAGCGCCGAACTCGGCGCTCACCGTCCTGGCCCTCTAACGCCTTTTCGACCTGATGCGCGCTCGCCTGAGCGCCGGAGACCGAATGTCCGACGCCGACGACAAGCCCCAGTCGCCCGAAACTCCGTCCGCCCCGCGCGCCCCTGAACCCTTCCGCCGGGGCCAGATCACCTGGGGCCGCCCGCCCCAGGCCGCCTTCCACGTCGGCCCCCTGCCGCGCGACGAAGGTCTGGCGCGCCTGACCGCCATGCCGCCGCACCCGAAACCGGCGCAAGCCAAGCCCGCTCCCGCGCGCCCGCAGACGGCCCAGCCCGCCGCCCCGCGCGGCGCCGCCCCTGTCGCCCGACCCGCCGACGTGTTCGGCGGCTCCATGGTCCCGCGCCGTCGCCCCGCGCCGACCGCCCCGGCCCTGCAACAGACCGCGCCGCAGCCAGCGCCGTCTGCGCCGCCCGCCGCCCCGCTGACGCCGCGCCCCCTGCCGCAAGCCGCGCCCAGCCCGACGCCCGCCGCGACGGCTCCGGCCGCGCCGCCCGCGGCGCCCGCGCCCGTCGTCCCGCCCGCAGCGTCGCCCATGGTCGAGACGATCGCCGCGCCCTTGGCGCCCGCTGCGCCCAAGCCCCGCTCGCGCTGGCCGCTCTACGCCGGGGTGGCGGCCGCCGCCGTCCTGGTTCCCGTGGCGGTCTGGCTGCTGGCCCGCTCGGGCGCGGAAGACGCCGCGCCGCCGCCCGTCGTCGTGACGGAACCCGCTGTTGAGGCCCCCGCCGTCCCGCTCGAAACGCCGACGCCGCAGCCCGCTCCCGTCGCTGTCGAGACGCCGCCCGCCCCCGCGCCGATCGCCCGCACTCCGTCGACGTCGGCGCGCTCCGCTCCGGCTCAGATCGCGCGCCCTGCGCCCGCGCCGTCGCCCCGACCGACCCCCGCGCCGTCAGCAACCCAGGCTCCCGCAACCCAGGCGCCCGCGACGCCGCCTCCCGCGCCCGTGGTGGTGGTGACGCCGCCCGCCGCGTCGCAGCCCGACGCCCCGGTCCAGGCCGACGGCCCGCCGCCGACCCAGGCGCGTCCGGCCCAGACCGACCCCAACGCCCCCATCGTCACCCGGCCCCAGAAGCTGGACTGATCTGGCGGCCGAACTGACCTAGTGCGCGAGCGGCGGCGCCTTCTGTTCGGCCAGCGGCGGCACGCGGGTGTCGCGGCGCACGCTGTCGGGCATGAAGTCGGGATCAAAGGCGCCGCGCGTCATCCCTGCGTCGATCTGAATGTACTGCGTCCCGTAAATCTGCGGCCGTCCCGTGCTCTGCAGGTAGCGGTCCAGGCTGGCCGCCGCGATCCAGGCGGCGTCCTGATGACCCTGCGCCAGGGCGGCGGTCGCGAGAACATGAGCTCTGAGGATGTTGTCCGCCTCACGGCTGTGGTGGAAGATGAAAGCCGCGCGATAGTAGTCGGCGCCCGACCGAATCTCGCCGCGCTCCAGCATCGCCTTGGTCGCGGCCAGACGTTCGGCGTCGGCCATGGCTTCCAATAGGTCGAGATGATGGTCCCGGCGCGCCTTCTGATCGGCGTTGAACAGGGCGGTCAGCGCCGGATTGTCGGCTCGGGCCGCTGGCGGATCGTCAGCGCGACCCTGAGAACCACAGCCGGAAAGAAGCAGCGCCGCCGCTGCGAGGGGGATCAGACGCTTCATACCCCTGGATAAGGGGAACGGTCACGCTTGGCGCAAGGGCAGATACCCGCGTTCCACCATGCGGCGCAGCGCGTCATAGGCCTCGGCCAGCTCGTCATAGGCGGTGCGGGCGGCGGTCAGGCGGGCGACCTGGTCGGGGGTGGCCGGGGCGCCGGATTCGGCCAGGCGCACGGCCTCGGCGCCCCAGCGCGCCCGCGCCTGGGCCGTCAGCACGGCCAGCTTCTGAAAGGCGCCGACGTCCACCTGGGCGAGGGCGTGGCCGATCAGTTCGCGGTTGGCGACATAGGCGGCGTAGTCGATCTGCTCCAGCAGGCCGCGCAGGCGGCGCTGCTCCTGCGGCTCCATGTCCTCGGGCTGGAAATGGTCGCTGGAACGACGGCGGGACTGGGTCAGCATGGTCGACATGACGGCCTCGGACGAAACAGCAACCCGCAGCCTCACCCTGTTCTGGTTAACCGGTCGTTTGCACGCCCTGTTGCGCGTCCTGCTGAACCCCCTTGGGGGCCAGTTTCAGCCGCTCGCGATCCGGCGCGCCCAGGCCGCGCGGACAGCGCATCGGCCGATAGTCCTTGGAGTAGCAGAGCCGCGCCTCGCGGAACCAGCCGTCGGTGGTGGCGATGAACACCCCCTCGCGCGGGAAGCCCGGATTGGCGGCGACGAAGGCGTCGCGGATCGCCCCGGCGGTCAGCCGCTGGGCGGGAATGGCCTCCAGGTCCGGCTTGTTCAGCCCATCCCACATCTTGGCGGCCTGGGCGAAATAGGCCTCGGGGCTGTCCCAGCCGCAGGTGCCGTGCGCCGCCCATTCATGCTGTTGCAGGCTGGGCGAGGGGATCATGCAGAAATGCCGGCGCACCGTCTCGACCGGAATGGCCGGGCCGGGGGCGGCGCAATAGCGCGGGTGCTTGTCAGCGGAGCCGTTGGGCCACAGCCCGTGCAGGGTCAGGCCGAACTGATTGGCCGCGCACTGATAGCGTTCGTCCGGATAGTCCTTGCCGCTGCGGCACGCCTGCGGCGACCAGCTGACCGCCAGCATGTTGAAGGCGACCGGCACGTCGGCCGCCACCTCGTCCTGCGGAATGCGATAGGGGCGGGCGGGGCGCACATCGTCCGGCACGTCGCAGACGGCGCCCGCGACCTCGGCTCGCTCCGGCGCCGCTTCCGTCGACACGGTGCAGGCGGCCAGCAGGACCATCAGGGCGGCGGAGGCGAAAAGGGTGCGCATGGCGGTCTCGTAAACCCTGCGTGATCGGCGGCCAAGGCGGAACCGGCGCCCGGCCCCGCCCATTGATAAGCGTAAGCATAAGAGGATGAGGCCCATGCCCGATCAAGACGCCTTTGAAGCCGCCCTGGAGGAAGCCATCGCCCTGTTCGAGCAGGGCGAGAACATGAACCAGGCCCGTTTCGACGAGCTGATCGCCGAACTGGAGGCCCGCCGACCCGCCCTGGCCGCCGTGCCGGAAGGCGACCCCCGCTGCGATCGCGCCCGCGAGCTTCAGGCCCGCGCCGACGAACTGGAGCACCGCGCCGCCCAGGGCCACGGCCAGATGGACGAGGTCAACAGCCTGTTGTCGCCCCTGATGGGCAAGAAGGCGGAGAACTGACCTCTCCTCCGTCACCCTCGGGCTTGTCCCGAGGGCCCATCGTTCCGCCGAGCGTCATAGGGCGTGTTCTAGCAGTGGCTCAACGCAGCGACCGTTACGCCTAGCCTGACCCTGGGCCCTCGGGACAAGCCCGAGGGTGACAGGGCGGGAGAGGCCTCAATACACGCCGTCGAAGCCGAACATCGGCTTGCGTTCGCGCCACGCCCCGCGCGTGAAGTCGGGGAAGTCCACCGTGCGATTGCCCTCGGTGATCGACTGCTCCGACAGGGGGGTGATCGCGCTCCAACTCACGGCGTCATAGATGTCCAGCGGCATCGCCGCCTTGGCTTTGAGCGCCTCGACGAAGGCGTGGATGACGAAGAAGTCCATGCCGCCGTGGCCCGATCCGGCCGCCGTGTCGGCGTGGGTCTTCCACAGCGGGTGGTCGTATTGCTCGAACCAGGCCGCCTGCGCCTCCCATTGATGCGCGGGACTGCGGCCCTCGATGTGGACCGACTGGTTCAGATCCATCCAAAGCCCCTTCACCCCCTGCACCCGGAAGCCCAGCGAATAGGGCCGCGGCAGATTGGTGTCGTGCTGCAGCAGCAGGGTCTCGCCGTTGGCGCAGCCGATCGAGGTCGTCACCACATCGCCCAGCTTGAACTGCACCTGGGCGTTCGGATGGTCGGCCCCGCCGTTGTCCACCACATAGGCGTGCAGCCCCCGCGCCTTGGAGGCGTAGGCCGTCAGCGTCGTCATCCGGTTGCCCCGGTTCAGGTCGATCCAGTTGGCGATCGGCCCGATGCCGTGCGACGGGTACAGCTCCCCGTTGCGGTTGACGGAGTGCCAGGTGCGCCAGCGCGCCTCGGACCAGCCTTTCGGCCCGAACTCGACCCCGCCGCCATAGGGCTTCTGCGGATCGCCGCTGTTGAACTTCACCGCGCGCAGGTCGTGCTGATAGCCGCCCTGCAGATGGACCAGTTCGCCGAACAGCCCGGCGCGCACCATGTTCAGCACCGCCAGCACGTCGCGCCGATAGCAGACGTTCTCCAGCACCATATAGGGGGTGCCGGTCCGCTCGTGCGCCTCCAGCACGTCCCAGTGATCCTGCAGGCTGACGCCCGCCACCACCTCGCAGCCGACCGGGATCTTCGCCTCCATCGCCGCGATGGCCATGGGGGCGTGCCATTCCCACGGGGTGGCGATGATGACCGCATCCAGCCCCGGATGGGCCAGCAGGTCGCGATAGGCCTGATCGGGCGCCCCCTCATAGGCGCGGGGCGCGGGCTTTCCGGCGGCGGCGATCATCCCCCTGGCCCGCGCGATCATCAGCGGTTCGATGTCGCACAGGGCGACGATGTCCACATCGGCCCGCTTCAGCAGGATGGACATCAGGCTCTGCGCCCGCAGCCCCGTGCCGATGATCCCGATCTGCAGCCGGTCGTTCCGCGCCAGGGCCGGCCCGGCCAGGGTCGAGGCGGCGACGGCGGCGGACGAAGCGGCGATGAAGGCGCGGCGATCCATGATGAAGGGCTCCTGCTGAAACGGCGTCGCCTTCCGCTTAGGCCAAGCCGCAGGGCGCGCCAAGCGGCCCGCGCCGCCTGCCCTTCCGTCACCCTCGGGCTTGTCCCGAGAGCCCAGGTTCGCTCCAGGCGCGACGACGAATGTTCAGACGCAGCCGTCGAACGGTCGCCGCCTCACGCACCGCCGCCATAGGCCCTCGGGATAAGCCCGAGGGTGACGATCCTTTGAAGCGAAACGTCCTACCGGCACGCCGCCACGCAGGCCCGCGCCAGCACCTCAGCCGAGTCGATCAGCGGCGCCTCCACGTCGCCCTGATCCAGCAGCAGCGGAACCTCGGTGCAGCCGCCGATCACCGCCTCGGCGCCTGCCGCGATCAGCGCCTGCGCCAAATCGCGCATGGCCGCGCGCTGGTCAGGTCCGACGTCTCCGGCCTTGACCCCGAACACCACCTGCATGAACCGCTCGCGCTCGGCGGGGGAGGGGGCGACCATCTCCAGCCCTTCGGCCGCCAGAGCCTCGGCGTACAGCAAGGCCGCGCCCGGCGTAGCCAGCACCCCGACCCGCCGCGCTCCGGTCGCGCCCGCCGCCTTCGCGGTCTCGGCGATCATGTCGATGAAGGGCAGGCCCGCCGCGCGGATAGCGCCCGCATGGGCGTGGGCCGTGTTGCACGGCATGGCCAGCACCTGCGCCCCCGCCGTCTTCAGCGCCCGCGCCATCTCGCCCAGCGTCCGGCCCGCCGCTTCCGGCTGGGTGTGCCGATTGGGCACCTGTGGGTTGATGTCGGCGATGACGCGCACGTGGTCTTCATCCGCACCGGCCGGGGTCAGCGCCTGCACCCGGGCCAGAAAGGCTGTCGTCGCCGCCGGCCCCATGCCGCCCAGAACGCCCAGAACGCGCGCCATGTTTACGATCCTGCTGAACCGCCGCGTCCCAAGTAAACCAGGCGCAGCGGGAAAAACGATTATTGTTCTGCAAAGAGCGTTAACACGCGAAAATCAGCGGAACCAACATCGCGGCCGGGGATTGTGCAATCGGACACGTCGGACGCCCCCCCAACCCCGACGAAGTCTGCGGCGGCCCGGCCTTAACGCCCCCCCGACTGAGAAGCCGGGCCGCCTCCTCTCCCCCTTCTGATCCCGTCTCGCTTGACCCGCCGCGCAAACGGGCTAGGGTCGCGCCGTTCTCCGGGGGGTCGCAATCGAGCGGCTGAGATTGAGGTTTCTCCTCTGACCCGTCGAACCTGATCCGGGTCATGCCGGCGAAGGGACGAGTTCACCGCTTTCGACGCCCGAAGTCCGGCGTGGGGGGCGCTCCTACCGCGCCGGCGGACCTCTTCTCGCAGGAGGCCGCCACAATGAATATCCACGTTTCCAACGAACAGCCGCACGAGCCGCAGGTCGACGTCGCCCTGGCCGACGCCCGCAAGGAAGTCGCCGCCGAACACGGCACCATCCCCACCGGCCCCCGTGCAGGCAGCCAGAAGGTCTATGTGGCGGGCGAACTCTTCCCCGACATCCGCGTCCCCTTCCGCGAAGTCGCCGTCCACCCGTCCGCCAATGAGCCGCCGGTGACGATGTACGACTCGTCCGGCCCCTACACCGACCCCTCCGTGACCATCGACATCAAGAAGGGCCTGCCGCGCGTCAAATCCAGCTGGCAACTGGACCGCGGCGACATCGCCCCCGTCGCGAACCCGCGCGAGGTCAAGCCCGAGGACAACGGCCACGCCAGCGGCAAGCACCTGGCCCCCCGCTTCGACGTCTCCAACCACCGCGTGTTCAAGGGCGTCGAGGGCCGCCCCGTCACCCAGTACGAATACGCCAAGGCGGGCATCATCACGCCGGAGATGGAATACGTCGCCATCCGCGAGAACCTGCGCCGCGAACAGACGGCCCCCTGCATTCGCGACGGCGAAGACTTCGGCGCCTCGATCCCCGACTTCGTCACGCCCGAGTTCGTCCGTCAGGAGATCGCCCGCGGCCGCGCCATCATCCCCCACAACATCAACCACCCCGAAGTCGAGCCGATGATCATCGGCCGCAACTTCCTGGTGAAGATCAACGCCAACATCGGCAACTCGGCCGTCCTCTCCAGCGTCGATGACGAGGTCGACAAGCTGGTCTGGGCCACCCGCTGGGGCGCCGACAACGTCATGGACCTGTCGACCGGCCGCAACATCCACAACATCCGCGACTGGATCATCCGCAACTCGTCCGTCCCCATCGGCACCGTCCCCATCTATCAGGCGCTGGAGAAGGTGAACGGCGTCGCCGAGGATCTGACCTGGGAGGTGTTCCGCGACACCCTGATCGAACAGGCGGAACAGGGCGTGGACTACTTCACCATCCACGCGGGCGTGCGCCTGCCCTTCGTGCCGATGACGGCCAAGCGGGTGACGGGCATCGTCTCGCGCGGCGGCTCCATCATGGCCAAGTGGTGCCTGTCTCACCACAAGGAGAGCTTCCTCTACGAGCACTTCGAGGACATCTGCGACATCATGCGCGCCTATGATGTCAGCTTCTCGCTCGGCGACGGCCTGCGCCCCGGCTCCATCGCCGACGCCAATGACGAGGCCCAGTTCGCCGAGCTGCGCACCCTCGGCGAACTGACCAAGATCGCCTGGACCAAGGGCTGTCAGGTCATGATCGAAGGCCCCGGCCACGTGCCGATGCACAAGATCAAGGCCAACATGGATGAGCAGCTCAAGCACTGCCACGAGGCGCCCTTCTATACGCTTGGCCCGCTGACCACCGACATCGCCCCCGGCTACGACCACATCACCAGCGCCATCGGCGCGGCCATGATCGGCTGGTTCGGCACGGCCATGCTCTGCTACGTCACGCCCAAGGAGCACTTAGGGCTTCCCGACCGTCAGGACGTCAAGGACGGCGTCATCACCTACAAGATCGCCGCCCACGCCGCCGACCTGGCCAAGGGCCACCCCGGCGCCCGCGCCCACGACGACGCCCTCTCCAGAGCCCGCTTCGAGTTCCGCTGGGAGGACCAGTTCAACCTCTCCCTGGACCCCGAGACCGCCCGCAAATTCCACGACGAGACCCTGCCGAAAGAGGCGCACAAGACCGCCCACTTCTGCTCCATGTGCGGCCCCAAGTTCTGCAGCATGAAGATCAGCCAGGACATCCGCGACGCCGCCAAGGCTCAGAACGACGCAGGCGCCAGCCTGACGGACGCCGAGGCGGGCATGGCCGAGATGAGCGCCAAGTTCAGAGCCGGGGGCGGGGAGATCGAGGTGAAGGTGTGAGAGGCTACCTGCAGGTAGCTTCCCCCACTCCTATCTTCATTCTGGGGGATACAAAGCGTCCGCAGACCCACGGGAGAATTTTCCCGTGCTTGGCAGAACGCTGAACGCCAAACGCAGCTCATCCGTAAGTTCGCAATCTCGGCCTTTAGAGCGCAGATGCCTCACAACACGAGCTGCGGTTGGGGGCTGCATGTTGTCGATGAGCTCCTTACAAACCACATTCAACTCACCCATTGTGAGATCTGGAAGTATAAACTCTTGGACTGCAGATAGAATTTCTCTGTTGTAGAATTCGTAATCGGCAGCAGAGACACCTCTCTCAGTCAGCCGGACCACACCCCTTTCTGCCGTCACAAGCCGACAAGAAATAAGGAAGTCTATGTAATTTTGGACACGGCCTGCCCCCACGCGCACCCCGGCACCTTCGTCTTGACGGAGCAAAAATGCGCGATGATCGCGAACTGTGCGAATGAAATCATCTATTCCCGCGACGTTCACGGCGGCGAGTTCTAGGACGGTAAATAGTCGCCCATAGACGGTTCGACGGTCAGCGAAGTGGTTGTATTCGTCAGGCACTATTTCGGGTGCCGGAATTATCACGGTGTCACCCAGCAGCCCGGACTGAGAAGGTTTTTGGGAGTAGCCCATCTCGCCCAGCTGGGAGTCTTGGAAATGGGCGAGAGTTGACTCAAATATTTTGCGATAGGTCATGCCTCCAAGGCGGCGATCTATTCTTGGGTCCCGCCGAGCAAGCTGACGATCTAGGGTTGAGAATATTTTTTCCGAAAAATCAGCGTTAAAAGCGAATCCGTATCCTGAGCCTAGCATGCAATATATATTCGCATCTGCCGCAAATGATTGCTCCAGCCTGCCCGTATGACAGCTATCCAGTATCAGTACTATTTTAGAGAAGCCGTTGCGCCGAAATTCCGAGATTAACTCTGAAGCCGACATAGTTTGATCTCGCGCGCCGTCGGCGGTAGACAAGTAAAGTGAGACGTCTGCCAAGCCAAAATCTGTGCTGTGCCCTACATAGTACAGCAACAACAAGGTTTCATTGGTTACCTGGAGCGCCCGCCCTGCCAGCTCCACGATTTCAGCGCGCGTCGGGTTGATAATCGAATCAGGAGATCCCGAGCCGTCGGTTAGATTGCCAAAATCATACCGACTTTCTTCCGAAAGCAGTCGACCGAAGCGCTGGATAAGCCCCTGAACCCTCTGCCTCGAGGGCTTCCTTTCCGGGTCCGAACTCGAGTGCCCAAATAGGAGCGCTCTCCTATGGGCGCTCATTCGCCAGTAACTTCATCAATGAAAGCGGTAATCGCCGCAGTTGTAGCAGGAAGGGCAATTTCCTTGCCAAGAAGCTTAACGCGCGCTGCTGGTCCGCCGACCTGCTGACCCTCGACAACTGCAGGTTCCGCACCCCTATTCGCCCTCTGCCGCGCCACCCGGACTAATTCGCTGATCCCGAAAATCAAGCTTTTTGCATACACGCGAACCATCGCAGGCTGCTGGGCAAACTCAATCAGCCATTGGATTAGAACATCATCACCTTGGGCACCATCCGGCCGCCCTTGCGCCTCCCGCTTCGCTTCCCCCGAGACTAGTTTTGCGAACTTGTCGACTTCGGACTGCAGATTGGCCTCAAGGTCACCGTAGTCTATGCCCGGCAGGCGTTGCCCTGCTGTTTCAAGAATGATCTCGGCCTGCATGGTACCCCCCGATGCTTTTTATGATGATAGCCCAAGTTTGATCGACTGACGAGACAACCAGTCTTACCTCGCCATCAGCCTAGCCCATTGAGCGGCTCAGACTAAATTACAGCCATACTTACCCTCGTCCTCCTCGCCGGGCCGAATGGTGCCGGCAAGACCACCTTGATCAGCTGCTTCCTGCGGGAACGGCCGAGGCGTTTAAGTTCGTGGATCCGGATGAGGAGGTTCGCCTCTTCTTTCGTCATCCTCCGGCAAGCCGCGCTTTCGCGGCGCAGACCGGGGGACCCAGCGGCGCCCGTCAGGGCGAAAGTCCGCGCGCCGCGCTTGGCGCCGAGATCGCCTTCGGCGCCGCTGGGTCCCCCGATCTCGCTCCGCTCGTCGGAGGATGACGAAAGGAAGAGGGGCGCTCTCCCGTCCGATCCTGACGCACCCGTCCTCCATCCTCGAACCTTCAGGCAGGAGGCGGCGCGATGGACGATCAGGCTTCGGGCGGGCGGGAGAAGGACTGGTCCGAGAAGGATTGGCCCGAGAAAGACTGGCATGAGGAGGCGCCGCACATCATCGCCTCCGGCCGGTGGGAGCAGGACGAGTACGGCGACACCACCTACATCCCCGACCATGTGCGGCCCTCGACCGCCGAGCGGGCCGAAACGGCTGACGCCGGGCGCGGCCATTACTACGAAGACCCGGCGCCGCGGGACGGCTATCGCGTCCGCTCCGAGGCGACCTGGGCGGCGGCGCGGCGCGACTATCTGGCCGGGGATACGGCCGAGGCCGTCTGCGACCGCTATGGGCTGAAGCTGGGGACGCTGCGGTCCCGCGCCGCGCGCGAGGGCTGGCGCCGCTGCGACGCGGGCGACCCCGATCCGTGGCCCGACGAGGGCGGTCCGCTAGAGGATGAGGCGGCGGACGCCCCCGATCTGGCCGCGATGGCGGCTCAGGCCCTGATGCGGCTGAACCGGGCGGTGCGGCGCGGCCGGGCGGCCGAGGCGGCGTCGTGGCTGCGCACCTGGCGGGCGCTGACCGACCCGGTCCTGCTGGCCGCCGCCGAGCCGGAAAGCCCGCCGCCCGCGCCTGAACCGGATCCGCTCGACACGCTGGAAGCCGACATGAAGGCGGTCGCCGCCGTCGCCCGCGACGCCGCCCGTCTGGCCCCCGACGACCACGCGGGCCGCCGCGCCGTCGAGGCACGCATCGCCGCCCTCAGCGCCCGCCTCGCGCCGGAACGTGAGGCGGCGATTTCAGACGATTCAGACGAATTGGACTCTGTTTTTCCCGACGAGGCGCCGCCCTGATCTTCTTCCGTCATCCTCCGGCGAGCGTAGCGAGACCGGGGGACCCAGCGGCGCGCGTGAGCGCGAAACATACGACGCTAACGCTTGAAGGAAGATCGCCTTCGGCGCCGCTGGGTCCCCCGGTCTGCGCCGCTGCGCGGCTTGCCGGAGGATGACGGAAAGGATTAGCGTTTGCCCGCGATCTCGCGCAGGGCGTTGACGAAGACTTCCGTCGGCTGGCCGCCGGAGATCAGATATTTGTCCTCCACCACCACGGCGGGGACGGAGGTGATCCCTCGCGCGCGCCACAGGGCCTGCGCCGTGCGGACCTCCTGCATATAGCGGCCGGACGCCAGCACCTCGGCCGCCTCAGCGCGGTCCAGCCCGGCGGCCTCGGCGGCTTCGGTCAGGACGCCCGCGTCCGAGATGTTGCGGCCTTGCGTGAAGTGGGCGCCGAACAGGGCGTGCTTCAGCGCCGCCTGCTTGTCCGGCGCCGTCAGCCCGGCCCAGTGCAGCAGGCGGTGGGCGTCGAAGGTGTTCCACATGCGGCTGTCGTCGCGGAAGTTCATCTCGACCCCGACCTCGGCGGCGCGGGCGGTGATGGCGGCGCGGTTGGCGGCCGACTGTTCGGGGGTGGAGCCGTATTTGCGGGCCAGGTGCTCGCCCATGTTCTCGCCCTCGGGGGCGATGTCGGGGTTCAGCTCGAACGGCTGGAAGGCGATGTCGGCGGCGATCCCTTCGCCCTGGAGCCGCTCCAGCGCCTGCTCCAGCCCGCCCAGCCCCACGGCGCACCAGGGGCACATGACGTCGGAGACGAAGTCGATCTTCAGCGGCTTGAGCGGGGCGGCGTCGGTCATGGCGGCGGGGCTTTCTGAAACAGCATGTGTTGCGAGGATATGGGGGCGATGAAGAAGGAGGCAAGCGCGCCTTCTCGCGCGGGGCAGGAAAGATTACACACCGCCCATGACTGAACTCACCCCTCCCGTCGTCGTCCTCGACAAGTCCCAGATGGCCGACAATATCGGCGCGGTCGCCCGCGTCATGGCCAATTTCGGACTGTCGGAGTTGCGGCTGGTCAGCCCGCGCGACGGCTGGCCCCAGGAGCGCGCCTGGGCCACGGCGTCCGGCGCCGACTGGGTGCTGGACGGGGTCAAGGTGTTCGACAGCGTGGCGGCGGCCATCGCCGATCTGCACACCGTCTTCGCCACCACCGCCCGCCCGCGCGAGACGCGCCAGCCGGTGCGCACCCCGCGTGAGAGCGCCCGTATCCTCTATGACGACACCGCCTCGGGCCTGAAGACCGGCCTGCTGTTCGGCGGCGAGCGCGCGGGGCTGGAGACGGGCGACATCGCCCTGTGCGCCGGGATCACAACGATTCCGATCGACCCCAAGCACCACTCGCTGAACCTGGCGCAGGCGGTGGCGATCAACGCCTATGAGTGGCGCACCCTGATCCTGGACGCCCCGCCGCCGCGTTTCCGCGAGGGCGAGCCGCCCGCGGCGAACGACCTGCTGCTGGGGATGTACGAGCATCTGGAGGCGGAGCTGGACAACGGCGGCTTCTTCTATCCGCCCGAGAAGAAGCGCTCGATGAGCCAGAACCTGCGCGTCATGCTGGGCCGCGCCGCCTTCACCGAGCAGGAGGTCGCCACCATGCGCGGCGCCATCCACGCCCTTTCGAAGGGGCGCGGCCGGGTGCTGGCCAAGCTGGCGGCGGAACGGGCCGAGGCGGCGAAGAAGGAGGAGTAAGGGATCCTGTACTCGTTTGCGCCGCCGTTTGCCGTCATCCTCGGGCTTGACCCGAGGATCGGGTTGTCCGCCAGCGTGACGTCAGCAAGTACGAGCGCGCCGCTACGCTCGATCCTCGGGTCAAGCCCGAGGATGACGGCGGTGGGGAGCGGAATGACGGAAGGAACCGCATGAAACTGGCCCTCGTCTATCCCCTCGCGGCCCTGGCCGAGATCGGCGGCTGCTTCGCCTTCTGGGCCTGGCTGAAGCTGGATCGTTCGGCGTGGTGGCTGGCGCCGGGCGTACTCAGCCTGATCGCCTTCGCCGGGCTGCTGGCGCTGGTCCCGGCCGAGGCGGCGGGGCGGGCGTTCGCGGCCTATGGCGGGGTCTATATCGTGGCGTCGCTGACGTGGATGGCGCTGGTCGAGAAGACGACGCCGGACCGCTGGGACGTCATCGGCGGGGCGGTCTGCCTGATCGGCGCGGCGATCATCCTGTTCGGGCCGAGGGGGTAGGGTTCTCTTGTCCGCCGTCATCCTCGGGCTTGACCCAAGGATCTAGCGTCCTGGACATATGAGGCGCAGGGCGAGGGTGACGGCAGTTGGGAGAGAGGGCTACAGCGCGCCGAAGAAGGCGGGCACGGTCTCGCTGGCGGGGCCGTATACGCCTTCGTCGAACAGGCCTGCGCCCTGCGTCCGCTCCAGGTTGATCTCCACCGTCCGCGCTCCGGCCATGCGCGCCAGCTGGACGAAGCCCGCCGCCGGATAGACCGCGCCCGAGGTGCCGATGGACACGAACAGGTCGCATCGCGCCAGCGCCGCCTCGATCCGCTCCATCTCCAGCGGGATTTCCCCGAACCAGACGATGTGCGGGCGCAAGGTTCCGTGCGGGTGATGGGGCGAGGCGTGTCGGGTTTCCAGATCGCTGGTCCAGTCGCAGACGACACCCGAGGCGGTGCAGCGCGCCTTCTTCAGTTCGCCGTGCATGTGGATCAGCTCGAAGCCCGGCGCGGGCGGCGTCTCAAGGTGCGCCCGGTCGTGCAGGTCATCGACGTTTTGCGTCACCAGCAGGAAATCGCCCCTCCACCGCGACGCCAGATCGGCCAGCGCCCGATGCGCGGCGTTGGGATGTACGCTGGCGAGCTGTCGCCGTCGCTGGTTGTAGAAGTCCTGCACCAGAGCCGGGTCAGCCGCAAAGCCCTCGGGCGTGGCGACGTCCTCGACGCGATGCCCCTCCCACAGGCCGTCCGAGGCGCGGAAGGTGGGCACGCCGCTCTCGGCCGAGACGCCGGCGCCGGTCAGGATGACGAGGTTCATGGCGGCAGTCTAAACTCTTCTGCTCTTGAGAGAGAAGGCGGCTGGTGCAGCAGGTCGGATGAAGGGTCTTGTTGCCCGTGGCCGTTTGCGGGGTTGAAACTGGTCGCTGCCGGTGCGACCCCTCATCCGTCGGCCTGCGGCCGCTGCCTTCTCCCTCAAGGGGAGAGGGGAAGAGACCGAAGAGACCAAGGACTAAGACCCATGAAAACCCGCGCCGCCGTCGCGTTCGAAGCCAAACGTCCGCTCGAGATCGTCGAGGTCGATCTGGAGGGGCCGCGCGCGGGCGAGGTGCTGATCGAGATCAAGGCGACGGGGGTCTGCCACACCGACGCCTATACGCTGGACGGTCTGGATTCTGAGGGCCTCTTCCCCTCGATCCTGGGCCATGAGGGCGCGGGCGTGGTGGTCGAGGTGGGCGCAGGCGTGACCTCGCTGGCCGTCGGCGACCACGTCATCCCGCTGTACACGCCGGAATGCCGCCAGTGTAAGTCGTGCCTGTCGCGCAAGACCAACCTGTGCACCTCGATCCGGGGCACGCAGGGCAAGGGGCTGATGCCCGACGGCACCAGCCGCTTTTCCTACAAGGGCCAGACCCTTCACCACTATATGGGCTGCTCGACCTTCTCCAACTACACCGTCCTGCCCGAGATCGCGGTGGCCAAGATCCGCAAGGACGCGCCCTTCGACAAGGCCTGCTACGTCGGCTGCGGCGTGACGACGGGCGTGGGCGCCGTGGTCAACACGGCCAAGGTCGAGCCGGGCGCCAACGCCGTGGTCTTCGGTCTGGGCGGCATCGGCCTGAACGTCATTCAGGGGCTGAAGATGGTCGGGGCCGACATGATCGTCGGCGTCGACATCAACGGCGACAAGGAGGAGTGGGGCCGTCGCTTCGGCATGACCCACTTCGTCAATCCCAAGGACGTGTCCGACGTGGTGGCCCATCTGGTCGAGCTGACCGGGGGCGGCGCCGACTACACCTTCGACTGCACCGGCAACACCGTGGTCATGCGTCAGGCGCTGGAAGCCTGTCACCGCGGCTGGGGCGAGAGCGTCATCATCGGCGTGGCCGAGGCGGGCAAGGAGATCGCCACCCGTCCGTTCCAGCTGGTCACCGGCCGCGTCTGGAAGGGCTCGGCCTTCGGCGGCGCGCGCGGCCGCACCGACACGCCGAAGATCGTCGACTGGTACATGGACGGCAAGATCGAGATCGACCCGATGATCACCCATACGCTGCCGCTGGAGCGGATTAACGAGGCCTTCGATTTGATGCATGAAGGCAAGAGCATTCGTTCGGTCATCGTCTTCTAACGAGAGGGATTCAGCCATGGGCGACTGGAAACTGCCGTGGACGGGGGCCTGCCTCTGCGGGCAGGTGAAAGTTCAGGTCGCCCAGGCGCCGGTCTTCGCAGCGGCCTGTCACTGCCGGGCCTGTCAGAAGCTGACGGGCGGAGCCTATTCCCTGAGCCTGATGCTGCCCAGCGAGGGGCTGACGGTCGAGGGCGAGACGGAGATCGGCGGCCTGCACAATCCCGTGCCGGAGCATCACTTCTGTCCGTCGTGCAAGACCTGGCTGTTCACGCGCGGTATCGCCGGGGGGCAGTTCGTCAATCTGAGGCCCAGCCTGCTGGACGACGGGGCGTGGTTCGTTCCCCATGCCGATACCTGGACGACGGAGCGTCTGCCCGGCGCTCAGTCGGGGGCCAAGGTCGGCTATCCGGAATTCCCGCCGCCCGAGGACTATGCCGAGTTGATGGGCGCCTACGCTCGCGAGGGCGCGCGGCCCGACTGAGCAGGTGCAGCAAAGTTCGTTGCCAAACGAAACTTTGTCGGCTTAGCTTGCCGCGCCCGGCGCTATGATCGGGCGGATCTGGGAGGATCACCATGTTTACGCACGTCACCGTCGGGGCCAACGACCTCGAAGCCTCGCACAAATTCTATGACGCCGTTCTGGGTGCGCTGGGCCACCAGCCGGGCACGCCCAGCGACGCGCCCATGCCGGGGGTCTGGTACATGACCCCGCGCGGCATGCTGGGGGTGGTCAAGCCGCGCGACGGCCAGGCGGCGTGCCACGCCAACGGCGGCACCATCGGCTTTTTCGCCAACAGCCCCGAGGCGGTCGTCGCCTTCGCCGAGGCCGGGGTTGCGGCGGGCGGCGTGGCGATCGAGGATCCGGCCGGGCCGCGCAACACGCCTTTCGGCGCGATGCACCTGGCCTATCTGCGCGATCCGTCGGGCAACAAGATCTGCGCCGTGCACCGGCCGGGCTGAGGATTGAGGCGATGAAGATGAAGGCGGCGACTGCGTCGATCATGGCCGTTCTGGCCGTCACGGCGCTCGCCGCCTGCACGCCGGGCGGGGCGGATGCGCCCGTTGCGGCGCCGGCGGAGGCCTGGGTCCAGAAGAAGGTGGTGCTCTACCTGCCCGACCCGGTCATGAAGCAGAGGGTCGGGATCGCCGACCTGTCTCCCTATCTGAAGGCCGTCGATGAGGCTGTGGCCGCCGCAGCAAAGGTGCAGCCGACGCAGCCCGGCGCCTCGGGCATGCTGCTGCTGATGGTCAAGCCGGGCGAACGATCCAGGGCTTTCGTCGTCACCGGAGAGCCGTCGATGAAGCCGGAGGCGGTCGAGGCCATCGTCGCCGCCGCCGGGGCGGTTCCGGCGCCGTCGGTGCGCGAGGGGCCGATCCTGGTCGGCCTGCAGTTCGACGCCTGGGGCGGCGGCGCGCAGCCCCAGGGGGCGGTCGCCCCGATCCCGCGCGACTGGTACGCGCATTTTTCCAAGGATGGCGGCGTCCTCGATGACGCCTTCATGGCCAGGGTCTGGCCGGACTGATCTTCAGGAGTTCGAGTTGATGGAAACGGTCAAGAGCCACGTCGTTCACGGCGGGACGCTGCGCTATCTGAAGCACGACAGCGCGACGACGGGCACGCCCATGACGCTGTCGGTCTTTGTTCCGGCAGGGGAAGGGCCGTTTCCGGTCCTGATCTGGCTGTCGGGCCTGACTTGCACCGAGGACAACTTCACCACCAAGGCCGGGGCCTATAAGGCCGCCGCCGAGCACGGCGTCATCATCGTCGCGCCCGACACCAGCCCGCGCGGGGAGGGTGTCGCCGACGACGCCGCCTATGATCTGGGGCAGGGCGCTGGCTTCTACGTCGATGCGACGGAAGCGCCGTGGGCGCCGCATTTCCGCATGGAGAGCTATGTCACGAGCGAGCTGATCGACCTGATCGACAATGCGTTCCCGACGACGAAGACACGCTCCGTCTTCGGTCATTCGATGGGCGGGCATGGGGCGCTGACGCTGGCGTTGCGCCATCCCGAACTGTTCCGGTCGGTGTCGGCCTTTGCGCCGATTTCCTCGCCGACGCGCTGCCCCTGGGGTGAGAAGGCTTTCAGCGCCTATCTGGGCGAGGACCGGGCGGAATGGGCGAAACATGACGCGGCCCTGCTGATCGAAGGCGGGGCGGCCAAGGGCGTTTTCGACGACATCCTGGTGGATCAGGGCGACGCGGATTCCTTCCTGACCGATCAGCTGAAGCCGGAACTTCTGAAGGCGGCGGCGCAAAAGGCCGGACAGGGGCTGACCCTGCGCATGCAGCCGGGCTATGACCATTCCTACTTCTTCATGGCCAGCTTCGTGGACGACCATGTGGCCTTCCACGCCAAGCGGCTGAAAGCCTGAGTGTGATGACCGACGCCGCCCCTGATTTCGATTCCATGTTCGCGGACCTGTGCAACCAGGTCGGCTTCTGCCTGCATGAAAAGGGGCAGAAGAAGGTGATCGCCGCCCTGCCCAAGGGCTTGGACGCCGCCATGCGCGCCGTCTTCGCTGCCGAGGGCGTGGACGAGCCGAACGCGCCCGGCGATCTGAAGCGCGCCGTGCGCGACTGCATCAAGGCCCATGTGCAGCGCTGAGCGCTTTTGCACGACGAATGACGCAGACTTAATCCGCAAGGCGACGATCAAGCCTTGCGGGCGGCCATCGCTTCGCTAGCATCCCGGCCCATCGCTTTTGGGAGGAAGCTCATGATGGATCGCCGCCGCCTGCTGATGTCGGTCGCCGCGGGGGGAGCGCTGGCCGCTGTCGGCCCGGTTCGTGCCCTCGCCCACGGCGCTGCAGCGCAGACCGCCTCGGCCGACTTCAACGCCCTGATGAACCGGATCGCGCAGGAGATGCTCCTGACGGATCCGGAATCCCTGACCATGCTGGGCATGGACCGGGGCGAACACGCCGACGCCCGCTTCAAGCTGAGCGACCGCAGCCAGGCCAAGGTCGAGGCCGACAAGGTCAAGTTCGTCGCCGCCATGAAGGACATGGCGGCCATCGACCGCAACGCCCTGCCGGCCAAGGAGCAGATCTATCACGACTCCCTGACCTTCTTCGGCGAGACGGTGAAGGAGGGCTACGCCTTCCCCTATGGCGGCGGGATGTTCCCCTCGCCCTATACGGTCAGCCAGCTGGGCGGCTCGTACCAGCAGATCCCGGACTTCCTCGACAGCCAGCACCGCATTGAGGCGGCGGACGACGCCGAGGCCTATCTGTCGCGCCTGTCGGACTTCGCCCGCAGTCTGGACGACGAACGCGAGCGGATGCGGATCGACTACGCCGCCGGGGCCGTGCCGCCGGACTTCGTCATCGACCGCACCCTGACGCAGATGGGCGCCATCACCGGCACGGCCGTGGCCGACTCGGCCATGAGCCAGTCGATCGCCCGCCGCACGGCCGAGAAGAACATCCCCGGCGACTGGGCCGCGCGGGCTCAGACGATCCTGACCCGAGAGGTCTATCCGGCGATCCAGCGCCAGGCGGACGCCCTGAAGGCGGTGCGCGCGGGCGCGTCGCACGACGGCGGGGTGTGGCGCCTGCCGGACGGCGAGGCCTACTATCGCTATGGACTGAAGAACTACACCACCTCCTCGATGACGCCGGATGAGGTGCATCAGATGGGGCTGGATCAGGTGGCCGAAATCTCGGCCCGCGCCGACGGCCTGCTGAAGGCGCAGGGGTTGACGCAAGGCGCGGTCGGCCAGCGCATCGCCGCCCTCGGCAAGGATCCGCGCTTCGTCTATCCGAACACCGACGAAGCCAAGGAAGAGCTGCTGAAGGAACTGAATGTCCAGATGGCGGCCATGCAGGCCCGCATGCCGGACTATTTCGGCCGCCTGCCCAAGTCGCCGTGCGACATCCGCCGCGTGCCCAAGGCCACTGAGGCCGGCGCGCCGGGCGGCTACTACATGGCGCCGGCCCTGGATGGGTCGCGTCCGGGCGCCTACTACATCAATCTGCGCGACACGGCGGAGTGGCCCAAATGGACCCTGCCGACCCTGACCTATCACGAGGCCGTGCCGGGCCATCACTTCCAGATCGCCCTGCAGATGGAGCAGCCGGACACGCCGCTGCTGATGAAGGTCATGGGCTTCTCAGCCTATTCCGAGGGCTGGGGCCTGTATTCGGAGCAGTTGGCGGACGAGATCGGCGCCTATGAGAACGATCCCTTCGGCCAGATCGGCTATTTGCAGTCGCTGATGTTCCGCGCCGCGCGTCTGGTCGTGGACTCGGGTCTGCACCACAAGCGCTGGAGCCGCGAACAGGGCATCCGCTACATGGTCGATACGCTGGGCGATCAGGAATCCAGCATCGCCACCGAGGTCGAGCGCTACTGCGTCTGGCCGGGCCAGGCCTCCAGCTACAAGGTCGGCCACACCACCTGGGTGCGCCTGCGTGAAGACGCCAAGAAGCGTCTGGGATCGCGCTTCGACATCAAGGGCTTCCATGACACCGGCCTGAGCCTGGGCGGGGTGCCGCTGACGGTTCTGGAGCGGACCATGAACGCCTGGACCCCGGCCTGACGGCTGGACCTCTTACGGGCGCGCCGGTCCGCCATTCAGTAAGCTTTGGGAGCGGCGTCCGGCGCGGCGCGGCTCTGTTGGGGGAATATCCGAATGATCGACCGCCGCCGCCTTCTTCTGACCGCCGCCGCGACCGCTGTCGCCGCGCCTTCGCTGGCGCAAGCCGCCGCCGCTGTGACCGATGCCGATGCGCGTCTGAACGCCCTGCTGGACGGCTGGTTCGAGGCTGACATCGACGAGTCGCCCGAGCGCGCCACCAACCTGGGTCTGGACAAGGGCGCCCGCGCGGGCCTGTCGTCCAAGCTGAGCGAAGCCGGGCCGGACGCCATCCGCAAGGATCGCGACAAGGCGGTCAGCCGCTGGGCCGAGCTGCGCGCCTTCGATCAGACCGGCCTGTCCGAGGCCGGGGCGCTGAACTACGCCATCGCCGCCTTCGGGCGTCAGACCTCGGCCGAGACGGCGCGCTTCGACTATGGCGCCGGGCCGGGCCGCCCGTCGCCCTATGTCGTGACCCAGCTGTCGGGCGGCTATTTCTCCATGCCGGACTTCATGGACAACCAGCACCGCATCGAGGATGCGGCGGGCGCCGACGCCTTCCTGTCGCGCCTGGACGCCTTCGCCGGCGTGCTGGACGGCGAGACGGCCAAGATCCGCGAGGACGCCGGGCTGGGCGTCATTCCGCCGGACTTCATCATCGACCGGATGCTGCCGCAGATCCGAACCCTGCGCGATACCTCGGCCGCCGACATGTCCATGATCAAGTCGCTGGCCCGCAAGGCCGGGGCGCTGAACCTGCCGGGCTATGACGCGCGCGCCGTCGCCCTGGTCGATCAGAAGATCAAGCCCGCCCTGGCTCGCCAGATCGAGGCGCTGGAGAAGATCCGCCCCGACGCCGTGCACGATGCGGGCGTGTGGCGCCTGCCGGACGGCGAGGCCTTCTACGCCGCCGGGCTGAAGTCGAACACGACGACCACGCTCTCGGCCAAGGAAATCCACGCCATGGGCCGCGAGCAGGTGGCCGAGATCACCGCCGAGATCGACGGCATCCTGAAGTCGCAGGGCATGACCCAGGGCACGGTCGGCGAGCGGGTTCAGGCGCTGAACAAGGATCCGGCCCAGCTGTTCCCCAACACCGACGCGGGCAAGGAAGAGCTGCTGAAGTGGCTGAACGAGCAGGTCGCGGCGCTGGAGCCGAAACTGCCCGCCGTCTTCGGCCGCCTGCCCAAGACCCACGTCGAGGTGCGCCGCGTGCCGGTGTCGATCCAGTCGGGCGCGCCGGGCGGATACTATCAGGGGCCGCCGCTGGATGGCTCGCGTCCAGGCGCCTACTACATCAACCTGCGCGACAGCGGGAACTGGCCGAAGTTCGCCCTGCCGACCCTGACCTATCACGAGGCCTCGCCGGGCCACCACCTGCAGGTGGCGCTGCAACGCGAGTCGGGCGAACTGCCGCAATGGCGCCGCGCGGGCGGCTTCTCGGCCTATAACGAAGGCTGGGCGCTGTACGCCGAGGCGGTCGCGGCGGACGATCTCGACGCCTACGCCACCGATCCGCTGGGCCGGGTGGGCTTCCTGATGTCCTATCTGTTCCGGGCCGTGCGTCTGGTGGTCGACACCGGCATCCACTCCGAACGCTGGAGCCGCGGACAGGCGGTCGACTATATGGCGGCCTCAGGCGCCAAGCCGCTGGACGCCTCGAACAGCGAGATCAACCGCTACTCGGTCTGGCCGGGCCAGGCCTGTTCCTACAAGGTCGGCCACACGGTCATCGCGCGCCTGCGCAAGGAGGCGGAAGCCAAGCCCGGCTTCGACCTGCGCGCCTTCCACGACAAGGTGCTGGGCAGCGGCTCCCTGCCGCTGGCGGTGCTGGAAGGGCGGATGCGCGCCTGAGGCGTGATTGAAGCCTGAAACGAATGACGGCCCGGACGTTCGCGCGTCCGGGCCGTTTTCACGTCTGGCGTCGAGCCGTCGTCAGGTCGCCGCGCGCCAGGTGGTCGGCCACAGATCCTGCGGAATGGCGGTGCAGCTGGGCATGTTTTTCTCGTTCAGCAGGGCGAAGCGTTCGCCGGTCCAGGCCCAGGTGCCCATGCGGCCGCAGTCGCCGATGCCGCGTCCCCGACCGAAGGCGAACAGGGTGCGGGTCTTGGGGTCATAGCGGCTGTTGACCAGGGTTTCTTCGCTGCCGGTCGCCGTGGAGAAGCTGACCAGCTGGGGCGAGGTTCGGTCAGCCGATGTGATGAAATAGACCTGGTTGAAGTTGTAGGCGCCTTCGCCGCAGGGCACGGCCCACAGCAGTTTGTCTTCCGCCAGACGGAAGACCTCGACGTCCGGTTCGAACCGCTCGCCCTTGCGGGTTTCGGCCAGGCATTCCTTTACCTTGGGGTGCGCCAGCAGCGCCGGCGACAGGTCGTCCTGCACCAGGCCGTTCTGCGGCGCGGCGGCGGCGATCGTCACGCGCGGGGCGGCCGGCGCGGCGGGGACGGTGGAGGCCGGACGGTCGCCGCGACGGATCAGGGCGGTGGTCGTGCCCAGCCGTCCCTGACGCTCGTCGATCCACAGGAAGGCGGCGGCGGCCCCGCCCAGGCTGACCTTCATCTGCTTGTCGCCGCGCCTTAACGCCATGAAGGAGCCGTTGCCGAGGCCCTGCATCAGCGGGGCTGAGGGCGTCCTGAAGGCGATGACGTCGCCTTCCTCGTCCATCTTGGTGTTCTGACCCGCATGGCGCCGGCCGTCGATCTCGGCGTAGACGTCGCCCTCGCCGTCCTCCAGGCCCCAGCCGCCCATATGAACCACGGGCCGGGCGTCCGGTCCGGGGGCGAGCGAGACGAGGACGAAGCCCATCTGGTTCTCGCCTGAGCCGAAGGCGACGCAGTGGTTGGTGTTGTCGCAGGTGGCGGTCCAGTCTCGGAACTCGCGCGTCACGCTGGGCGGATTGGCGGCGGCGGCCTGGACAGCGGAGGCGGCGGCCGCTTCTGCAGGGGCCGGCGCGGCCGGGGTTTCGGGCGTGGCGGCGGCCTCACGTCCCTTGCAGGCGATCAGCGTCAGGGGGAGGAGGGCGACAGAGGCGGCGAACCGCAGGCGGCGAAGCGTCATCAGGCGTTCCATGCGTTCTTGATCGACTGGCGACGCCAAGCGTAGCCATGAAAAAGCCTAGCGGCCAAGCCGCCGTTTCGTTCCGGCGGCTTCGTTCCCGCCGTGCGGCTTTCGTCCCCTTTGCGCCCGCGCGCCGGGGTCGCTATATCCCCTGCACCGAATTCCTTCCCTGATTGAGAGACAGAGGCGTAAGCATGGCCAAGATCAAGGTCGCCAATCCCATCGTGGACATCGACGGCGACGAAATGACCCGGATCATCTGGCAGATGATCAAGGACAAGCTGGTCTTCCCGTACCTGGACCTCGAACTCGATTATTACGACCTCGGCATGGAAAGCCGTGACGCCACCGATGATCAGATCACGATCGACGCGGCCCACGCCATCCAGAAGCACGGCGTCGGCGTGAAGTGCGCCACCATCACCCCGGACGAGGCGCGCGTCGCCGAATTCGGCCTGAAGAAGATGTGGAAGTCGCCGAACGGCACCATCCGCAACATCCTGGGCGGCGTGGTCTTCCGCGAGCCGATCATCTGCAAGAACGTCCCGCGCCTGGTGCCGGGCTGGACGCAGCCGATCGTCGTCGGCCGTCACGCCTTCGGCGACCAGTACAAGGCCACCGACTTCCTGATGCCGGGACCGGGCGTGCTGACCATCAAGTTCGTCGGCGACGACGGCGAGGTCATCGAGCACGAGGTCTATAAGTCGCCGGGCGCCGGCGTGGCCATGGGCATGTACAACCTGGACGCCTCGATCCGCGAGTTCGCCCACGCCTCGTTCGCCTATGGCCTGCAGCGCAACTACCCAGTCTATCTGTCGACCAAGAACACCATCCTGAAAGCCTACGACGGCCGCTTCAAGGACATCTTCCAGGAAGTCTTCGACGCCGACTACGCCGAGGAATTCAAGAAGCGCGGCCTGACCTATGAACACCGCCTGATCGACGACATGGTCGCGGCCGCAATCAAGTGGTCGGGCGGCTTCGTCTGGGCGTGCAAGAACTACGACGGCGACGTGCAGTCGGACATCGTGGCGCAGGGCTTCGGCTCGCTGGGCCTGATGACCTCGGTGCTGATGACGCCGGACGGCAAGGTCATGGAGACCGAGGCCGCCCACGGCACCGTGACCCGCCACTACCGCCAGCATCAGAAGGGCGAGGCCACCTCGACCAACTCGATCGCCTCGATCTTCGCCTGGACCCGCGGCTTCAAGCACCGCGCCAAGCTGGACGGCAACGCCGAGCTGGCCGAGTTCGCCGATACGCTGGAGCGCGTGGTTGTCGAGACCGTCGAGTCGGGCTTCATGACCAAGGATCTGGCCCTGCTGGTCGGCGATCAGCAGTCCTGGCTGACGACCGAAGGCTTCCTGGACAAGGTGTCCGAGAACCTGAAGAAGGCCCTGCCGGGCATCGGCTGAGCTTAGCTCAGAACGACATCAAGGCCCGCCGGAGCGATCCGGCGGGCTTTTTGTTGGGCGTTATCCCCCACATTCGCCGTCATCCTCGGGCTTGACCCGAGGATCCAGGGGGGGCGACGCGCTCGATCCTGCCCATGTCCCGCACGCGGATGGCTGGATCCTCGGGTCAAGCCCGAGGATGACGGCGTGGGACAGAGGGACAGGGGGACGGAGCCGCGTGAAAACACGCATTGAACCCGCCTACGATCCATGTCCCTAATACTCTTGGGGATTTTGACGCCGTTTCGTCGTCGTCTCGTCGCGTTCGTAAGGCAGGGGAGGGCCGATGAACCGCAAACTGATCATTCGTCTGGGGGTGGCGGCCGCCGCAGTCCTTGTGGTCGCCTACGCCGCGTCGCCGCTGCTGGCGGCGCGATCGTTGGTGCAGGCGGCGAAGGCCGGGGATGAAGCGGGGCTGGAGCGCCAGGTGGACTTTCCCGCCTTCCGCGCCAGTCTGAAGGACGAACTGAACGCCCGCATGATGGCCGAGATGCGCAACGATCCGCGCATGGCCGACAGCGGCCTGTCGGGTCTGGGCATGCTGCTGGCGCCCGCCATCGTCGGCGGGGCGGTCGACGCCTTCGTCACCCCGCAGGCGATCTCGATGATGGTGCAGGAGGGTCGCACGCCCAAGCCCGCTCTCTCGGTCGAGACGGAGCCGAAGGCGAAGAGCGACCATGACCGCGTGCGTCAGTCGTGGGGCTATCGCGACCTGGACACCTTCGCCGTCACCCTGACCCGCGACGACCAGCCGGACGAGCAGGTGTCCCTGCTGATGAAGCGCCGCAACCTGTTCGGCTGGAAGCTGGCGGCGATTGATCTGGGGACGCCAGAGTAAGCCATACTCCGCTCATCCCGGCGGAGGCCGGGATCCAGTGCTTTGGCTTCAAGCGCTTTGCTGAAATGGAAAGGACGCCGTGTGGCGCTCTTTCTGGTTCCCGGCCTCCGCCGGGATGAGCGGGGTTGGGGCAGCGCTCAACCCTCGATACGCGAGCGGCTTAAAGAAAAGGGCGGCGCATCCGATGCGCCGCCCTTCGTCGTTTCAGCCTGTGGGGGCGATCAGCCCTTCAGCGCGGCGCGGATGGCGTTCAGCCCAGCCTCGGCCTTCGATCCGTCCGGGGCGCCGCCCTGGGCGAAGTCGGGCTTGCCGCCTGCGCCCTTGCCGCCCATGGCGATGACGGCGTCGCGGGCCAGGTCGGCCGCATTGACCTTGCCCGCCATGTCCGGCGTGGCGGCGACCGTGATGGCCGCCTTGCCGTCGGTGACGCCGACCAGGGCGACGACGCCCGAACCGAGCTGTTTCTTGAAGTCCTCGGCCACGCCGCGCAGGCCCTTGCCGTCGACGCCGTCCAGCACGCGGGCGATCAGCTTGACGCCGTTGATCTCTTCGGGGGCCGCATTGGCGCCCGCGCCGCCGCCCAGGGCCAGTTGTTTCTTCAGGTCGGCGACCTGCTTCTCCAGCGTCTTGACCGAGGCTTGCAGACCCTCGACGCGGGCCGGAACCTCGGCGGGCTGGATCTTGAAGCCCTGAGCCAGATGACGGGCGACAGTGGCCTGATCCAGCAGGAAGCGGCGGGCCGCCTCGCCGGTCAGGGCCTCGACGCGGCGCACGCCGGCGGCCACGCCGCCTTCGGACACGATCTTGAACAGGGCGATGTCGCCGGTGCGGAAGACGTGGGTGCCGCCGCACAGCTCGACCGAATAGGCGCCGGGGCCGCTGAGGGCGCGGCCGATGGTCAGGACGCGGACCTCGTCGCCGTACTTCTCGCCGAACAGGGCCACGGCGCCCGCCGCGATGGCGGCGTCGGGCGTCATCAGCTCGGTCGTGACCGGGACGTTCTGGCGGATGACGGCGTTCACCTCGTCCTCGACGCGGGCGATCTCCTCGTCCGTCATCGGGGCGTTGTGGCTGAAGTCGAAGCGCATGCGCTCTGCGTCGACCATCTGGCCCTTCTGGGCGACGTGGGCGCCCAGGACGTTCTTGACGGCGGCGTGGAACAGGTGGGCGGCCGAGTGGTTGGCGCGGGTGGTCGGGCGCGAGCCTTCCTCGACGGTGGCGGTTACGACCGCGCCGGTCGTCAGCGAACCCTTGGTCACTTCCAGCGTGTGAACGTGCAGGTCGCCGCCGTGCTTCTTGGTGTCGAGAACTCGGCCTTTGCCGCCGCTCCAGACGAAGGCGCCCTTGTCGCCCGCCTGACCGCCGCCTTCGCCGTAGAAGGGGGTCTTGTCCAGCAGCACCTCGACCGTCTCGCCGGTCGCGGCGGAGGGGCTTTCGGCGCCGTCCTTGACGATGGCGATGACCTTGCCTTCGCCGGTTTCGGACTCATAGCCGGTGAACTGGGTGCCGCCGTGCTGGTCGCGCAGGGCCAGCCAGGCGCTGGCCGAGGCCGTCTGGCCCGAGCCCTTCCAGTGTTCGCGCGAGCGGTCGCGCTGTTCGGCCATGGCGGATTCGAAGCCGTCGACGTTGACGCTGAAGCCGCGACGACGGGCCTCGTCCTGCGTTAGGTCCAGCGGGAAGCCGTAGGTGTCGTACAGGGTGAAGGCCGTCTGGCCGTCCAGCATGTCGCCGGCCTTGAAGTCGCTGGTGGCCTGATCGAACAGGTTCATGCCGCGACCCAACGTGGTGCGGAAGCGGATCTCTTCCTGCTTCAGCGTGTCCTCGATGAAAGCCTGGGCGCGGCCGAGCTCGGGGTAGGCCTCGCCCATCTCCTCGACCAAAGTCGGCACTAGGCGGTGCATCAACGGATCGGCGGCGCCCAGCAGGTGGGCGTGGCGCATGGCGCGGCGCATGATGCGGCGCAGGACATAGCCCCGGCCCTCGTTCGAGGGGGTCACGCCGTCGGCGATCAGGAAGGCGGTCGAACGCAGGTGATCGGCGATGACCCGGTGCGACGGTGCGCGCTCGCCCTCGGCCTTGGTGTGGGTCAGCTCTTCCGAGGCCGCGATCAGATTGCGGAACAGGTCCACTTCATAGTTGGAGTGGACGCCCTGCAGCACGGCGGCGATGCGCTCCAGACCCATGCCGGTGTCGACCGATTTCTTGGGCAGTTCGCGAACGATCTCGTCGTTCTCCTTTTCGAACTGCATGAAGACGTTGTTCCAGATCTCCACGAAGCGGTCGCCGTCCTCGTCCGGCGAACCGGGAGGGCCGCCGAAGATATGGTCGCCGTGGTCGTAGAAGATTTCCGTGCACGGACCGCTCGGCCCGCTGTCGCCCATGGCCCAGAAGTTGTCGGCGGTGGGGATGCGGATGATCTTGTCGTCCGAGAAGCCGGTGATCTTCTTCCAGATGTCGAAGGCTTCATCGTCGGTGTGATAGACGGTGACCAGTAGGCGCTTGGGATCGAGGCCGAACTCCTTGGTCAGCAGGGTCCAGGCGCGCTCGATGGCGTGGTCCTTGAAGTAGTCGCCGAACGAGAAATTGCCCAGCATTTCAAAGAAAGTATGGTGACGCGCGGTATAGCCGACGTTGTCCAGGTCGTTGTGCTTGCCGCCGGCGCGGACGCATTTCTGCGAGCTGGTGGCGCGGTTGTAGGGCGGGGTGGCGGCGCCGGTGAAATAGTCCTTGAACGGCACCATGCCCGCGTTGACGAACAGCAGCGTCGGGTCGTTCTGCGGCACGAGCGGAGCCGACTGCACCTTCTCGTGGCCGTCGGCGGCGAAGTAGTCGAGGAAGGTGGAACGGATCTGCTTCAGGCTGGTCATGGGCGTATCGCTCTGGAACTCGGGCGCGCGGGAGGAATGTCGGAACCGGCGTCATATAGGGATTTTGCGCCGAACGCATCACTGGCGCGTGATCCTGCGGGCGCGGCCGTGTTTTTACGCTCGAGGACGCTCTAATCGTGCAGGCGACGCGGCGAGACGATCAGGCCGTCCGCGTCGGCGTAGAGCCAGTCGCCGGGGGTGAAGATGACGCCGCCGAAGGCGGTGGGGATGTCGATCTCGCCGATGGCGTCGCGATCGGCGCGCAGGGGGATGGTTCCCAGGGCTTTGACGCCGACGTTCATGGTGTTGATGACGGCTGTGTCGCGCACGGCGCCGTGGACGACGATCCCGGCCCAGCCGTTGTCGATGGCCAGTTTGGCTAGGTTGTCGCCGACCAGGGCGCGCTTGAGCGAACCGCCGCCGTTGACCACCAGAACCGCGCCTTGACCGGGGCGCTCCAGCGTCTGGCGGACCAGGGCGTTGTCGTCCAGCACGCTGAGGGTGCGGATCGGGCCGTGGAAGGCCGTGACCTGGCCGAAGCTGCGGAAAGGCGTCTGGCAGACCTTCACCACGTCAGGATGGGCGTCGCAGAGGTCGGCGGTGGCAGGGGGCATGGCGTTCCTTCTTCTTTATCAAGAATCGTTGTTATGTGATCTGGTCTGATGGATGTTTCAGACTTTAATTTAGGGAGAATACGCGTGCGCACGCTAACCAAATTGGCAATGTCCGGAATTCTTCTCGCCATGACCGCTTCGCCGGCGGTTGCGTTCAATTCATGGGAGTATGTGTACTATTATACATTCTATTCGGACGCATCCATGACGACCGTCGTGGGGTATGGGAATGATGTTTGCATGGAATCGGGAGGCAATGTGACGGTAATTACGCCCCTGTTCCCTACGCCTTACTATACGGCCGAGCGGGGGCACGAGTGCCGTCCTGGGGGACCGCTTTGAGCTGAGGTCAATTTTCAGCTTGGGGAAAAAAAGAGGCCCGCCCGAAGCAGGTCGGGCGGGCCGGTCTCCGTTCGACCGGCCCCGCGGGGTCGGTAGGCGGGTCGCGAGGCGGCGAACGGAGAAGCTCTGGCCGTCAGGATGCCCCTTGCCTTCCGCCGTCATCCTCGGGCTTGATCCGAAGATCGGATCGTCAGCGCGATCACGGCTGGAAAGGAAGAGGACGCTGCCTGGCTGGATCCTCGGGTCAAGACCGAGGATGACGGCGTTGGGGGTGGCGGATCAGCCCTCCAGATCCTGACCTTCGTCCGGCTCGGGCGCGCCCAGCATGTCGTCGGCGATCTTGGCCGTCGACTGGCGCACGGCCTTCTCGATGGCGAGGGCCATGTCGGGGTTGTTCTTGAGAAACTCCTTGGCGTTCTCGCGACCCTGGCCGATGCGGGTGGAGTCGTAGGAGAACCACGAACCCGACTTCTCGATGATGTTGGCCTTGACCCCCAGGTCGATGATCTCGCCGATCTTGGAGATGCCTTCGCCGTACATGATGTCGAAGATGACCTCGCGGAACGGCGGGGCGACCTTGTTCTTGACCACCTTGACGCGGGTGGTGTTGCCGACGACCTCGTCGCGGTTCTTGATCGCGCCGGTGCGGCGGATGTCGAGGCGCACCGAGGCGTAGAACTTCAGCGCATTGCCGCCCGTCGTCGTTTCCGGCGAGCCGTACATGACGCCGATCTTGTGACGGATCTGGTTGATGAACAGGACGATGCACTTCGACTTGGAGATCGAGGCCGTCAGCTTGCGCAGGGCCTGCGACATCAGGCGGGCCTGAAGGCCGGGCAGGCTGTCGCCCATCTCGCCCTCGATCTCAGCGCGGGGCGTCAGGGCGGCGACGGAGTCGACCACCACGATGTCCACGGCGCCCGAGCGCACCAGGGTGTCGACGATCTCCAGCGCCTGCTCGCCCGCATCGGGCTGCGACACCAGAAGGTCGTCGAGGTTCACGCCCAATTTCTGAGCGTAGACGGGATCGAGCGCGTGTTCGGCGTCGACGAAGGCGGCCACGCCGCCCTTCTTCTGGACCTCGGCCACGGTGTGCAGGGCCAGGGTCGTCTTGCCCGAGGATTCGGGGCCGAACACCTCGATCACCCGGCCGACCGGCAGACCGCCGATGCCGAGCGCCATGTCGAGACCCAGAGAGCCGGTCGAGACGCTCTCGATCTCGGCCACCTGTCCGGCCTTGCCCAGTTTCATGACCGAGCCCTTGCCGAAGGCGCGATCGATCTGTGCGATCGCCGCCTCAAGAGCGCGTTGTTTGTCGCCGTCTTCTTTACCCACGAGCTTCAGTGCCGCCTGTGACATTGGTTTTCTCTCCCTTGCCATGATTCCCATCTGACTTCGGGAGAGACCCGCCACGGACCCGCTCCCTCGTTGAGCCGGACTATGGACATGGTTTGTTCTTGTTCGCAAGATGTTCTCGTGAACTGAACGAGAACAAATCTGTGCGATGCGACCGAAATTGACGCATTAGCTCTTTTGTCGGCCGAATTGATCCAACAGCCAAGCTCGCGCGTTAGGCAGGGCATGACCGACATTGAGACCTCCCTTTCCGCCGAGCCGGCGAAGCCCGCCGTCCTGACCATCCGCAACGCCCGCATGGGCGATGTCGCCGGGGTCAACGCCCTGGTGGCGCGAGTTTACAAGGACATGCCGCCCTATACGCCGGGGATGCTGCGCGGCCAGATCGCCACCTATCCCGACGGGCAGTTCGTGGTCGAGTTCGAGGGCGAGATCGTCGGCTACGCCGCCAGCTTCCGCATCGACGAGGCCTCGGCCATGGGGCCGCACAGCTGGGACCAGATCACCGGCGGCGGCTATGGCGCGCGCCACGATCCGGCGGGCGCGTGGCTGTACGGCATGGAGGTCTGCGTCGACCCCGCCCGACGCCGCCTGCGCATCGGCCAGCGCCTGTATGACGCGCGCCGCGACCTGTGCGAGGCGCAGAACCTGAAGGGGATCGTCTTCGGCGGCCGGATGCCGGGGCTGGCGCGTCGCCGGGCCGCCTATCCGGACCCGAACGCCTATGTCGAGGCGGTGCGCGACCGCAAGGTGAAGGATCCGATCATGGCCTTTCACCAGCGTTCCGGGTTCGAGCCTGCGGGGGTGCTGCTGAACTATCTGCCGTCGGACAAGGCGTCGCTGGGCCATGCGGCGCGCTGGGTCTGGCGCAATCCCTACTATGTCGAGGCGACGGGCAAGGGGGCGGCCTTTGCGGTGAAGGAGACGGTGCGCGTCGCCACCGTCCAGCTGCAGATGCGCAAGGTCGAAAGCTTCCGCGAGTTCATGGACAACGTCGAATATTTCGTCGACGTGGTGTCGGATTATCGCGCCGACTTCGTGGTCTTCCCCGAGCTGTTCACGCTTCAGCTGCTGTCGCTGGAGACGAAGAAGCTGACCCCGGCGGAATCGATCGAGGCCCTGACCCGCTACACGCCGCGCTTCGTCGAGGCGATGCGCGAGCTGGCGGTAGGCTACAACGTCAACATCATCGGCGGCTCGCACCCGACGCGGACCGAGGACGGCGAGATCCAGAATGTCGCCTACGTCTTCCTGCGCGACGGCTCGGTGCATGAGCAGGAGAAGATCCACCCGACCCCGAACGAGCGGCACTGGTGGAACATCAAGGGCGGCGACCGCGTCAACGCCATCCCTACCGACTGCGGGCCGATCGGGGTGATGATCTGCTACGATTCCGAGTTCCCCGAACTGGCGCGGCGTCTGGCGGACGAGGGGGCGCGCATCCTGTTCACCCCCTTCTGCACCGACAACCGGCAGGGATATCTGCGGGTGCGTTACTGCTCGCAGGCGCGGGCCATCGAGAACCAGTGCTACGTCGTGCTGTCGGGCAATGTCGGCAACCTGCCCAACGTCGAGAACATGGACATCCAGTATGCGCAGTCCTGCATCCTGACGCCGTGCGACTTCCCCTTCGCGCGCGACGGGGTGGCGGCCGAGGCCAGCGAGAACGTCGAGACGGTGACGGTGGCGGATCTGGACCTGTCCGACCTGGCCTGGGCCAAGGCGCAGGGGACGGTGCGGAACCTGAGGGATCGCCGGTTCGATCTGTACAAGACGGTGTGGACGGATGGGGGGTGACCTTGCCGCCGCTCATCCCGGCGGACGCCGGGATCCAGTAAGAGCAGCGCGCACGAGGCCTGGTGTTCATGCCGCGCGTTTGAGGCCAAAGCACTGGGCCCCGGCGTCCGCCGGGGTGAGCGGATTATGAGGGCCGCTTCGCCGGGCTGTCCCGGAAGCGGGGCGCGGGCGCGGGCTGCACCACGCCCTGCGCGGTAACGAAGGCCTCGCGGGCGCGGTTGTGCGGGTGGTCGGGGGCCTCGGTCATGGACAGGACGGGGGCGACGCAGGCGGCCTGGGCGTCCGGATCATTGCACCAGTCGTCGCGGGTGCGGGTGCGGAAGACGGCGGCCAGCTTGTCCTTCAGCCTCGGCCACTGAGCCGGGTCGAAGGGCATGGCGAAGTCGGGATCGCCGCCCAGCCCCGTCAGCCGCATCAGGGCGATGTAGAAGGCCGGTTCGATGGCGCCGACGGCGAGGTATTTGCCGTCCGACGTCTCATAGACCTCGTAAAACGGCGCGCCGGTGTCGAGCAGGTTGACGCCGCGCTCGTCGCGCCACGCCAGGCTGGGCGGCAGGGGCGCGGGCAGGTTCTGGCGGAAGCCCCAGATCATGCTCATCAGCAGGGATGAGCCGTCGGTCATGGCGCAGTCGATCACGTCGCCGCGTCCGGTGCGCTGGGCCTTCAGCAGGCCCGCGACCATGCCGAAGGCCAGCAGCATGCCGCCGCCGCCGAAGTCGCCGACCATGTTGATCGGCGGGGTCGGCTTCTCGCCCGCCCGCCCGAAGGCGTGCAGGGCGCCCGAGACGGCGATGTAGTCGATGTCGTGGCCCGGCGCCGGGGCCAGCGGCCCGTCCTGACCCCAGCCGGTCATGCGGCCGTAGACGAGGCGCGGATTGTCGGCCAGCAGCGCATCGGGGCCGAGACCGAGACGTTCCATCACGCCGGGGCGGAAGCCCTCGATCAGGCCGTCGGCGGCGCCGGCGAGGTCGCGGATCAGGGCGGCGCCCTCGGGCGTCTTCAGGTCGGCCTCGACCAGACGGGCGCGGCTGCGGTTCAGGGGATCGCGCGGGTCGGGCGCGGCGCCGGGGCGGTGGACCAGCACCACCTCGGCCCCATGATCGGCCAGCATCATGCCGCAGAAGGGGGCGGGGCCGATGCCGCCGATTTCGATGATGGTCAGGCCGTCGAGAGTTCCGCTCATGTCCGGCACTGAAGCCGAGGCGGGCGGCCCCGTCCAGCCTTGGCGAACAAGCCTTGAACTGAACGAAGCCGCCTCTTCGGGGGGAGCTGAATGATGAACCCACTCACCCCGGCGGGCGCCGGGGCCCAGTGCTTTGGCTGAGCGGCGCGACCGTGCTGGCTGGCGCGGCGCGCGTTGCTCTTACTGGGTCCCGGCGTCCGCCGGGATGAGCGGATTTAGGGAGTCTAGGCCGCCCGGTTCTTCACCAGATCGTCCACCACCGACGGATCGGCCAGGGTCGAGGTGTCGCCCAGGGCGCCCAGTTCGTTCTCGGCGATCTTGCGCAGGATGCGCCGCATGATCTTGCCGGAGCGGGTCTTGGGCAAACCCGGCGCCCACTGGATCACGTCCGGCGCGGCGATGGGGCCGATCTCCTCGCGGACCTGGGCGATCAGGGCCTTGCGCAGGTCTTCGGTGGCCTCGACCCCCTTGTTCAGGGTGACATAGGCGTAGATGCCCTGACCCTTGATGTCGTGAGGGAAGCCGACGACGGCGGCCTCGGCCACATCGTCGTGCAGGACCAGCGCGCTCTCGACCTCGGCCGTGCCCATGCGGTGGCCCGAGACGTTGATAACGTCATCGACCCGCCCGGTGATCCAGTAATAGCCGTCCGCGTCGCGGCGGCAGCCGTCGCCGGTGAAATACTTGCCCTGATAGGTCGAGAAATAGGTCTCGAAGAAGCGCTGGTCGTCGCCATAGACCGTCCGCATCTGGCCCGGCCAGCTGTCGGTGATGCACAGATTGCCCTCGGTCGCGCCGTCCAGCACGCCGCCCTCGGCGTCGACGATCTGCAACTCGACGCCGGGCAGGGGCTTGGTCGCCGAGCCGGGCTTCAGGTCCGTGGCGCCGGGCAGGGGCGAGATCAGGGCGCCGCCCGTCTCGGTCTGCCACCAGGTGTCGACGATGGGCAGGCGGCCTTCGCCGACGACCTCGTGATACCAGCGCCAGGCCTCGGGGTTGATCGGCTCGCCGACGGTGCCCAGCAGGCGCAGGGACTTGCGGCTGGAGGCCTTCACCGGGGCGTCGCCCTCGCGCATCAGGGCGCGCAGGGCCGTGGGGGCGGTGTAGAAGATGTTGACCTGGTGCTTGTCCACCACCTCCCAGAAGCGGCTGACGGTGGGATAGTTGGGCACGCCCTCGAACATCAGGGTCGTCGCCGCATTGGCCAGGGCGCCGTAGACGACATAGGTGTGGCCCGTGACCCAGCCCACGTCGGCCGTGCACCAGAAGACCTCGCCGGGGCGATAGTCGAACACCAGCTCATGCGTATAGCTGGCCCAGAACAGATAGCCGCCGGTGGTGTGCAGCACGCCCTTGGGTTTTCCGGTCGAGCCGGAGGTGTAGAGGATGAACAACGGGTCTTCGGCGTTCATCGGCTCGGGCGCGCAGTCGGGCGAGGCCTTGTCCGTCTCGACGCCCCAGTCCAGATCGCGGCCGGCGACGAAGGGCACGTCTGCGCCGGTATGGCGCAGGACGACGACGGTCTTCACGCCCGCGACCTTCTCCAGCGCCTTGTCGACATTGGCCTTGAGCGGAACCTTCTTGCCGCCGCGGCAGCCCTCGTCGGCGGTGATGACGAAGGTCGACTGGCAGTCCTCGATCCGCCCGGCGATGCTGTCGGGCGAGAAGCCGCCGAAGATGACCGAATGCACGGCGCCGATGCGGGCGCAGGCCAGCATGGCGTAGGCCGCCTCGGGGATCATCGGCAGATAGATGGTGACGCGGTCGCCCTTCTGGACGCCGTTGGCCTTCAGCACGTTTGCCAGGCGGCAGACGCGCTCGTGAAGCTGGCCGAAGGTGACGGTTTCGCTGTCGGTCGGTTCGTCGCCTTCCCAGAGGATGGCGACCTCGTCCTTGCGGGCGGGCAGGTGGCGGTCGATGCAGTTGACCGAGGCGTTCAGCACCCCGTCCTCGAACCAGCGGATGCGGAAGTCGGCCTTGTTGAAGGAGACGTCCTTGATCTTGGTCGGGAAGGTCATCCAGTCGAGGCGTTCGGCCTGTTCGGCCCAGAAGGCCTCAGGGGTCTCGCGCGCCTGCATCCGGGCCGCTTCATAGCCGGCGCGGTCCATGTGGGCGCGGGCGGCCAGTTCGGCGGGGACGGGATAGATTTCCGGATCAGACACGCGATTTTCCTCCAGCAGTCTTTTTCTTTTGCGACTTCAGAAGCCGTATTTGGCGAACAGGATCAGACGGGTCATGTCGCCGTCCAGCCCTGACTCCAGTTCGCGATCAGCGAACATCACCTCGGCGCCGACATCAAACGCCGTGACCGGCGACCAGATCAGATTGGCGTGAAGGCTCTGGGCCGAGCGGTTGACGCCTGTGCCGGTCAGGGCCGTGTCGTTGTCCACCTTCTGCGTCGACCAGATCAGGCTGGAGCGCCAGCCGGGCGCCCAGACGTGGCGATAGGCGGCGAAGCCCGCGACCACGCCGATGGCCTCCAGATCGCCCGAGGCGTCCAGCACCGCGTCGTTGGAGAAGTTCAGCCCGACATAGCGGCCGATGCCTTCGCCGCCTGTCAGCATCAGGCGAATGTCGTCCTGCGCCCCGACCTTGAACTTGGCCGAGGCCGACACGCCCCAGCCGGTGGCGGTGGAATCGATGTTGGTCGCCGGGTTCTGATACTTCAGCTGGCGCACCAGCCCGGACAGCTGCACGTCGCCCCACGGGCGGCTCAGCGCGTAGCGGGCGGTCAGGTCGGGCAGGCTGTTGTCGTCGGCCACGATGCGGGCGCCGCCGCCGAAGGGGGTAACGGTGGTCTCGGGGTTCTCCAGCGCGATGGAGAAGGGGCCGCGCGTGTAGCGGACCTGGGCCTGACGGGCGAAGACCGTGCCCTCGGCCGCGCCGACGAAGTCCGCCGATTCCGGCAGGACGGCGGTGTTCTGGAAGTTGGTCCACTCCTGACCGATCAGCCAGTTGTCGATGGTGACGAAGGCGCGGCGCAGGGCGGGGTTCGAGCCGCTGGTCGTGCGCTGGTCGCCCGAGCCGGGCAGGGTCTGGAAGTCCATCTCCAGCCGCGTGCCGATCTTGCGACCGCCGACCACGCCGTCGGTGGTCAGCCAGAAGCGGGTCTGGCGGGCGTTGAAGTCGGTGGCGACGTCTTCGTCCGCACCGCCGACCGGGATGGAGCCGGGCAGGTGGTAGTCCCGCAGGGCGTCGCCGTTGGCCGGGTCGCCGCCGGAATAGCTGGAGGCCATGGCGTCGACCTTGATGAAGCCGCCGAACTTCACCGTGTGGTCGCCGATGCGGAAGCCGTCCGAAGGCGCCGCCGGGGCGGAGACCGGCGTCGGCGCAGGCGCCGGCCGCGTCTCCAGGCGGATGATGTCCTGAGCTTGCGAGGCCTGCTGCGTTCGCGCGGCGGCGACTTCGGACTTAAGACTGTTCAGCTCGGCTTCGAGCTGGGCGATACGGGCTTCCAGAGCGGCGCTGGCGTCTTGAGCCAGTGCGGCGCCGGGCGCGAGCAGCAGCGCGGCCGCAGCCACGCCGCCGAACAAACGGCAGCTTCCCATGCGTGGTCCTCCCAGACCGTTGTTCCGGACCCGTCTGTCGCAGGCCTCAGGACGGCAGCATTCCGCGCGCTCCGGGTTTGCGGCCATTAGCCATTCGTCTAGTTTCGACCAAAGTCGAGGCGCGGCATGGTGTCGTCGCGACGCGGCCGACGAAACAAGAACCGCGCGTGGGAAGGACACTCATGGATCGCATCGTCGTCGCCGACGACCACCCCCTGTTTCGGGCGGCGCTGAAGTCGGCTGTCGAAAAGGCGTCCGAAGGCGCCCAGATCGTCGAATGCGCCAGCCTGGCCGAGGCGCAGACCGCCCTGGGCGCGGCGCCGGTCGATTTGCTGCTGCTGGATCTGAAGCTGTCGGACGTGGACGGCATGACGGGCCTGACCCTGATCCGCGCCGATCATCCGGCGGTCCCGGTCGCCGTGGTCTCGGCCAGCGAGGAGGCGCCGACCATCCGTCGCGCCCTGTCGCTGGGGGCGGCGGGCTTCATCCCCAAGTCGGCGGCCCTGCCGACCATGGTCGAGGCCATCCGGGTCATCCTCGAAGGCGACACCTGGGCGCCCGAGGTCGAGGCGGCGGGCGAGGAAGAGGTCGATCTTCAGGCCCGCATCGCCAGCCTGACGCCGTCGCAGCTGCGCATTCTGGAGGGGCTGAAGGTCGGGCGGCTGAACAAGCAGATCGCCTTCGATCTGGGCGTGACCGAGGCCACCATCAAGGCGCACCTGACCAGCGTCTTCCGCAAGTTGGGCGTGCAGAACCGGACCCAGGCGGTGATTTTGGCTCAGTCGTTGGATCTCTAGGCGCGATTTCTCCCTCCCCTTCATGGGGAGGGTGGCTGAGGCCTTCAGGCCGAAGTCGGGTGGGGCGGCTTGGTTCGTCAGATGTCGTGCTGTGTATCGCTCGGCCTTCCCCACCCGGTCTCCGCTTCGCTTCGACCACCCTCCCCATGAAGGGGAGGGAGAAAGATCAGCTCCTCAGGAACGCCTTCAGCGCCGCCGGCTTGACCGGCTTGGGCAGCAGAACGGCGCCCGCAGCCGCCGCCTTTTCCTTCAGGCCGTCGCGGGTGTCGGCTGTCACCAGCGCGATGCGCCTGACCCCCCGCGCGCGCAGTCCGTCCACGGCGGCTAGGCCGTCCGGCTCGTCATCGCCCAGGTGCAGGTCGACCAGAGCCGCGTCGAAGGGGCCGACCGCCGCGCGCGCATCCGCGACCGAGCGCGCTGTCACGGCCTGCGCGCCCCAGCGGTCCAGCAGGGCCGTCAGGGCGTCGAGGATGGCGGGCTCGTTGTCCACGCACAACACCCGCAGCCCGGCCAGCGGAAGGCGGCGGTCGTCGATGACAGTCTCCGGCTCGGAGCGGGCGGCCGCGCGCGGCACGGCGACGCGGAAGGTCGTGCCGCGCCCGACGCGCGAGGCCAGCGACAGGGGATGGCCCAGCAGGTCCGACAGCTTCTGCACGATGGCCAGACCCAGGCCCGCGCCCGGCTCGTCCACCGGGGCGCCGGGCAGGCGGACGAACTCGCCGAAGACGGCCTGGCGGTCGGCCTCGGCGATGCCGCGCCCCGTGTCGCTGACCAGGATCTGCACCCGCTCGCCGTCGCGCCGGGCGCCGATCAGCACCCGCCCCCGGTCGGTGTAGCGGATGGCGTTGGCGACCAGATTCTGCAGCATGGAGCGCAGCAGGTCGCGGTCCGAGGCGATCCACAGAGCCGACGGCGCCACCTTCAAGGTCAGCCCCTTGGCGCGGGCGACGGGGGCGAACTCGCGCGCCAGTTCGTCGAACAGCCCGCCCAGCGACAGCGGCGCTACGGCGGGCTGGACCCCGCCCGCCTCCAGCTTGGACAGGTTCAGCAGGGCGGTCAGCAAGCGGTGGGCGCTGTCGATGGCGCGGTCGGCGTTGGTCGCCAGGCCGCGCGCGGGCGATCCGGCCAGATCGGCGTCTTCCCTCAGGGCCGCGATGAACAGGCGCGCGGCGTGCAGCGGCTGCAGCAGGTCATGGCTGGCGGCGGCCAGGAAACGGGTCTTGGAGGCGGTGGCGTCCTCGGCCGTGCGGCGGGCCTCCTCCAGCCGTTCGGTGCGGTCGGCGACGCGGGCCTCCAGCCGTTCGTTGGCTTCTTCCAGCTCGCGCGCGGCGCGGCGCAGGGCGGTGATGTCGGTGTAGCTGGTGGCATAGCCGCCGCCGGGGATGGGCGCCCCGGACGAGCGCAGGATGCGGCCGTCGGGCTGTTCGCGCTCGTGGTCGTGGGGGATGCGGCGGGCCAGGGCCTCCAGCCTGCGTTCGACCCAGGAGTCGATCTCGTGGTCCGGCACGCCGGCCTCGCCGCGCTCGGCGTTCAGGCGATAGACGGCGGCGATGGGCAGGCCGACGTGGACGAAGCCCGCGGGCAGGCCGAACATCTCGACATAGCGGCGGTTCCAGGCGGTCAGGCGCAGGTCTTCGTCGACGACGCTGACGCCCTGGTCGATGTTGTCCAGCGTGGTCTGCAGCAGGTCGCGGTTGAACTGAACGGCCTGGGACGCCTCGTCGAGCATCCGCACCACGTCCTCGGGCGCGCGGCCTCCGGCGGCCAGGGCGGCGGCCAGGACGCGGCGGGCGGCAGCGGCGCCGACGGCGCCCGCCAGCATCCGCTCGGCGGCGCGGGCCAGGGCGGCGTCGGCCGGGTCGGCGTCCTTCAGCCTGACATCGGTTTCGCGCGCCCAGGCGGCGAAGGCGCGCTCGGCCCGTTCGTCGCCGATGAAGCGGGCGACAAGGGCGCGCAGGTCGCCGACCGAGGCCCCGGCCGAACCGCCGCGTCCCTCCATCCAGTCGGGGCCGAGCCGGTCGACGAAGGCGCGGGCCTGCACCCGGTCGATCAGGCGCGGCGGCCGCGCCCGCGACACCAGGACGAAGACGCCGAGGTTCAGCGTCAGGCTGAGGAAGACCCCCGCCGCGAATGGATCTTCCAGCCCCAGCATGGCGGGGACGTTCAGGCCGAAGCCGGGCGCCAGCTGCGGCGCGGCCAGCATGACGGCCCAGACGGTCATCCCCGCCGCCAGTCCCGCCAGGGCGCCGCTGGCCCGCCCGCCGCGCCACAGCACCGCCCCGAACAGCGACGGCGCCAACTGGGCCAGGGCGGCGAAGGACACCAGGCCGATCGCCGCCAGACCGCTGGAGCGGTCCATCGCCAGATAATAGAGCCAGGCCAGCAGCAGCAGGCCGACGATGGCCAGGCGGCGGATGTTCAGCAGAGTCCGCGCCATGTCCGGCTGGGCCGCGCCGCCTCGCCGTCCCGCCCCCATCAGCGGCAGGACCAGATTGTTGGACACCATGGCCGACAGGGCCACGGCCTCGACGATGACCATGGCGGTGGCGGCCGAGAAGCCGCCGACGAAGACCACGGCGGTCAGCAGGCTCTGCCCCGCGCCGAACGGCAGGGCCAGCACCAGCAGGTCGGGGTTGGTCTCGGGCCTGAACAGGCCGCCCGCCGCCACCAGCGGCAGGACCGCCAGGGTGGTCAGGATCAGATACAACGGAAAGATCCAGCGCGCGCGGCGCACCTGGGCCGGATCGCCGCCCTCGACGAAGGCGACGTGGAACTGACGCGGCAGGCAGAAGATGGCCAGGGTCGCCACCAGGGTGATGGCCATGAAGCGGGCGTCGATATGCGGCCACGCTCCCAACTGGCCCAGGCTGTCGGTCACGGCCTGACGCGAGGGCGAGGCGGCCAGCAGGACGACGGCGAAAACGGCGACGGCCAGCAGGGCAGCCAGCTTGACGATGGACTCGATGCCGATGGCCTGGATCAGGCCGCGGTTGTGCTCAGTCAGGTCGGGCCGTCGCGCGCCGAACAGGATGGCGAACCCGGCCAGAACCGCCGCCATGACCAGGACGGTCAGGCTCTCGGATCCGGCGACGGGGGTGCCCGCTGTAATCATCTCGCCCGCCATCGACAGCGACTTGAGCTGAAGGGCGATGTAGGGGACCGAGCCCAGGATGGCGACGCCCGCCACCGCCGCGCCCAGCGCCGGGCTCTTGCCGTAGCGCGACGAGATGAAGTCGGCCATCGAGCCGACGTTCTCGCGCCGGGCGGCCGAGGCGATGCGCCGCCACAGCGGCAGCAGCAGGGTCAGCCCCAGGATCGGCCCGACGTAGATGGGCAGATACTCCCACCCGTCGCGCGCGGCCGTGCCCACAGCGCCGTAATAGGTCCACGACGTGCAGTAGATGGCCAGCGACAGGGCGTAGAGCGACGGCCCCAGCATCCCGCGCCGCGCCTTGATCTGCGGCCGCTCGTACCACCAGGCGATGCCGAACAGGGCGGCCATGTAGAAGGCCGTCAGGGCCAGGGTGGCGAGGCTGAACATGGGCGTCATCTGGGCCGGGCGCGCTCACGCGGGCAAGTGAAAAAGAGGGCGGCCAGGCCGAAGCCGGACCGCCCGCAGGTTGGCGAAATACTGGCGCCGCCGTGACCCTTCTCCCCTTGTGGGAGAAGGTGGGCGCCGGAGGCGCTCGGATGAGGGGTGGCGACGCAACGCTCTTGAAGTCGTTCTCCGACAGTCCTGCGCGCGCCGGGACAAGGGGGGCGCCTGCACCCCTCATCCGTCTCGCTCCGCGAGCCACCTTCTCCCACAAGGGGAGAAGGAAAGGTGTCGCGCCTTAGTCGTGGATATCCACGTCCTTGCCCTCCTTCACGAAGAGGACGCCGACGATCAGGGTCAGCACGGCGATGGCGATGGGGTACCACAGGCCGTAGTAGATGTTGCCCGTGGCCGCGACCATGGCGAAGGCCGTGGTCGGCAGGAAGCCGCCGAACCAGCCGTTGCCGATGTGATAGGGCAGCGACATGGAGGTGTAGCGCACCTTGGTCGGGAACATCTCGACCAGGGCGGCGGCGATCGGGCCGTAGACCATGGTCACATACAGGACCAGCAGGAACAGGATGCCGATCACCATGGGCTTGTTGACCAGGGCGCTGTCCGCCTTGGCCGGATAGCCGGCCTCGGTCAGGGCGGCGGTCAGGCCGGCGTCCCAGGTCTTCTTCTGGGCGTCGAAGTCGGCCTTGGGCATGACTTTGCCGTTGAAGCTGTCGACCACCTGGTCGCCGATGCGCACCTGGGCCACGGTTCCGGCCGGGGCGGCTTCGTTGGCATAGGTGACGCCCGCCTTGGCCAGATGGGTCTTGGCGAGGTCGCACGAGCTGTTGAAGACGGTCTTGCCCACCGGATCGAACTGGAAGTGGCAGTCGGCCGGATCGGCGTAGACGGTCACCGGCGACTCCGCCACGGCGGCGGCCAGGCGCGGGTTGGCGGCGCCGGTCAGGGCGTTGAACAGCGGGAAATAGGTCAGGGCGGCCAGCAGACAGCCGACCAGGATGATCGGCTTGCGCCCGATCTTGTCCGACAGCCAGCCGAAGAAGATGAAGAAGGGCGTCGCCAGCGCCAGGGCGGCGGCGATCAGGATGTTGGCCAGGGCCGGATCGACCTTCAGCGTCTTCTCGAGGAAGAACAGGGCGTAGAACTGGCCCGTGTACCAGACCACGGCCTGACCCGCCGCCAGGCCGAACAGGGCGATCAGCACCAGCTTCAGGTTCGGCCACTTCATGAAGCTGTCCTTCAGGGGCGTGGTCGAGCCCTTGCCTTCGGCCTTCATGCGTTTGAACGCCGGGCTTTCCGACAGCTTCAGACGGATCCACAGGGACACGCCCAGCAGCAGGATCGAGACCAGGAAAGGAATGCGCCAGCCCCACTCGACGAAGGCTTCCTCGCCCACGGCGAAGCGCACGCCCAGGATCACCATCAGGCTGAGCAGCAGGCCCACGGTGGCGGTGATCTGGATGAAGGAGGTGTAGAAGCCGCGCTTGCCGTGCGGGGCGTGCTCGGCGACGTAGGTGGCGGCGCCGCCGTATTCACCGCCCAGCGCCAGCCCCTGGATCAGGCGCATCAGCACCAGGATGATCGGCGCGGCGATGCCGATGGCCGCATAGGGCGGCAACAGGCCGACCACGAAGGTCGAAATGCCCATCAGCAGCATGGTCACCAGGAAGGTGTTCTTGCGTCCCCAAAGATCGCCCATGCGGCCGAAGACGATGGCCCCGAACGGGCGCACGGCGAAGCCTGCGGCGAAGGCCATCAGGGCGAAGATGAAGCCGGTGGTCTCGTTCACGCCCGAGAAGAACTGGGCGGAGATGATCGCGGCCAGAGAGCCGTAAAGATAGAAGTCGTACCATTCGATGACGGTGCCGACGGAGGAGGCGAGAATCACCAGCCGGTCGTTCTTGTCGACCGTGTGCTCGCCGTCGTCCGCCGCACCCATGGTGCGGTCGGTCATGGGCAGTCCCTTCCTGTGCGGCCGCGATGCGCGGCGCGTTTCCCTCGCGCCCGGCGTGCTTTGCGCCGGACGTCGGAAGGGAGAGTGACAGCAGGAACGGCGGTTTGCGCAGAGCGACCTTGGTCGAATAATCATGCTTCCCTCTCCCGGCGGGAGAGGGCTTGAGCGCACGAGAGCGCAGCGATCGTTCTGGCGCGAAAGGGTGAGGGGTTTGTCCTCTCAGTCGGCGTAAGCCGTCGCACGGAAACCACGGCCTTCGGCCGACTTCCACCTCGAACCCTCACCCTTTCGCCTTAGCCAATCGCTTCGCTCTTGGAGGCTCAATCCCTCTCCCATCGGGAGAGGGATTAAATCCCCATGCAGAGGTATTTGATCTCCAGATAATCCTCGATGCCGTGGCTGGAACCTTCGCGGCCGAGGCCGGATTGCTTGATCCCGCCAAACGGCGCGACCTCGGTGGAGATCAGGCCGGTGTTGATGCCGATCATGCCGGTCTCCAGCGCTTCGGCCACGCGCCAGACGCGGCTCAGGTCGCGGGCGTAGAAATAGCCCGCCAGGCCGAAGATGGTGTCGTTGGCCAGGGCGATCCCTTCCTCTTCGGTCTCGAAACGGACGACGCCGGAGACGGGACCGAACGTCTCTTCGCGGCACATCTGCATGTCCTGGGTCACGCCCGACAGAACGGTCGGCTGGAAGAAGGTCATGCCCAGTTCATGGCGGACGCCGCCGGTCAGCAGGCTTGCGCCCTTGGCGAGGGCGTCGGCGACGTGTTCCTCCACCTTCCTCACGGCCTTTTCGTCGATCAGGGGGCCGATCTGGACGCCGTCGTCCAGGCCGTTTCCGACCTTGAGCGCCTGGCTGGCGCGGGTCAGCTTCTCGACGAATTCGTCGTGGACGGCGGCCTGGACGTAGAAGCGGTTGGTGCAGACGCAGGTCTGGCCTGCGTTGCGGTATTTGGAGACCACGGCCCCCGCCACGGCGGCGTCCACATCGGCGTCGTCGAAGACCAGGAAGGGGGCGTTGCCGCCCAGTTCGAGGCTCATCTTCTTGATGGTCTGCGACGACTGCTGCATCAGCAGGCGGCCGATCTCGGTCGAGCCGGTGAAGCTGATCTTGCGCACTGTCTCATTGGACGTCAGCTCGCCGCCGATGGCCGAGGCCGAGCCGGTGACGACGTTGAACAGGCCGGGCGGCAGGCCCGCCTCTTCCGCCAGAACCGCCAGGGCCAGGGCCGACAGCGGCGTCTGGCTGGCGGGCTTCAGCACCACGGCGCAGCCGGCGGCCAGGGCCGGGCCGACCTTGCGGGTGATCATGGCGGCGGGGAAGTTCCACGGGGTGATCGCGCCCACCACCCCGACCGGCTGGCGCAGCGTCATCAGACGCTTGGAGGCGTCGTGGGTCGGGATGACTTCGCCGTAGGTGCGTTTGCCCTCTTCGGCGAACCATTCGATGAAGCTGGCGGCGTAGGCGATCTCGCCCCTGGCCTCGGTCAGGCTCTTGCCCTGTTCGCGGGTCAGCAGGCGGCCCAGGGCGTCCTGCTCGCTCATCATCAGGTCGAACCAGCGGCGCAGGATGCGGGCGCGCTCGCCCGCCGTCTTCGCGGCCCAGGGCTTCATCGCGGCCTCGGCGGCGGCGACGGCGCGGCGGGTCTCAGGGGCGCCCATATCCGGGACGGTGGCCAGCACCTCGCCCGTGGCCGGGTTGGTCACCTCGATCGTCCCGCCGCCGTCGGCGTCGATCCAGCGGCCGTCGATATAGGCCTGATGACGCAGCAGTCGGGCGGGATCGGACATGGGGCGGCTCCTTGGTCACGGTCGAGGAGCCGACATAACGCGCCGGAGCGGGCGCGGCTGCAAGGCGGTGAAACCTCTAGCTGAGCATCAGCCCCATGCGGACCAGGGCCGACAGGCTGTCGGCCTCCATCTTGGCCATGACCTTGGCGCGGAAGACCTCGACCGTGCGGGGGCTGATCTTCAGATTCAGCGCGATTTCCTTGTTGGAGAGGCCGGCGATCAGGGCGTCGAAGACCTGGCGCTCGCGCGGGGTCAGGCGGCCCAGCCGCATCTGCGCCGACTGGCGGGCCTGCTGGCGCACGTCCAGGTCGTCGAGCCGATTCAGGCAGGCGCGGACCGCCTCGATCAGGCGTTCGGGATCGAAGGGCTTTTCGATGAAGTCGACGATACCGGTCTTCATCATCTGCACCGCCATGGTCACGTCGGCATGGCCGGTGATGACGATGACGGGCCAGGCGTTTCCGCGCAGTTCGATGAGGCGGCGCACCACCTCGGCTCCGTCCATGCCCGGCATCCGCACGTCGGTGACGACGCAGGCGGCGGCGTCTTCGGGCAGGGCGGCGAAGAAGTCGATCCCACCGGCGAAACCGCGCGCTCGGACGCCGTCCGCTCGCAAAAGGGTCAGCAGGGAGTCCCGCACGGCGGGGTCGTCGTCGATGACGAAGACGGAACGGCTCATGACGCGGTCGCTTCCTCGTGTCGGCGCAGGGCGAAAGAGAAGGCTGCGCCGCCCATCGCCTGGCTGCGGCGCGCCGACAGGGCGCCGCCGTGGCGTTCGACAATGGTCCGCGTCACCGACAGGCCCAGGCCCATGCCGCCGGACTTGGTGGTGGTCAGGGGCTGGAAGATGCGTTCAACATCGGCCTCGGCGATGCCTGGGCCGTTATCTTCGACGGTGATGCAATAGACGGGGCCTTCAACACGGCCGGTCACGCTGACTTCCCCGTTGTCCGGGCGTTCCGCCGCCGCCTCGACCGCATTGCGCACCAGATTGACGAGGGCTTGTTGGAACTGGATGCGATCCGCGCGCACCCCGTCGTCCTGAGGGTCTGCGTCAAGCCTGATCTCGACCTGCTTGTCCTGGCCGATCATCTGCAGGATGGGCGACAGATCCTCGATCATGGAAGACACGCGTTCGCGTCCCAGCACGCTGGTTTCGATGGTCAGCAGTTCGCGCATCCGGTGGATCAGCTTGCCCGCGCGCAGCAACTGGCCCTTGGCGAGGTCCAGCGGGCGCCGGGCGCTGTCCGCCGCGGGGCCCGCCTTCAGCATCTCGGCCTGGCTGGCGTGCATATAGGTCGTGGCGGCGCTGAGCGGCTGGTTCAATTCATGCGCCAGGGTGGCGGCCATCTCGCCCAGGGAGTTCAGCCGCCAGACCTTGTTGAGCTGGGCGTGCAGCTCGCGCGCCTGGGCCTCGGCGACGTGCGAACGCGTCAGATCGGTCAGGGCCAGGGCGACGTGTTCGTCGCCTGGCGCATGGGGAATGAGACCGAAGCGCAGGCTGAGAGGGAAGGTCGAGCCGTCGGAGCGGCGTCCGGTCCAGTGCCCGTGGCGTGCTTCGAGCGGGCCGGCCTGCGTACCCGCCTGCATCACGACGGTCATGTCGAATTCGGGCGTCAGGTCAGAGAAGGCGCGGCCGCGCGCCGCCTCACGCGGAAGGCCAAACAGGGCCACGGCCGCGCCGTTCATCCTCTGCACCAGGCCGTCCCGGCTGAGGGTCAGGGCGGGCGTGGACAGGAAGGCGGCGTGCAGCATGGCGTCTCTCGCCGCCAGTTGTCGGGCCATGTCGCGGTCCTGACGCCAGGCCGTGATCAGGCTGGCGATCGACAAGAAGGTGAAGGCTGCGGCGAAGAGAAGGGAGAGACGCGTCGTCGCTGTCGCGGGAGCGATGAAGGCGAACAGCAGGGCGCCGATCGTCAGCACGGAGAAGGCCAGAGCCGTCGCCGAGGCGCTGGGCTTGCGACGGGACGCGACGGGGTGGCGGCGGTCCAATGCGGAATAAATCGAAAGTCCTCCTCGCGCCCGCCAGACCAGGGCCGAGACCTTCCGCAACGGCATCGTCAGAATCAAGACGTGGCGCGCTTTTAAATATTCACTGTCGGAGTAGCAATCGACTCCAATGGAGAATGAGATCACAGAAAGCGACGTTTCTCTATATAACGTCGGTATATATGGCTTTCTTAACTTTGTTGCTGAAAGCCGCCTGCAAGGTGATCGTAGATCATCTTGCGAGAAGAGTTCTGCATAGACTTGCGGCGTTTCGGCCGCGGAATGCGGATTTCTACGTACGGTTCAGTTTACGATTGCATACGGATGTCTGCGGCAAGAAGGCTTCACGTTCAAGAGGTCCGAATGTCCTTTCAAATTTCAGCCCCCCGCCAGAACGGCGCGCGCGGGCTTTGTACGGCGACGCTGATCGCCGTGGTCTGCGCCGCGACGCCGGTGCAGGCTCAATCCATCAGCGGCCAGCTGGGCCTCGCCAGCGAATACGTCGGCAAGGGCCTGGGCAAGAGCGCCGGCGATCCCAGCCTGAACGCCAGCCTTGAGGCGTCCTACGGCGACTTCTACGGCAGCGTCTTCGCCTCGACGGCCAAGCTGTCTCAAGGCTCCGACGCCGAGATCGTGACGGCGCTGGGCTGGCGGTCCAAGGCGGCGGGCGTGGCCTTCGATCTGTCGGTGGTGAACCGCGACCTGCCGGGCACGCGCTCGGGCGTCGACGCCAACTATTGGGAATATCAGGCTGACGCCGCCCGCAAGTTCGGACGCGTCTCCGGGCGGCTGCGGATCAACTACACGCCCGACGGTTTCGCCGCGACCAGGGAAGCCTGGTGGATCGAGGCCCAGGCATCGACGGCCCTGGGGCCGCGCACCAAGGCGTCGGCCGCCTTCGGCGTGCGATCGGCGGACGGCGGGGCGGACTACAACGCCTGGAATCTGGGCGTGAAACACAACCTGAGCGAGCGATGGGCCATCGACGCGCGCTGGTACGACACCGACAGCCATGCACTTGGCGACAACTACGACGGGCGCCTGGTGGGGGCGCTCAGCTTCAACTTCTGATCGAAAGCCGGTTCGGCTCTCAAGAGAATCTTCACGGGGGGTGAGTTAGATGGACGCCATGCTGAGCGACCTTAAGATCGAAAAGAAACTGATGGCGGCCTTTGCTGTCGTCATCCTGGCCATCGTCGCCATGGGGCTGACGGTGTTTTTGCAGATCAACGCCCTGGATGCGGCGCGGGCGGACCGAGCGCGCGCGGGCGTCGTCCAGCGCGAGGCCGAGGCGGCGCAATTCTATCTGGCGCGACAGGAGGCCAGCTATCGCGGCTTCCTGGTGTCGCGCGACCCCTACTATCTGCAACGGCTGGAAGAGCACCGGCAGAGCTTCAACAAGAGCCTTGATCGCGTGACGCAACTGGACCGCGCCAGCGCCACGCAGGTGCGCGCGGCTCGGACAGCCGCAGACGAGTGGAACAAGCAGGTGGTCCAGCGCGGCCAGGCCCTGGTCGCGGATCAGGCCGGCTGGATGCAGGCCATCGCCATGGTCGGCCGCAACGGCGAGGCTGACAAATTCATCGACCCGGCCGAAAGCGCCCTGAACGGCCTGATCGAGAAGAAGGTCCAGGAAAGCCGCATCTATACCGAGACCCAGGTGTCGGTCGCCAAGACGGCCCGCATGGTGCTGATCGGCGGCCTGGCGCTGGCGCTGGCGCTGGCGGCCGGCATGGCCGTGATGCTGACCAATATCCTGGCCAAGCCGTTGACGGCGATGACGGCGGCCATGCGCCGCCTGGCGTCGGGCGACACCTCGGTGGCCGTGCCGGCCGCCGGCCGCAAGGACGAGGTCGGCCAGATGGCCGCCGCCGTCCAGACCTTCAAGGACGCCGCCATCGCCAAGGACCGCCTGGAGGCCGAAGCCGTCGCCCAGCGTCAGGCGACCGAGGAAGAGCGCGCCCGCGTCGAAGCCGAGAAGGCCCGCGAGGCTGAAGACGACAAGGTGGCCATCACCGCCCTGGCCCAGGGTCTGGGCGCCATGGCCAACGGCGACCTGACCCATCGCATCGACGTCGCCTTCGCGCCCAAGGCGGCGCAGCTGAAGGCCGATTTCAACGCCGCCATCGCCCAGCTGGAGAAGGCCATCGCCGCCGTGACGGCCAATGTCGCGGCCATCCGTTCGGGCTCGGGCGAGATCAGCCAGGCGTCGGACGACCTGTCGCGCCGCACTGAGCAGCAGGCCGCCAGTCTGGAAGAGACCGCCGCCGCACTGGACCAGATCACGGCCACGGTGAACCGCACCGCCGACGGCGCCCGTCAGGCCGCCGGCGTGGTGCAGCAGGCGCGCGGCGAGGCGGAAGCCTCGGGCGCGGTGGTCAGCGACGCCGTCGCCGCCATGACCGCCATCGAACAGTCGTCCGACCAGATCGGCGCCATCATCGGCGTGATCGACGAGATCGCCTTCCAGACCAACCTGCTGGCGCTGAACGCGGGCGTCGAGGCGGCGCGCGCGGGCGACGCCGGTCGCGGCTTCGCCGTGGTGGCCTCTGAAGTGCGGGCTCTGGCGCAGCGTTCGGCCGGTGCGGCCAAGGAGATCAAGGCTCTGATCACGGCGTCCGGTCGTCAGGTGGAGCAGGGCGTGGCCCTGGTCGGCCAGACCGGCGAGGCGCTGGGACGCATTGTCGCCGGGGTGGCCGAGATCGATGGTCTGATGTCGGAAATCTCGGCCTCGGCCCAGGAGCAGGCGACCGGCCTGCAGCAGGTCAATGCGGCCGTGAACCAGATGGATCAGGTCACGCAACAGAATGCTGCGATGGTCGAGGAATCGACCGCCGCCAGCCACTCCCTGACCCAGGAAGCCGACGTGCTGGCCGCCTCGGTGGCGCACTTCAAGGTGATCCAGGCGGCGCCGTCGCGTCCTGCGGCGGCCCCCAGGCCCGTCGCGCCGAAGGCCCCCGTCGCTCCTGTCGCCGCCGCCCCTGCAACCCCTGCCGAGCCGACGCCCCGCGTCGCCCGGCCGGTGTCCGAAACGGTCGCCGCCCTGAAGACCATGGGACGCGGCGGCGCGGCCCTGAAGCCTGAAGCCATCGAAGACGGCTGGGAGGAGTTCTGATGACGGCCACGGTCGTTCTGGCCCCGGTTCTGGACCTGCGCGCGGCCGAGCCGCTGAAGGGCGAGCTTCTGGCGGCGCGCGGTCAGGCCCTGACGCTGGACGGCTCGGCCGTCGAGCGGCTGGGCGGGCTGTGCCTTCAGCTGCTGTTGTCGGCGATCCGCACCTGGCGCGCCGACGGCCAGGCTTTGACCTTCGTCAATGCGTCCGAGGCGCTGACGACCCAATGGAGCGCCTTCGGCGCTTCGCCCTCCGATCTCTCCGCACAGGACGCCCCCCAATGACCAAGACCGTTCTGACCGTCGATGATTCACGCACCATGCGCGACATGCTGATGCTGGCGCTCAAGGACGCGGGCTATCGCGTGGTCCAGGCCGAGGACGGCGTCCACGGTCTGGAGGTGCTACAGGCCGAGAACCCGGACATCGTCATCACCGACATCAACATGCCGCGCATGGACGGCTTCGGCTTCATCGAGGGCATGCGGGCCGACCCGGCGTTCAGCGCCGTCCCCGTGCTGGTCCTGACGACCGAGAGCGACGCCGCCAAGAAGCAGCGCGCCCGCGAGGCCGGGGCCACCGGCTGGATCGTCAAGCCGTTCGACCCCGTGCGTCTGGTCGACGCCGTGCGCCGCGTGGCGGCCTGAGGATCTGAGACGATGAGCGACGATCCGTTCGAGGCGATCAAGGCGACCTTCTTCCAGGAATGCGAGGAGCTGCTCGCCGATCTGGAAGGCAATCTGCTGACGCTGGAGGCCGGATCGACGGACATTGAGGTCATCAACGCCGTCTTCCGCGCCGTTCACTCGGTGAAGGGCGGGGCGGGGGCCTTCGGGCTGGAAGACCTGGTGCGGTTCGCCCACGTCTTCGAGACGCTGATGGACGAGCTGCGCTCGGGCCGCAAGCCGTGCGACGAGCCGACGGTGAAGACCCTGCTGCGCGCCGCGGACGTGCTGGCCGACCACGTCGCCGCCGCGCGCGGCGCGGGCGCGCCCGTCGATCCCGTGCGCTCGGCCGGTCTGGTCGCCGAGCTGGAGGCCCTGACCTATGGCGGCGCCGCGCCGGTCGCGGCGGCCGAGCCGGAAGAGGACGATTTCGGCTTCACGCCGGTGGCTATGGACCTTGGGGCGTTCGAGGCTCCGGCGGGCCTGCCGGACCTTCCCGACCTGCCGCCCTTGCCCGACCTGTCCGCCCTGGCGCCGCTGCCCGATCTGTCGGCGCCGAGCGCATCGCAGGGGTGGAGGGTCGTCTTCCGTCCGCATCCGCGACTCTACGCCAGCGCCAATGAGACGGGCCTGCTGCTGCGCGAACTGGGCCGTCTCGGCCCGACGCGGGTGCAGATGGACGACAGCGGCCTGCCGCTGCTGGACGCGCTGGAGCCGACCGACAGCCATCTGATCTGGACCATCGAACTGGACGCCGACGTCAGCGAGGCCGAGGTGCGCGAGGTCTTCGACTTCGTGGAGATGGACTGCGACCTCAGCGTCACGCCGTTGGGCGATGCGGCGCCGGTCGAGGCCGCGCCCGCCGCCGTGGCCGACGAGGATGACAGCGACGCCTCGGCCCTGGCCCGCGCGGCCGCGCCGGAACTGGACATCGCCGCCCTGCTGGCCTCGGTCGCCGCCGCGCCCTCGGAGGCGCTTGCGCCTGTCGCCGTCGCGCCCGTGACCCCTCCGCCCGCCGCGCCGGTCGCGCCGCCGCCGGTCAAGCCTGCGCCCGCGCCGGCCGCTCCGGCGCCTGTGCAGGCGACGGCCCCCGTCGCTGCGGCGCCCGTGACCATCCGCGTCGATCTGGAGCGGGTGGATCGCCTGATCAATGCGGTCGGCGAACTGGTCATCCAGCAGGCCATGCTGGCCCAGCGCGTGACCGAAAGCGGCCTGGCCCGCTCGTCCGACATCGGCCTGGGTCTGGAAGACCTCGAACTGCTGACGCGCGAGATTCAGGACAGCGTCATGGCCATCCGCGCCCAGCCGGTGAAGTCGGTGTTCCAGCGGATGCCGCGCCTGGTGCGCGAAGCGGCCGAGGCCACCGGCAAGAAGGTGAAGCTGGTCACGTCCGGCGAGGACACAGAGGTCGACAAGACCGTGGTCGAACGCCTGGCCGAGCCGATCACCCACATGCTGCGCAACGCCATCGACCACGGGCTGGAAAGCCCGGCGGACCGTCTGGCGGCGGGCAAGCCGGAAGAGGGGACGGTGCGTCTGGCGGCCCTGCACCGCTCGGGCCGGATCGTCATCGAGATTTCCGACGACGGCAAGGGCATCAACCGTCCGCGCGTGAAGGGCATCGCCGTCGAGCGCGGCCTGATCGCCGAGGATGCGGTGCTTTCGGACGACGAGATCGACAACCTGATCTTCCTGCCGGGCTTCTCGACCGCGACCGAGGTGTCGGACCTGTCGGGCCGGGGCGTCGGCATGGACGTGGTGCGCCGCTCGATCCAGTCGCTGGGCGGGCGCATCTCGATCACTTCCAATCCGGGCAAGGGCTCGACCTTCACCCTGAGCCTGCCGCTGACGCTGGCGGTGCTGGACGGCATGGTGGTCGGCGCCGCCGATCAGACCCTGGTCGCGCCGCTCGCCGCCATCGTCGAGAGCCTGACCCCGAACGAGGGCGACATCCACTACGTCGGCGGCGTCGATCCCGTGCTGCGCTTCCGCGAGGCCTTCGTGCCGCTGGTGGACGTCGGCCTGGTCATGGGCTTCCGCGACGCCCCGACCGAGCTGAAGGGCGGGGTGGTGATGATCGTCGAGACCGAAAGCCGCCAGCGCGCAGCCCTGCTGGTCGACGCCATCCACGGCCAGCGCCAGGTCGTCATCAAGAGCCTGGAAACCCATTACCGCCACGTCGAGGGCGTGGCCGCCGCCACCATTCTGGGCGACGGCCGCGTGGCCCTGATCCTCGACATCGACGCCCTAGTGACCGCCAAGCGTTCCCGAACCCCGTCGCGTTCCGACCTGCAAATGGCGAGCTGAGACCATGACCCCGACTGAACAACAGACCCTGACCCCCAATGTCGCCGGGACCGACCGCGAGCTGATCGCCTTCCGCATCGGCGAGCAGGAATTCTGCGTCGACATCATGAGCGTGCGCGAGATCCGCGGCTGGACCCCCGCCACGCCCCTGCCGCGCTCGCCCGCCTATATGAAGGGCGTCATCAACCTGCGCGGAGTGGTGCTGCCGATCATCGACCTGGGCGCGCGTTTCGGCCTGGCCACGAACGAGCCGACCGAACGTCACGTCATCATGGTGGCCCATGTCGGTTCGCGCCTGGTCGGCCTGCTGGTCGATGCGGTGTCGGACATCGTGCAGCTGTCGGACGCGGCCATCCAGCCGACCCCGGACGTAGCCAGCGACCAGGTGAAGTCCTTCGTGAAGGGCATCTTCGCCGTCGAGGGCGGCCGCATGATCAGCCTGATCGACCTGGACCACGTCCTGCCGGAAAGCGAGGCTGCGGCGGCATGACGACCCTCGCCGGGCGGGAAGCCCTGGTCGAAGGCGAGTTCGTCTTCACGGCCGAGGATTTCCGTCACATCGCCCAGACCCTGCACGCCCACGCAGGCATCGCCCTCAGCGAAGGCAAGGCGGCGCTGGTCTACTCGCGCCTGGCCAAGCGGCTGCGCGTGCTGGGACTGCGCAGCTTCCGCGACTACTGCGCCCTGATCGACGGCGTGGAGGGCGTGGACGAGCGCCAGGCGATGATGGCGGCCCTGACCACCAACGTCACCCGCTTCTACCGCGAGCCGCACCACTTCGATCACCTGCGCGACAAGGTGATGCCGGAACTGGCCGCCAAGGCGCGGGCAGGCGGGCGCGTGCGCCTGTGGTCGGCCGCCTGTTCGAACGGGCAGGAGCCGTACTCCATGGCGATGACGGTGCTGGACGTTCTGCCGGAAGCGGCGGAACTGGACGTGCGTATCCTGGCGACGGACATCGACCCCAACATGGTCGCCGAGGGCGCGGCGGGCGTCTATTCCGACGATCTGCTGGCCCCGGTCCCCGCTGCTTCGCGCAAGCATTTCGCGCCGGTCGCGGGCGCGCCCGGCCGGTTCAGCGTCGATGCGACGCTGCGCCGTCTGGTGGCGTTCAAGGAACTGAACCTGATCGGCGACTGGCCGATGCGCGGCCGCTTCGACGTCATCTTCTGCCGCAACGTGGTCATCTATTTCGACGACGCGACCCAGGAACGGGTCTGGGGCCGCTTCACGCCGATCCTGAACCCCGGCGGCGTCCTCTACATCGGCCATTCCGAGCGGGTGACGGGTCCGGCGGCCCATCTGCTGCAACCCGCCGGCCTGACCACCTACGTCAAGGGAGCGGGGGCATGAGCGCGGTCTCGGTCCTGGTGGTGGACGACAGCGCCACCATGCGCAGCCTGATCAGCGCCGTCCTGCGCCGCGATCCGGAGATCAACGTGGTCGGCACGGCCGCCGATCCGCTGGAGGCGCGCGCCAAGATCAAGGAGCTGAACCCCGACGTCATCACCCTGGACGTCGAGATGCCCAATATGAACGGGCTGGAGTTCCTGGAGAAGATCATGCGGCTGCGGCCCATGCCGGTGGTCATGGTCTCGACCCTGACCCAGGCGGGGACGGACGTGACCCTGGCCGCGCTGGAGGTCGGGGCCGTCGACGCCGTGGCCAAGCCCGCGCCGGGCGTGCCGGTTCAGGAAGCCTTCGGCGATCTGGCCGAAAAGGTGAAGGTCGCCGCCCGCTCGCGCGTCCGTCCGCTGGAAACCCGCGCAGTTCAGGGCCACGAGGGCGCCTATCACGCCGACCCCAACCATGTGCTGGCGATCGGTTCGTCCACGGGCGGGGTCGAGGCCTTGCTGACCATTCTGTCGGCCTTCCCCGCCGACTGCCCGGCGACGCTGGTGACGCAGCACATGCCCGCCAGCTTCACCAAGAGCTTCGCCGCCCGCCTGAACAAGGTCTCGGCCGCCACGGTCAGCGAGGCCGAGGACGGCGCGCCCTTGAAGCCGGGCCATGTCTACATCGCGCCGGGCGGGGACGCGCACCTGGTCGCCTCGGGCGGGCGTTGCCGCCTGGTCGCCGCCGATCCGGTCAACGGCCACCGCCCCTCGGTCGACGTGCTGTTCGGCTCGGTCGCCCAACTGGGGCGGCCGATGACAGGCGTCATCCTGACCGGCATGGGCAAGGACGGGGCCAAGGGCCTGCTGGCCATGCGTCAGGCCGGCGCCCGCGCCCTGGGTCAGGACGAGGCGTCCTGCGTCGTCTACGGCATGCCCCGCGCCGCCTTCGAGCTGGGCGCCGTCGAGCGCCAGCTGCCGCTGTCCCGCATGGCTTCGGCCATTCTCGAATCCTGCGCCGCCCGTTCGGGCGCGCCCCAGTCTGTTGCGTAAGGACGTTCATGCCCGCCGCTTCCGCTATCCGCACCCTTGTCGTCGATGATCAGCTGACGATGCGCTCCTTAGTCCGCGCCAGTCTGCAGCAGATCGGGGTGCGCGACATCGAGGAGGCGCCCGACGGCGAGGCGGCCCTGCGCTCCCTGCTGGTCCAGCCGGTGCATCTGGTGATCTCGGACTTCAACATGCCGAACCTGGACGGGCTCAGCCTGCTGCGGGCCATCCGGGCGCACCCGCCGATCTCCAAGACGGCCTTCATCATGCTGACCGGCCGGGCCGACCGCGAGCTGGTCCAGCGCGCCGTGCAGTTCGGCGTGAACAACTACCTGGTCAAACCCTTCACCACCGCCCAGCTGAAAGAGAAGCTGGAAGCGGTCTTCGGCACGCTGACGTGAGCGGCGGGGCCGCTCAGCAGCCGGTCGAGCGGCGTCTGCACGTGGGGCAGGGCGATCATCATGTGTCGTCCGATCCCGATGTCGTGCTGACGACCGTCCTGGGCAGCTGCGTGGCCTTGTGCCTGCGCGATCCGGCGGCCGGGGTGGGGGGCATGAACCACTTCCTGCTGCCCGAGGGTTCGGGGTCGGGAACGGACGCCAGCCGCCGCTACGGCGCCTATCTGATGGAAGTGCTGATCAACGACGTGCTGAAGGCGGGCGGGCGACGCGACCGGCTGGAGGCCAAGCTGTTCGGCGGCGGCCGCATGTTCGACAGCCTCAGCGACGTGGGCGCCGCCAACGCTGACTTCGCCGAGAAATTCCTGGCCGACGAGGGCATCCCCGTAGTCAGCCGCAGCCTGAGAGGCGCGGGCGGGCGCCGCATTCACTATTGGCCGGTCAGCGGTCGGGCGCGTCAGCGCGTGGTGACGGACGGCGCGATCCTGCCGCCCGCGACGCCGCCGCCGCCGTCCGTCGCGACCGGCGATCTGGAGCTCTTCTGACATGGGCGAGAACGACAACCGCGATCTGTTGGCCGCCATGGCGGCGGAACTGGCGGACATCCGCGCCGAGATCGAGGCGGCGGGCGGCCTGGTGTCCGAAGTCCTGCGCCAGCTGCCGGCTGAGGCGCGGCTGGGCTATCTGACGCGCAGCCAGAGTTTCGACGTCCTGTCGCAGCGCATCGAGGCCCTGTCGGGCCTGGCCCAGGCCGTGGCCGACGATCAGCCGATGGACACCGCCCTGGCCGCCCTGCCCTTGGCCGAGATGGCCGAGCGAATGCAGGAGACGGCGCACCGCGCCCGGCCCGGCGCCGCCCCGATCGCGGACGCTGACGACACCGAGCCCGTCGCGACGGCGGGCGTGCTGCACCTGTTCTGACCCATGGCCGAGGACCGCATCAATCTGGAGCAATCGACGGTCCTGCTGGTGGACGACGCGCCGCAGGCGCTCGACATGCTGGGCTCGATCTTCCAGGGCTTCGGCGTCAAGGAGCAGATCAAATGCCCCTCGGCCGTCGAGGCGGTGAAGATCCTGCAACAGCGCCCGGTCGATCTGATCGTCATCGACTGCGGCGACCCGGAGATGGACGGCTACGCCTTCACCCGCTGGCTGCGGCGCGAGACGCCCGCACCCCTGCGCTACACCCCTGTCATCCTGGTGACGGGCCACGCCTCGCAGGCCAAGGTTCAGGAAGGGCGCGACTGCGGCGTCAGCTTCGTTGTCGCCAAGCCCCTGACGCCTGCGGTGCTGCTGAAGCGCATCCTGTGGCTGGCGGGCGACGAGCGCGAGTTCGTCGAGTGCGAGACCTACGTCGGCCCTGATCGCCGGGTGCGCAACTTCGGGCCGCCGGTCGGCATGACGGGGCGACGCAAGGGCGACCTGTCGGCCCACGTCGGCCACGCGGTTGAGGAAAACATGGATCAGGCCGATATCGACATGCTGTTGAAGCCGCAGAGGGTGTCGCTGTGAGCGAGGTCCGGACGCAGAAGATCAGGACGTCCCTGGCGCAGCAGATGGCCCAGCCGGGCGGGCGGACGCTGGCGGATGTCGAACGCCGCGCCAATGAGCGCCTGGGCCGCCACAAGGCCGAGGTCATGGCGGAGATCGAAGCCGCCGTCGCGGGGCTGGAGGGGCTGTGCGCCGCGCGGTCTGAGGCGTCGGCCGCCGAGGTCTATCGCCTGGCGTCGCGCATTCTGGACCTGGCGGGTTTCTTCGACACCGGCCCGCTGTTCGACGCAGCCTACAGCCTGGCCGACGTGTCGGACCGCATGGCGACGGCCGACGCCTGGGACTGGCCGCCGGTTCAGGTGCACGTTCAGGCTTTGCGGTTGATCCTCAAGGCCGGTTGCGAGCGCAATGCGGCCACGGATCATCTGCTGGCCGGACTGAAGGCCGTTGCGGTGAAGACGCGCGCCTAATCCCTTCTCCCCTTGTGGGAGAAGGTGGCTCGCGGAGCGAGACGGATGAGGGGTGCCGGCGCGGCGCCTGAAAATCCATGACTGAGGGCGGCATCGGGTTCGGATACTGAGGCGCTGACACCCCTCATCCGAGCGCCTCCGGCGCCCACCTTCTCCCACAAGGGGAGAAGGAAGCGATCAGCCGTAGCGCGCGATGCCCAGGTCGGCGGTTTCGATGTCCGGGGTCTGGCCGCTGATCAGGTCGGCGATGACGCGGGCCGAGCCGCAGGCCATGGTCCAGCCCAAGGTGCCGTGGCCCGTGTTCAGGAACAGATTGTCCAGCTTGGTCTTGCCGATGACCGGCGTGCCGTCCGGCGTCATCGGGCGCAGGCCGGACCAGTAGCTGGCCGCCCTCAGATCGCCCGCGCCGGGGAACAGCGAGCCGACCGAATGCTCCAGCGTGTTGCGGCGCTGTTCCGGCAGGACGTTGTTGTAGCCCGAGATCTCGGCCATGCCGCCGACGCGGATACGGTCGCCCAGGCGGGTGATCGCCACCTTGTAGCTTTCGTCCATGATCGTTGAGACGGGGGCGGCGGGCTCGTCGATGATCGGGGCCGTGATCGAATAGCCCTTCACCGGATAGACCGGCAGGGTCATGCCCAGCGGCTTGACCATCTGCGGCGAGTAGGAGCCCAGCGCCAGCACATAGGCGTCGGCCGTGACCACGCCCTTGTCGGTCTTGACGCCGGTGATCCGACCGCCTTCGGCGATCAGGCCCTGGATGGTCGTGCCGTACTGGAAGGTCACGCCCTGCGTCGTCGCATGGTCGGCCAGGGCGTTGGTGAATTTGAAGCAGTCGCCGGTCTCGTCGCGCGGCAGGCGCAGGCCGCCGACGAACAGGTCGCGCGTGGCCTTCAGGCCCGGCTCGGCGCGGATGCAGCCGTCCTGGTCCAGCACCTCGAACGGGACGCCGCCTTCGCGCAGGACTTCGGTGTCTTTGTAGATGCCGTCCAGCTGCTTCTGGGTGCGGAACAGTTGCAGCGTGCCCTGGGTGCGGTGATCGTACTCAAGGCCCAGTTCGTCGTTCAGCGCCGTCTGCACCACCTGGCTGTACTCGGCCAGACGCACCATGCGCGCCTTGTTCAGGGCATAGCGGCTGGAGGTGCAGTTGCGCAGCAGGGCCAGCAGCCAGCGCACGGTCGGGGCGTTGATCTGGGGGTGCAGGATCAGCGGGGCGTGGCGCATGAACAGCCACTTCACCGCCTTGGCGGGAATGCCCGGCGCGGCCCAGGGCGAGGAATAGCCGGGCGAGATCTCGCCCGCATTGGCGAAGCTGGTCTCCAGCGCCGGGCCGCTCTGGCGGTCGATGACGGTGACTTCATGCCCCTGGCGGGCCAGGTAGTGGGCGGTGGTCACGCCGATGACGCCGGCGCCGAGGATTGCGATCTTCATGGGTCTTGACCTTACGCGAACCAGACGCGTGGCCCCCTAGACCAGATTTTGCGCCCGTCGCGCAAGCCGCAGTTTGTGTGCGCCGCAATATCGGCGGTGTTGATAAGGACTGCCTGTGTTCGGCCGATCACGGTTGATTATTTGCTCGCTATATCGGGCAGGCGCGACAAGCTTGATCTAGGAGGATCGGGTCGGGTCGGTCAGCGGCTCGCCGTAGTGGCGGTCGCCGTGCAGATTGGCGGCCAGGGGGGCGGTGGTCCGCTCGATCAGGCGATGCACCTCGGGCTTGTCCGGCCCCTGATGCAGGGCGCGGATGCCTTCGTTGACGGCGGCGTCGGCGTGGGTGATCCGCTGGTTGTGCCGGATGTAGTCCAGCCAGGTCGGCGTCTGGTATTTCTCGACCCAGATCTGCGGTTCGGCTAGGTCGCGCATCAGGCGCCACTGGCGCGCGCCGTCGCGGCGGCGGATGCGGCGTCGTTCGTCCATCAGGGCCAGGAAGGCGTCGATGTCCTCCTCGCGGATGCGATAGGCGATGGAGACGATGACCGGCCCGCTGCGCGGCTCGATCGACAGGGCGGTCTGCGGCTCGGTCCAGCGGCGCAGCAGGTCCATGTTCAGATTGGCCGTCGAGGGCAGGGGCACTTTCAGGCCGATCAGCACGCACAAAAACAGCACCCCCGCCGAAACGCCCAGGGCGACGTCGACGTCATAGGTCTGGGCCAGGCCGCCCCACAGCCAGCTGCCGCCCGCCATGCCGCCGAAGGCCGCCATCTGATACAGCGCCAGCGCCCGCGCCACGACCCAGCGCGGCACCGACATCTGCACCGTGACGTTGAAGCTGGACAGCACCAGCACCCAGCCCGCCCCCGCCAGCATCAGGGCCGGCAGGGTGACGGCCAGCCAGGGGATGTAGGCCAGGCCCAGGGCCGCCGCCGCGAAGGCCAGGGCGGCGACGCGGACGATGGTCTCGGTCTCGTATTTCGCGCGCAGCCGCCCGACGAACAGCGCCCCGCCGACCGCGCCGATGCCGAACGACCCCAGCAGCAGACCGAACGCCAGGGGGCCGCCGCCGCCTTCGCGCGCGACGACGGGCATCAGGGCCTGGACCGCGCTGGCGCCGACGCCGAACACCACGGCGCGCAGCAGCACGGCCGTCACGCGCGGCGACAGGAAGGCGTAACGCATTCCGCCCGCCATGGCCGCCAGCAGGCCTTCGCGCGGCAGGGTCTGCTTGGGCCGCTCGGGTTTCCAGCGGAACAGCACGACTAGCAGGCCCAGATAGCTGACGGCGTTGACGGCGAAGGCCGCCGCCGCGCCCGCCGCCGCCACGATCAGTCCGCCCAGCGCCGGGCCGACGCTTCGGGCCATGTTGAAGCCCATGGAGTTCAGGGTCACGGCCCCGGCCAGATCCTCACGCGGGACCATGTCGCCGACCGACGCCTGCCACGCCGGGCCGTTGAAGGCCGTGCCGCAGCCGATCAGGAAGGTGAAGGTCAGCAGCACCCAGGGCGTGATCCACCCCATCCACGTCATAGCCGCCAGCCCTGCCGAGACCAGCAGCATGAAGGTCTGGGCCGCCAGCATGATCTTGCGCCGGTCCACTGTGTCGGCCAGCGCGCCCGCCGCCAGCGACAGCAGCATGATCGGCAGGGTGACGGAGGCCTGCACCAGGGCGACCATCTGCGCCGAGGCGATGGAGGTCATCATCCAGGCCGCGCCGACCGACTGGATCAGGCCGCCGAAATTGGTGACCAGGCTGGTGATCCACACCGCCCGGAAGATCGGATGCCGCAGCGGCGCCAGCGCCGAGGGGCGCTCCGGCGGGACGGACGGCGGATTGGACGGAGAGGCGTCGGCGGTCGAACTCATGCGGGGCGCCCCCTCGCATGGACGATACGGAGCAGGCGGAAACCGACGACGACCATGCGGGCAGTCCACACGGCTTCGACGGGGGAAGCAAGACGCGAAGCGGTCACTCTGGGTTCCGGATTATTGGCGTCGCGAGGGCGGCGTCGGGACGCTATAGGAAGGCCGTGACCGTCCCAGCCGTTCCCCCGATGTCGCCCTTCGCTCCCTTCACCGTCGCCGCCCTGTATCGTTTCGCGCCCCTGGCCGACCCGGCGGCGCTGCGTCTGCATCTGCTGGACCTGTGCGGGACTGAGGTGCGCGGCACGCTTCTGGTGGCGCATGAGGGGATCAACGGCACCATCGCCGGACCAGAGGCCGCCGTCGCCCGCGTCATCGACGGCGTGCGCGCTCTGCCGGGCTTCGAGCGGCTGGAGCTGAAGTATTCGACGGCCCAGGCCATGCCCTTCCACCGCATGAAGGTGCGGGTGAAGGCCGAGATCGTCACCATGGGCCAGCCCGATATCGATCCGGTCGAGGGCGTCGGAACCTATGTCTCGGCTCAGGACTGGAACGCCCTGATCGCCGATCCCGACACCGTCGTCATCGACACCCGCAACGACTATGAGGGCGAGATCGGCGCCTTCGAAGGCGCGATCCAGCCCAACACCCGAACCTTCCGCGAGTTCGCCGACTGGTTCCACACGGAGGGGCGCGCCCTGCTGGATCGGCCGACCCCGCCCAAGGTCGCCATGTACTGCACCGGCGGCATTCGCTGTGAAAAGGCCACCGCCTTCCTGAAGGCCGAGGGGGTGCGCGACGTGCATCACCTGGAAGGCGGCATCCTGAAGTATCTGGAGACGGTGCCCGAGCCGGAAAGCCTGTGGCGCGGCGAGTGCTTCGTCTTCGACGAGCGGGTGGCTGTGGGGCACGGGCTCGTCGAGGGAGACCACACCCTGTGCCGGGCCTGCCGCATGCCGGTCAGCCCCGAGGGGCGCCGCTCTGCGCGCTATGTCGAGGGCGTGTCCTGCGACCGCTGCTGGGACAGCCGCGACGCGGTCCAGCGCGAAGGCTACGCCGAACGGCAGAAGCAGATGGAGATCGCCCGCGCCCGCGGCGTGGCGCACGTGGGAGCGACGCAGAAGGGTTAGGAGGCGCTCCTCCCTCTCTCCTCCGCCGTCATCCTCGGGCTTGACCCGAGGATCCAGCCTTGCCGCAAGCTGTTGTCGTATCGTGGCGCGCAGGGGGCGATCCAGCATCGGCCGACCGGCGCGGAACTGGATCCTCGGGTCAAGCCCGAGGATGACGGCATGTGTGGCGGTGGGCGGGGCGTATGTAGCGACGGACCCGTCGGAGAGGGTCGCGGGCGGCGCCCGCCCATGCCATCCTCCCGGCCTCGCTTCAGTCAGGAGGCCCGCCCATGTCCGCCTTTCGTCCCGTCGAGCGCCTGGACACCCATGAGGTGTCCAATCAGGTTCCGCCGCTGGAGGGCGTCGACCTGTTCACCGGCGACAGGGCGCTGCACGACGCCGTGCGCCATTGGGGCGGGGCCGGGCATGTCGAGCGGCTGACCGATCTGGGCCGCCGCTGCGGCTCGGCCGAGGTGATCGACTGGGGCGTGCAGGCCAATCGCGTCCCGCCCGTGCTGGACACCCACGACCGCTACGGCCGACGGATCGACGAGGCGACCTTTCATCCGGCCTATCACCAGCTGATGGACCTGGGCCTGGGCGCAGGGATCGCCGCCAGCGCCTGGGACGGGACGCCGAACGGACATCTGCTGCACGCGGCCATCCTGTTCCTGACGGGGCAGGCGGATTCGGGGACCAGTTGTCCCATGACCATGACCTACGCCTCGGTCGCGGCGCTTCAGACCGATCCGGCCGTGGGCGAACCGTGGATCCGGGGCGTGCTGGCGGGCCGCTATGACCCGGCCGTGCGCCCGGTGAGCGAGAAGGCGGGCGTGACGCTGGGCATGGCCATGACCGAGAAGCAGGGCGGCTCGGACGTGCGCGCCAACACCACCCGCGCCGAGCCGATCGGCGAGGACGGCTGGTATAGTCTGACCGGGCACAAGTGGTTCTGTTCGGCGCCGATGTGCGACGGCTTTCTGACGCTGGCCTATGCGCCGGGCGGGCTGACCTGCTTCATCCTGCCGCGCTGGCTGCCGGACGGGACGCGCAATGCGGGCTTCCGCGTCATGCGGCTGAAGGACAAGATGGGCGACCGCTCCAACGCCTCGTCCGAGGTCGAGTATCACGGCGCGCTGGCTAAGAGGCTGGGCGAAGAGGGGCGGGGCGTGGCGACCATCATACGCATGGTCCAGCACACGCGGCTGGACTGCGTGGTCGGCTCGGCGCTGCAGATGCGCGGGGCGCTGGCGCAGGCCGTGTGGCACGCCGCCCACCGCACCGTCTTTCAGAAGCGGCTGATCGACCAGCCGATGATGGCCGCCGTCCTGACCGATCTAGCGGTCGAGAGCGAGGCGGCGACGGCCCTGTCGATGCGGCTGGCGGCGACGTTCGATGCCGATGACGCCGTGGGGCGTCTGCTGACGCCGGTCGCCAAATACTGGGTCTGCAAGCGCGCGCCGAACATGATCTATGAGGCGATGGAGGTGCTGGGCGGCGCGGGCTATGTCGAGACCGGCCCCATGCCGCGTCTGTTCCGCCAGTCGCCGCTGAACGCCATCTGGGAAGGTTCGGGCAACGTCATCGCCCTGGACGTGCTGCGCGCGGCGGGACGCGAGCCGGAGGCGGTCGAGGCCCTGCGTGACTGGCTGGCGTCGCAGGCCGGGAAGTCGGCCGACTACGACCGCTTCATCGCCGGGCTGGATCTGACGACGAACGAGGCGGGGGCGCGGTTGGCGGTCGAGCGGCTGGCGCTGGCGGCCCAGGCGGCTGCCCTGCTGGAAATGGACAGTCCCTCGGCCGAGGCCTTCATCGCCCTTCGTCTGCGCCCGCGCGGCATGGCCTATGGGGCCTATGAGGCGCAGGTGGATCAGCGGGCGGTGCTGGAGCGGGCCATGCCCGCCTGAATGTCGGGAAAGAGGAGCCGGAAAGGACGAAGGCCTCGCGGGGGCTCCGCGAGGCCTTCGGTGGTGGAGCTTAGCGGAGTCGAACCGCTGACCTCTTGCATGCCATGCAAGCGCTCTACCAACTGAGCTAAAGCCCCAGGCCGTATCGGCTTGGTTATGTCGTCGACCGGATCAGACTGAGGCGTCTGGAAAGGACGAAGGCCCCGCGGGCGTTCCGCGAGGCCTTCGATGGTGGAGCTTAGCGGAGTCGAACCGCTGACCTCTTGCATGCCATGCAAGCGCTCTACCAACTGAGCTAAAGCCCCGAACCTTTCGGTCGGTCCCGCCGGGGAGAGAATGTCGCCCCCCGGCGAGGCGCGGAAACTAGGTCAGGCCGTTTTGAAGATCAAGCGGGTCTGACAGATTTTTTTCCGCTTATTTTTCCGACCTTTGCCGCTTAGTCGTCGTCGCGCGACGGCTTGGCCAGCTCTTCGTCGAGATCGTCGTCGTCTTCGTCCTCGATGAAGGGCACGGAATCGTCATCGTCGTCGTCCAGGACGTCGTCGTCATCGTCGCCGTCGGACGAACCCATGCCGGCGTCGTCGCCGCCCGGCTCGCCGTCGTCGTCGTCCGGGGTCAGGATCGGCTCGTGGCCTTCCTGATCGATTTCGGGGGTGGAGCCTTCGGCGTCCTCTTCGTCCTCGTCGCCGTCGACCGACTTGTCGGCGACTTGATCTTCGGACTCTTCTTCGTCAGCGGCGTAGCCGGCGCCGCGACGCACGCGGCGGCTGCGGACGGCTTCTTCCATCGGATCGAACTCGGTGTCGCACTTGGGGCAGTGCGCCGGGCGACGGTTCAGATCGTAGAATTTGGCCTGGCAGTTCGGGCAGACCTGCTTTTGGCCCAGTTCGGGATTGGCCACGTGATTAGACCTTCGGCGGGTTTAAGGGAAAATTGGAAATCGGGCGGCTCCCTTGCCACCGGCGGGGGCCGCTGTCAAAAGCCTTCTTTTCCGCGCCTGCGCGGCTTTCCTGACATTCGGAGCCTGCATCAGGGTGAGCACTCCCCAGACTTTCACCGCGTCCGGCGTTTTCGACCTCAAGGGCGTGGTCCGCGCGCCGGGCGACAAGTCGATGTCGCACCGGGCTCTGATCTTCGGCGGCATGGCCGAGGGCGTCACGGAAATTGAAGGCCTGCTGGAAGGCGACGACATCCTGGCCACCGGCCTCGCCATGCAGGCGCTGGGCGCCGCGGTCGAGCGGATCGGCGAGGGGCGCTGGCGGGTCGAGGGGCGCGGGCCGTTGCGTTCGCCCGAGGCGGTCATCGACTGCGGCAACGCCGGGACCGGGGTGCGCCTGCTGATGGGCGCGGTCGCGGGCTATGATCTGACGGCCACGTTCGATGGCGACTCTTCCCTGCGCAAACGGCCGATGAAGCGCGTCACCGGGCCGCTGGCCGACATGGGCGCGCGCTTCGACTGGAACGCGGTCGAGGACCGGGTGCCGCTGACCCTGCACGGCGGCGGGCTGAAGGGCGTGACCTTTGTCCAGAGCGTCGCCTCGGCCCAGATCAAGTCGGCCATCCTTCTGGCCGGGCTGAACGCGGCGGGCGAAACCGTCGTGGTCGAGCCGGAAAAGAGCCGCGACCACACCGAGCGGATGCTGCGCGCCTTCGGCGCCGAGCTTGAGGTGACGGAAGAAGGCGCCGGCTGGCGCATCCGCCTGCCGGGCGGGCAGACGCTGAAGGGAACCCACGTCGCCGTGCCGGGCGATCCGTCCTCGGCGGCCTTCCCCCTGGCGGCGGCCCTGGTGGTTCCGGGCTCGGAGGTGACGGTCGAGGGGGTGATGCTCAACCCGCTTCGCACCGGCCTGTTCCAGACCTGGCTCGACATGGGCGCGGACCTGACTATCGCCAATCGCCGCATGGCCGGCGGCGAAGATGTCGGCGACATCACCGCCCGTCACTCGGCGCTGAAGGGGATCGTGGTCCCGGAGGAGCGCGCGGCCTCCATGATCGACGAATACCCGATCCTGGCCGTGACGGCGGCCTTTGCTGAGGGCGAGACCGTCATGCGCAGCATCGGCGAGATGCGCGTCAAGGAAAGCGACCGCATCGCCCTGATGGCGGCGGGCCTGTCGGCTTGCGGCGTTCAGGTCGAGGAGGAGGCGGAAGGCTTCATCGTCACCGGCGCGCCCGGCCCCGTGAAGGGCGGCGCGACCGTCGACACGGCCCACGACCATCGCATCGCCATGAGCCATCTGGTGCTGGGTCTGGCGGCGCAACAGCCCGTCTCGGTCCGCGACCCGGAGATGATCGCCACCAGCTTCCCCGGCTTTGTCGAGATGATGAACGGGCTGGGGGCGGAGATCGGCCAGGGTGGTTGAGACCCGCAAGACGTCCGGGCTCTGGTCCTGGCTGCAATTCGTCCTCGCCGCCGTCTTCGTCGGCTGGTGCAGCTATAAGGGCGGGTCCGAGGTGTGGCGTGCGCTTGAAACCGGGCTGCTGCGTCACGGCAAGGGGCCGGACGTGGCGCTCAGCGACAGGCCGCTGGTCTTCTGGGCGCTGAACGGCTTCTACGGGGTTGCTGTTCTGGCTGGCGTCGGATTCGCCGTCTTCTGCCTGGCGCTGGCCTTTCAGGACGTGCGGAAGCGGGGCGTGGGGCGATGACGACGCGGCCTTCTCTCCCGCCCTATGTGGTGTTCAAGGCGCTCGGCGTTGGTCTGTTGGTTCTGGCCGCGGCCTTCCTGTTGTTCGCGGTCGGTTTCTTCGGCGAAGGCATGCTGGACCTCGCCGACGGCCGTATGGACGGCCACGCCTCCCTGGATCTGTCGGAAGCGGTCGCGACCGATTTGTTCCGGCGGCGCATAGGAACCATGCTGGCGTCCAGCGCGGTTCTGCTGGTTTTCGGGCTCGGATGCTTCTGGGTCGCTTGCGTCCTGAAGCCGAAGCCGTGAGAAGCACAGGGCGCGGTAGCGCTTTGAAGGAACTCTGATTTGAACAAGAACCTGGTCATCGCCGTCGACGGCCCCGCCGCGTCCGGCAAGGGCACCATCGCCGCGCGCCTGGCCGCCCATTACGGCCTGCCGTACCTGGACACCGGCCTGCTGTATCGCGCTGTGGGGCTGGCGGTGCTGGATGCGGGCGGAGATCTGGGCGACGCCGAGGCGGCGGCGCAGGCCGCGCGGGCGCTCGACCTGGCGAGCCTGAGCGATGATCCGCGCCTGACCGATCGCGGCGCGGGCGAGGCGGCCAGCCGCGTCGCCAGCCATCCGGGCGTGCGCGCGGCTCTGCTGAAGCTGCAGCAGGACTTCGCCGCCCAGGCCGGCGGGGCGGTGCTGGACGGGCGCGACATCGGCACGGTGATCGCGCCGGACGCCCCGGCCAAGCTCTATATCGCCGCCAGCCCCGAGGTGCGCGCCGAGCGCCGCTGGAAGCAGCTGACCGCGCGCGGCGAGGTCATCGCCTTTGAGGACATGCTGGAGGATATCCGCCGCCGCGACGCCCGCGACGCCGGCCGCGACGACGCCCCGATGGTCCAGGCCGACGACGCCGTCTTGCTGGATACGACCGATCTGGGTATAGAGGCCGCCTTCGATGCGGCCCGCCGTATCGTCGAGGCGGCGCGAGCCAGGGCCGGGATCTGATCCCGCCGGGCGAATCCAACGCTCCGATCTCCTCGACGGCCGCGGGCGTTCTGGCTTTCCGTACGTGCGCTCTTCCGCGCGCCTGGCCTCGTCTCGTGACGACCTGACTTTCCCTTCTTCACCCCTTTCGTGCGCGTCCGTTCGGCCGTGCGCGTTCCCTTTTCATCAACCCCAAGAGTTTCCATGACTGAAACCCTCAACCCCACCCGCGACGATTTCGCCGCCCTGCTCGACGAACAGCTGCAAGGCCGCGACCTCGGCGAAGGCCAGGTCGTTCACGGCCGCGTCGTCGGCATTGAAAAAGACATCGTCATCATCGACGTCGGTCTGAAGACCGAAGGTCGCATCGCCATGCGCGAGTTCGGCCAGGGCGAAGGCGCCGTCCTGCCCAAGGTCGGCGACAACGTCGAAGTCTATCTGGAGCGCGTCGAGAACGCCCTGGGCGAAGCCGTCATCAGCCGCGACAAGGCTCGCCGCGAAGAAGCCTGGACCCGTCTGGAAGCCGTGTTCGCCGAAGGCCACCCGGTCAACGGCGCCATCGTCGGTCGCGTCAAGGGCGGCTTCACCGTCGACCTGGGCGGCGCCTCGGCCTTCCTGCCGGGCTCGCAAGTCGACATCCGCCCGGTGCGCGACGTCGGCCCGCTGATGGGCAAGGAACAACCCTTCGCCATCCTGAAGATGGACCGTCCGCGCGGCAACATCGTCGTCTCGCGTCGCGCCATCCTGGAAGAAGCCCGCGCTGAACAGCGCACGGAGTTGGTCGGCCAGCTGCAAGAAGGCGAAATCCGCGAAGGCGTCGTCAAGAACATCACCGACTACGGCGCGTTCGTCGACCTGGGCGGCATCGACGGTCTGCTGCACGTCACGGACATGTCGTGGAAGCGCGTGTCGCACCCGTCGCAAGTCCTGGCCGTCGGCGACACCGTCAAGGTCCAGATCGTCAAGATCAACCCGGACACCCAGCGTATCTCGCTCGGCATGAAGCAGCTGCAGTCGGATCCGTGGGACGGCGTCGAAGCCAAGTACCCGGTCAACGCCAAGTACACCGGCCGCGTCACCAACATCACCGACTACGGCGCCTTTGTTGAGCTGGAAGCCGGCGTTGAAGGCCTGGTCCACGTCTCGGAAATGTCCTGGACCAAGAAGAACGTCCACCCGGGCAAGATCGTCTCCACCTCGCAGGAAGTGGACGTCATCGTCCTGGACGTCGACAGCGCCAAGCGTCGTATCTCGCTGGGCCTGAAGCAGGCTCAGAACAACCCGTGGGAGGCCTTCCTGGAGGCTAACCCGGTCGGTTCGACCGTCGAAGGCGAAGTCAAGAACGCCACCGAGTTCGGCCTGTTCGTCGGCCTGGACAACGACATCGACGGCATGGTCCACCTGTCGGACCTGGACTGGAACGTGTCGGGCGAAGAAGCCATCCAGCGTTACCGCAAGGGCGAAACGATCAAGGCCAAGGTGCTGGACGTCGACATCGAGAAGGAGCGCGTCTCCCTGGGCGTCAAGCAGCTCGGCGGCGACCCGATGGAAGGCGACACCTACAAGCGCGGTCAGCAGATCACCGTCACCGTGACGGCGATCGAGACCGGCGGCATCGAGGTCAAGTTCGGTGAAGACGACGCGCCGGTCACGGCCTTCGTCCGCAAGTCGGACCTGTCGCGCGACCGCAACGAGCAGCGCACCGAGCGCTTCGCCGTGGGCGACCGCGTCGACGCCATGATCACCGCCGTCGACAAGGCCACGCGCCGCGTCTCGGTCTCGATCAAGGCTCTCGAGATGAAGGACGAACAGGAAGCCATCGAACAGTTCGGGTCGTCGGACTCGGGCGCTTCGCTGGGCGACATCCTGGGCGCCGCGCTCAAGAACGCGTCGAAGGAATAGGTTTCCCCATCTAACGGGAAACCAGGGGCGGCCGGAGCGATCCGGCCGCCCTTTTTCTTTGCGCGCCGCATCCGTGGGCGCCGCTCGGGCCGAACCGTTCTGGGAATCGGTCGCAGCACTGATCGGCTTTTTCTCTCTCCGCGAGCCGCTTGCGCGGCGAAACCTGTCCGCGTCGAATGCAAGAAACCTTCACGACGATACGTTTTGTCTCTTTCTTCCTGTGGCGACAGACGGTTAGGGTGTCGTCCCGGACGGTGAAGCCAAGGCGGGGGCCTGAATGATCAAGTCTGAACTGATTGAGAAACTGGCGGCTGAGAACCTGCACCTCACCCATGCTGAGGTGGAGCGGGTCGTGAACGTGATCCTGGGCTGTATGACAGAGACCCTGTCGGACGGCGGCCGGGTCGAGCTTCGCGGTTTCGGCGCCTTTTCGGTGCGGAGCCGCCCGGCGCGGACGGGGCGCAATCCTCGCACCGGCGAGACGGTCGAAGTCCCGGCCAAGGCCGTGCCCTTTTTCAAGAGCGGCAAGGAACTGCGCGAGCGTCTCAACGCTTCCGGCGACGCCTGACTAAAATAATCGAAAGACTGAAGACCCCATGAGCCTGCTGACCGAGTTTCGGGAATTCGCCGCGCGCGGCAACGTCGTCGACCTGGCGGTCGGCGTCATCATCGGCGCTTCGTTCGGCAAGATCGTCACCAGCCTGGTCGACCAGGTGGTGATGCCGCCGATCGGCCTGCTGCTGGGCAAGGTCGACTTTTCCAAGATGGAATGGGTGCTGGTGCCGGAGAACCCGGCGACCGAGGCGGTTGAAAAGGTGGCCATCCAGTACGGCGCCTTCATCAATACCCTGATCCAGTTCCTGATCGTGGCCTTCGTGGTCTTCCTGGCGGTCAAGGCCATCAACAAGATGCGCCGCGAGCAGCCGGCCGAGCCGGAAGCCGGCCCGACGCCGACCGAAGCCCTGCTGGCCGAAATCCGCGACGAGCTGAAGGCGCGTCCCTAAGGGGATGTCGCAGCGAGGGTCGTCTCAGGCCCTCGCTTCCATCGCTGAGCGGCGCGCCGGCGCCGGCGCCAGCCGCAGGGCGGCGCTGGCCCGCGCAGGCAGCGGCCGCAAACAGAAGGAATAGTCGCCGTCATAGGGGGTGGGCCGCCAGCCCGCGTCCTGCATCCCTGCGTTGAACGCGACATGGCAGTGGCCCCAGCCGCCCTCTCGGTGAGCCTTGTCGATGAGCGGCCCGAGCGCCTGGAGCAATTCAGGCGAGGTTGCTTGCAGTCGCACCTTGGCCGCGCCCAAGGTCGGCGCCAGGATACGCAGCCCTTCTAGAAGAGATTGAACGGCTTCGGGATCGGTCTGAAGGGCGACCAGGTCGATGACCTCCAGGATCGGCGGCTCCAGCGGCGTCTGCTTGTTCAGCATGGCCAGCGCGAAGCCTGTGATGCGCCCCTTCTCGCGATACGCCAAGGCCAAGGGCGGGACCGTCAGGTCGGGGTCGGACAGGCGCCAGCGCATGATTGCGGGGCTGCGGTCGGCGATCAACCGTCCCTCGCCGCGCAGGGCCTGCCAGAATTGGTCGTAATCCGAACCGTCTGTCAGATCGTCGAGCAAGCTGACCGTGGAGGGCAGACGGGCCTGGGCGTTCTGCAGACGTCGCCCGCCGAACAGGCGCGGCAAGGGCGATAACTGCTCGCCCAGCAGGCGGGCCAGAAGCGGCGCCTGATCGACAATATGGCGCAGGCCGCGCCCGTAGAGACAGGCGAGGGGATCCACCAGCCAGGACAGCTTGACGTCATGCGTGAGCGGCGGCCAGGGTGTCATGCCGTGACGCTTGTAAAGAGGGCTGGAACGGGCGTTCGCGTTCAGCGTGTACCGGGCGAAGCACCCGGGCTGGTTGACGAAGGCGTGGATCAGGTCGCGGCTGCGGCCGCGCTGATCGGGCGGGACGATAATGGAATAGCCGGTGGCCCCGTACAGCGCGCGGTCGTCCAGCCAGAAGCGCTGGATAAAGTTGCCTGCACAGGCGACGGCGCCGCCTCCGTTGTCAATGACCCAGCCGTTGGGGCTGTGCAGCGCCCGTGTCGCCGGATTTGACCATAACCACGCCCACCCGGCCCGTGATCGCGCTGGCCACCAGACGCTGCGATGCAGCCGATTGACCGCTTCCAGGTCGGCGGGGCGCATCGGGCGAAGCGTCATGACGAGGTCTCCACGCAGTCCGAGAAAGGGACGACGAAGAATTTTCGTTAAAAGTGTATTTTAAAATAACCGCGCTCGAAACGGGAAAGTGTTGACGAATATGCGACGTCCTGACGGCGGGATTTCGTCCTTAACGCTTGTTTGCAATCCGTGACCGTGCTGTTTCTGCACGCTTCCGCGCCCGTCGGGGGCGCAAGAAGATGGAGCTTGCCGTTGAGCACGACGGACGGAGGGGGCGCGCGATCGGTGCGCCGGCCCGGCACTCGAAGGGGCGCAGCCCAGACGATGGCTATGAATGAGATGAAGTCGATCATGATCTGTGCGGGGGCCCAGGCATGAATATCGTCATCGCGATCGGTCTGATCATCACCTTCGTCACGGGCGTGCCCGTGCTGATGCAGATCCTGAAAAATCACCCGCGCGGGCTGATCATTCTGTTCTTTGCGGAGATGTGGGAGCGCTTCTCCTACTACGGGATGCGCGGCATCCTGATCTTCTTCCTGACCCAGCACTTCCTGTTCGACGACGCCCAGGCCGGTTCGGCCTACGGCTCCTACACCTCGCTGGTGTACCTGCTGCCGCTGCTGGGCGGCATGATGGCCGACCGCTTCATCGGCACGCGCAAGGCCGTGGCGTTCGGCGCCCTGCTGCTGGTGGCCGGTCACGGCATGATGGCCTTCGAGGGGCGTCCCGCCACCGAAACCCTGACCTACCAGGGCGCGGCCTATGAAATCTCGGCCGAGGGCCGCGGCGCCGCGCGCGACGTGGGTCTGATGGTCAACGGCCAGAAGTACGCCTTCGCCCCGGTCGAGAACGGCCTGGCGATCAAGGATCTGCCGCAGGACGCGCCGATCCCGGCCGTGCTGCCGACCGGCGAGTACAAGATCGACGTGACCCGCGACATGGCGGGCATCAACGTCTTCTACCTGGCCATCGCCCTGATCATCATGGGCGTGGGCTATCTGAAGCCGAACATCTCGACCATTGTCGGACAGTTGTATCCCGAAGGCGATCCGCGCCGGGATTCGGGCTTCACCCTCTACTATTACGGCATCAACCTGGGAGCCTTCTGGGCCGCGGTTCTGTGCGGCTATCTGGGCCAGACGGTCGGCTGGTGGGCGGGCTTCGGCCTGGCCGGGGTCGGCATGGCGCTGGGCTGGGTGGTCTTCGTCCTGGGCAAGCCGCTGCTGCAAGGCAAAGGCGAGCCTCCGGCCGAGGGTAATCTGAAGAAGCCCTTCCTGGGACCGCTGAACCGCGAATGGTCGATCTACCTGCTCAGCATCCTGGGCGTCGGCGTGGTGTGGTTCATGGTCCAGCGCAACGCCCTGGTGGGCTGGGTGCTGGGCGCCGCGACCGTCGCTTCGCTGGCCTTCATCGCCTACATCATCATCAAGGTCTGCGAGAACCGCATCCAGCGCGAGCGCATGATGCTGGCGGTGGTGCTGATCATCGGCTCGGTGGTCTTCTTCACCCTGTTCGAACAGGCCGGCACTTCGCTGAACCTGTTCGCGGACCGTAACGTCGATCTCAGCCTGACGCCGACGGCGGTTCAGTTCCTTGGGATCACCATCGGCACCCCGTCGCAACTGGCGGCCGCGGGCATCACCCCGTCGGGCTTCTGGATCGACGCCACGGTGACCGCCGCCCAGACGCAGTCGTTCAACGCGGGCTTCATCCTGATCTTCGCGCCGATCATGGCGGCGCTGTGGGCCTTCCTGGGCAAACGCAACCTGGATCCGAACCCGACGCTGAAGTTCGGTCTCGGCCTGTTGCAGGTCGGCCTGGGCTTCATGATCGTGGTGTGGGGCGCAGGCATGGCCGATTCAGCCTTCCAGATGCCGATCCTGCTGCTGGGTCTGCTCTACATGTTCCACACCCTTGGCGAGCTGTTCCTGTCGCCGGTGGGCCTGTCGGAGATCACCAAGCTGTCGCTGGCCAAGGTGGTCAGCTTCATGATGGCGGTGTGGTTCCTGGCCTCGTCCATCGCCCAGTACGTCGGCGGCTGGATCGCGGGCCTGGCCGGCACCGAGACCGTCGGCGGCCAGGTGCTGGATCCCGGCGCGGCGCTGCGCACCTCGCTGGAGGTGTTCGAGATGCTGGGCCTGTGGGGCATGGGCATCGGCGTCGGCTTCATCGTCCTCAGCTTCTTCATCAAGGGCTGGTCGCACGAGAAGGCGGCGTAACAGGCGTCTCTCGTCCGGTCCGGCGCTCAGGCTCCGGACCGGCGGACGACGAAAGGAAAGGGCGGCGTCTCGCAGGAGGCGCCGCCCTTTTCAGTTGTCCGGGGGAGGCCCCGGCTGGTTCCGGGGTTCGTGGTTTCGGTTCGTCAGAAGGTTTTGCGCAGACGGATCTGATAGAAGGTGCGCGGGTCGATGAAGCGGTTCTCGACGAAGGCGATCGGCCGGGTCTCACGGTCGCCGAATTCAGTGCGCTCGACGTTGAAGTCGTCCCAGATGTTCACCTGGCCGCGGATCGAGAGGGTCGGCGTCGGCTTATACTCGGCCCACAGCTCGTAATAGTCGTGGCCCCGCCAGCCTGAAATCTGGTCCGGACGATAGTTCTTCTGGCCCAGCAGGGGGATCCAGGCGCCGCCCCACTGCAGCTTCCAGCTGGTGATGTCCTGCTGGAAGGTGATGGTCGCCTGGCTGGCGCGAATGCCGGAGATGGGACGGATCTCGCCCGTGGTCGGGTCGGTGACTTCGGTATGGTTCCAGGTGTTGCGGAAGCCGAACTTGCCGCCTGACAGACCCAGCTTGTCGGTGGGGACCGTGACGTTCAGCACCAGCTGATCCAGCGTCCCGTCGCCGATGTTGCCCACGGCGGCGTAACCGCCTTCGAGGGGAATGACGTCGATGGCGTCCGTGATCTCGTCGTGGCGCAGGCCGATGCTGACGATGCCTTCGCCCCAGAAGCGTTTTTCATAGGTCAGTTCGGCGACCCAGCGGGATTCGGGTTGCAGGTTCACATTGCCGCCGAAGACGTTCTCGTCGGCGAACTCGGCCGAGGCGGCGAAGTCGCCGAAGTCGAGCTGTCCCACCGTCCGCTCCAGGCGCAACCGTAACTGGTTGTTCGCCGCCGGGGTCCAGGTGGCCAGCAGGCGCGGCTTGGCGAAGAAGAAGTTCTTTTCCTGATCAGCGTCGCCGGATTGGCTGATGGTCGAGGATTCCAGCCGCAGACCGCTTTCCAGCGTCCACTTGGGATTGATGCGCCAGGTGGCCTTGCCGAACAGTTCGCCGCGTGTTTCCTCGACCTTGACCGAGGCCGAAGGCAGCGGCTCCGGCACGCCGCCGATGGAATAGGCCTGATCGCGTTCCAGCATGTTGTAAGCGATTTCGCCGCCCGCCTCGAAGTCCATCGACGGCGACCGTTCGTAGCGCACTAGGCCGCGCAGGATGGTTTCCGAGGACTTGCCGTCAGAGTTGAACAACTGCTCGGGGCTTTCGACGCCGGAGACGCGGCCACGCGAGGTTGAGACTGACTCATAGTCACCGAACTCATGAATGAAGCGGGTTTCCAGCTTCAGCTTTTCGGACAGCGGGCGGGTGTAAACGGCGCCGAATTCGCCGCTGTGGCCGTCCTCGTCATACAGGCTCTCGCGCAGGACGTCCGGGGCGGTCTGGCGGTTGATGTTGTGCCAGTCGTTGATCCCGTAGCGCGCCGTCAGGTCGACCTTGCCGCCCAGGAAGGGGCTGGAGTAGTTGCCGCGGATCGAGTTCCCGCCGCCGTAGCCGTCGTTGTAGTAATCCTCGGCGCGCAGCAGTTCGCCGTTCGGGCCGACCCGGCGCAGCGGTCCCGCGCCGTTGGAATCGCTGCTGGAGATGCCGTCGCCCAGCGTCACGCCCCAGGTACGATCGCCTTTGCGTTCGGTGAACTGATAGGTGCCGCCGAACAGATCCTGGCCGCCTTCGAACAGGCTGGCGTTGAAGGTGGCGATGTGTTCGCGGCTGGCGGTGTTCTTCAGGATGACGTTGACGACGACGGAATAGCCCTGCATCTCGATGCCCGGCGCCCCGCCGCGGATCAGCTCGATGCGGTCCACCTGGGCGGCCACGGTGCGGCCCAGGACGTTGGAGCCGGTGTCGTTCTTCGACGCCGGGCGCGAGCCGTTGATCAGGACGTTGCCGACCGCGCCTTCAAAGCCGCGCGCCCCGTCGCCGTCGTTGACCGAGAAGCCGGGCACACGGTTGACCATGTCCAGCGCCGTGTTGGGGCGGGCGTCGGCGAAGAAGTCGGGGGTGAAGATCAGCACCGCCTGATCGCCGGGCACGGCCGACTGGCGCGCGGGCGCGGCGGGCGCATCGGCGGCGAGCGCCGCAGCCGGCGCAGCGGTCAGCAGCAGGGCGGTGGTCGCCAGCAGGGCGCTCTTGGTGTTCATCTCGTCCTCTCCCTCGGTGTCCGGCAGAGGTTTGGCGGCGTGGCGGTTCGATCTCCAGTTACAAGCCCGACAGGTGGATTAAATCGCTGACAGCATTACGGAATAGTCACGTGCGGTGGAACTTTCAGCCCTTAGGATGAGGGCATGAAAGCTCCTCTTCTTTCCCTCGCCCTGGCCGCTCTCATCCTTGCTGCGGCGGCTCCGTCCTCGGCCTTCGCCGCCCAAGAACAGGCCGAGGCGGCGACCCGCGTGGACGAGGTGGTCGTCACCGCCCGGCGGGCGGGCGCGCCGATGTGGACGGTGCGACGCGACGGCGAGGGGGTGATGATCCTGGTCGGCGCCATCGAGGAGGCGCCGCGCGGCTTCGAATGGCGCGCCCAGGCGCTGGAGGAGGCCGCCGCCCGTTCCGACCGCATACTGTTCCCGCAGCGCGGTCGAGCCTCGCCCGCCGACGTCCTGCGCCTGATGTGGCGCATCCGCACCATCGGCTGGCTGCCGGAAGGCACGACGACCGCCGACTACCTGACGCCCGAGGATCAGGCGCGGCTGGAAGCCCTGATGGCGGACGAAAAGACCGATCAGTGGCGGCGATACAGTCTGCTGATGCTGGCCATCGACCTGTTCAAGGACAAGGCGGGCGAGAAGGACGCTCGGCCGGTCGGCGCCGACGACGCCGTGCGCCGCGCCGCCCGCAAGGCGCGCGTGCCGATCCGCTCCGTCGGGGTGGTGCGCGGCGCCGACCTGGTGGAGAGCCTGATCTCCGCCCCGCCGGCGACCCATCGCGAATGCCTGCGCGCGGCTCTGTCGGCCGCCGAACTGGGACCGGAGGCCGTGCGTCTGCGGGCCGAGGCCTGGCGCGGGCTGCGGGTGGCCGAGGTGCTGGCCTCGCCGGTCGATCAGGCGGTGGACCGCTGCTGGCCGTGGGGCGATCCGCAGATCGGGCCGCAACTGCGTGCGGAATGGACCGACGCCGTCGCCCAGGCCCTGACCCAGCCCGGCTTGACCATGGCCGTCGCGCCGCTGCGTCGTCTGGCCGAGCCGGGCGGCGTGCTGGATGCGCTGGAGGCCCAGGGCTTCGAGGTGGATGGTCCGCAGTGGAAGGCGGCGCCTTCGGGCGGCTGAAGACGTCGGACGGGGCTTAGGAAGGGGAGGGGACGTCATGAGATCAAAAGGCGCAATGGTTCTCGCAGCGGCGATAGTTCTGGCGTCGGGGACGCTGACCCGGGCTCAGGACGAAGCCGCAACGACTCTTGAGGACATCGTCGTGGTGGCGCGTCGATCGGGTGCGCCGACATGGGAGATTCGCAACGGAGACAGCGTCGTGATCATCGTAGGGGCGCTCTCGGCCGTGCCGCGCGACATCGTCTGGCGGCCCGAGGCGCTGGAGGCGGCGGTGTTACAGGCGGACGCCATCGTCATGTCCCAGACGGCGACGATGAGCCTGGCAGATTACATGCGCATGCGCCGCGCCCGCGCCCGTCTGCCGGATGGCGCGACGACAGCGGACTATCTTGAAGCCGATCAACTGACCAGGCTGGAGGCCCTGGGCGCCCGCTATCGCCAGAACTACGCCGACCGGGGGCTGGTGGCCGTTGCGCGCGATCTGCTGGACGACCGGCTGGCCTATGAGCGCGGCGCGGGGCGCGGCGTGCTGACGACGGTCCGCTCCATGGCGCGTAAGGCTAAAAAATCGACGGTTCACGTTGGAGACCTGGACGCTCGCCATGTCGACGAGGCCGTCGCCGTGCCGGACGACAACCAGATCGCCTGTCTTTCGGCCGCCATTCGCGCGACCGAGGCGGGAAAGGACGGCATGGCTCAGAGGGGCGCGAGCTGGGCCAGGCAGGACGTTCGTGCGGTCATGGCCAGTCCGTTGGAACAGGCGATCGACCATTGCGCCATGTTCGCCGATGGCGATCTGCGCCGGAACGGCCGCACGCAATGGAGCGAGGCGCTGGCCGACGCCCTGACAGCCGCCCGGACCACCCTGATGGTCACGCCGATCAGCGTCGCGGCGGAAGCTGGCGGTCTGCTGGATCAGGCGGCGGCAAGGGGACTGGAGGTCAGCGGTCCCGAATGGCGCATCTCGCCCGCCACGCACGAAGGCGGTTGACGCCCGGCGTGCGAAGGCCGACGCCGGGGGCATGAGCGACATCGAACCCAGACTCACCTCCTTGGCCCACGGCGGCGGCTGCGGCTGCAAGATCGCGCCCGACGTGCTGCAGTCCATCCTGGCCTCGACGCCGCGCACGGCGGTCTTCGCCGATCTGATGGTGGGGACCGAGACTTCGGACGATGCGGCGGTCTGGCGGCTGAACGACCAGCAGGCCCTGGTGGCCACGACCGACTTCTTCATGCCGATGGTGGATGACCCGTTCGACTTCGGCCGGATCGCGGCGGCCAACGCCCTGTCGGACGTCTACGCCATGGGGGCGACGCCGATCTTCGCCCTGGCCCTCGTCGGCATGCCGGTCGGCAAGCTGTCGCCTCAGACCATCGGCCGGGTGCTGGAAGGCGGCGCGTCCGTCTGCGCCGAGGCGGGCGTCCCCGTGGCGGGCGGCCATTCGATCGACAGCCTGGAGCCGATCTACGGCCTGGTCGCCCTGGGCCTGACGCATCCCGATCGGGTGCTGACCAATCGCGGCGCGCGGGCGGGCGACGTGCTGATCCTGACCAAGGCCCTGGGCGTCGGCGTGCTGAGCGCCGCCTATAAGCAGGGGCGGCTGGAGGCGGGCGGCTATGAGGCCCTGATCGGCTCGACCACCCGGCTGAACACGCCGGGGCCGAAGCTGGCGGCGATGGACGGGGTCCATGCGGTGACGGACGTGACCGGCTTCGGCCTGCTGGGCCATGCGCTGGAGATGGCGCGCGGCGCGGGCCTGACGGTCGAGATCGACGCCGATGCGCCGCTGTTTCTGGACGGGTCGCCCGCCCTGGCCCAGGCCGGGGTGCGGACCGGGGCCTCGGTGCGCAACTGGGCGGCCTATGGCGGGGCGGTGACGTTGGACGCCGAACTGCCGGAATGGCGGCGCGACCTGCTGACCGATCCCCAGACCTCGGGCGGCCTGCTGATCGCTGTGGCGCCTGAGGCGGCCGAGGCGGTGATGACGTTGGTGGCGGACATGGGCTTCGCCTCGGCGCGCCGCGTCGGCCGCGTGCGCGAGGGCGCGCCTTCCGTGGTCGTGAAGGCGGGCGGCTGATGGCGCGGCTGACGGCGGACGTGTCGCTTGCGGCCCTGGCCCGCTACGACGCCGTCGTCGACGTGCGCAGCCCCGGCGAGTTCGCCGAGGATCACCTGCCCGGCGCGATCAATCTACCGGTGCTGGACGACGCCCAGCGCGCCGAGGTGGGAACCCTCTACGTCCAGACCTCGAAATTCCTCGCCCGCCGCCTGGGCGCGGCCCTGGTGGCGCGCAACATCGCGGCGCATCTGGAAGGGGCGCTGGGCGACCGCGACGGCGGGTTCCAGCCTCTGGTCTATTGCTGGCGCGGCGGGCAGCGCTCGACGGCCATGACCACGGTGATGGAGCAGGTCGGCTGGCCCGTCACGCGGCTGGAGGGCGGCTATCAGACCTGGCGCCGGACGGTGGCCGCCGCCCTGCATGACCTGGAGACGGCCCCGGCGTTGAAGCTGGTCCTGTTGGACGGCCTGACCGGCAGCGGCAAGACCGAGGTGCTGGCCCGCCTGGCGGATCACGGCGTCCAGAGCCTGGATCTGGAAGGGCTGGCGGCGCATCGCGGCTCCCTGTTCGGGCGCACCGAGGCGGAGCAGCCGTCGCAGAAGCTGTTTGAGAGCCGACTGTACGCCGCGCTTGCCGCCCTGGACCTGAGCCGCCCCGTGGTGGTCGAGGCCGAGGCCAGCCGCATCGGCCGCCTGACGGTGCCGCCCGTGCTGTGGGCGGCGATGAAGGCGGCGCCCGCCCTGCGTCTGTCGGCCCCGTTCGAGGCGCGGGTCGAGCGGGTGCTGCGCGATTATCAGGCGGCGACCGACGATGCGGCCGTGCGTGACGCCCTGCTGGCGCGGATGCCCAGTCACCACAGCCGCGAGCGGATCGCGCAGTGGCGCGCCCTGTCGCAGGCGGGCGACCTGCGCGCCCTGGCGACGGCCCTGATGCGCGACCACTACGATCCGGCCTATCGCCGGGCGTCGGCGGGGGCGCGCGACCTGGGCGAGATCACGATGGACGGCGGCGCGGAGGCGGACTTGGACTGCGCGGCGGAAGCAATTGCGGCTTCCCTCTCCCAATGAGAGAGGGGCGGTTAGACCGCCGTGCCGCCGACCGTCAGGCCGCCGATCTTGAGGCTGGGCTGGCCGATGCCGACGGGGACGCCTTGCCCGGCCTTGCCGCAGGTGCCGACGCCGGGGTCGAAGGCGAAGTCGTCGCCGATCATCTGAATCTGGGTCAGGGCCGTGGCGCCGTCGCCGATTAGGGTGGCGCCGCGCACCGGGGCGGTGATCTTGCCGTCCTCGATCAGATAGGCCTCGGTGCACTGGAAGACGAATTTGCCGTTGGTGATGTCCACCTGGCCGCCGCCGAAGTTGGCGGCGTAGAGGCCGCGCTTGGTCGAGGCGATCATGTCGGCCTGCGAATCCTTGCCGCCTTCCATGAAGGTGTTGGTCATGCGCGGCATGGGCGTGTGGGCGAAGGACTGGCGGCGGCCGTTGCCGGTGGCGTTCGCGCCCAGCTGACGCGCCGACAGCCGGTCGTGCATCAGGCCGACCATGATCCCATCCTCGATCAGCACGGTGCGCGATGTCGGGGTGCCTTCGTCGTCGAACGACAGCGAGCCGCGGCGTCCGGCGATGGAGCCGTCGTCCACGACCGTCACGCCCGGCGCGGCCACGCGCTTGCCCATCATGCCGGTGAAGACCGACGAGCCCTTGCGGTGGAAGTCGCCCTCGAAGCCGTGACCGACGGCTTCGTGCAGCAGGACGCCGGGCCAGCCCGCGCCCAGCACCACGTCCATCTCGCCCGCCGGGCAGTCGACGGCCTCCAGATTGACTAGGGCTTGACGCAGGGCCTCGTCCACCTGGGCCTGCCAGCGTTCTGGGGCGACCCATTCCTCGAAGCCTGCACGTCCGCCCGCGCCGGAGGAGGCGCTTTCGCGGCGGCCGTCCTTCTCGACGGTGACGGAGACGTTCAGCCGGACCAGCGGACGCAGGTCGCTGAGCAGCCGCCCGTCGCCGCGCAGGATGTCTATGGCGCGACGCTCGCCGACCAGGGAGGCAGAGACCAGCACCACGCGCGGATCGCGGGCGCGCGCCCAGGCGTCGATCTCGGCCAGCAGGGCGATCTTGTCCGAAAAGGCCGGGGCCAGCAGCGGATCGACCGGATCATAGAGGCGCTGGTTGGTAGCGCGCGGCGCCTCGGCGGCGGTTCCGTCATAGCCGCGCTTGGCGAGCGCAGCGCTGTCGGCGGCGCGGCGGATGGCGGCGGCGGAGATTTCATTGGCGTGGGCGTAGCCGGCGGTCTCGCCCGCCACGACGCGCAGGCCAAAACCTTCAACAGCATCGTAGGAGGCGCCCTTCAGCCGCCCGTCGTCGAAGACCAGGGATTCGCTTTCGGTCTTTTCGAGGAACAGCTCCCCGTCGTCGGCGCCCGACAGGGCGGTCTGCAGGATCGACAGGGCCTCGTCCGGGGCTAGGCCCGCGGCGTCGAGGATGGGGGAGGGGGAGGCGACAGTGCTCATGGACGCTAGATAGGGGCTGCGAGGCCCGGCGTCACGGCCCGCAAAAGCAATCGGCCCCTCTCGTCGTGCGAAAGGGGCCGATCGGCGTCATGCGCGTGCGGGCGACGCTTAGTCCTCCGTCACCTCGCCCGAGCCGCTGACCGACTGGCGCAGTTCGGCGGGGCGGCGGGTCAGGCGCACTTCGCCGCTGCCCGAGACGTCGACCTCGGCCTTGCCGCTGGGGCCGACGCGGACCTCGCCCGAGCCGCTGACGCGGACCTTGGCGTCGTCGACGATCAGTTCGTCCATGCGGGCGTCGCCGGCGCCGGAGACGTCGACCGTCACGGCGTCGGTGCGACCCTGGACCCGCACGTCGGACGAGCCGGTCAGCGTCAGGTCCAGCGACGGCTGGTCATAGCCGCGGATCTTCAGCTCGGTCGGGCCGGACAGGTCGAAGGTCTTCACCGAGGGGGCCTTGATGATGATCTTCAGGGCGTCGGTCTCGCTCCAGCCGCGAATGCCGGTGCGGGTCCAGCGGACATAGCTGCGGTCGCCGCGCGGGGCCTCGTCCAGGGTCAGACGGCCGTTGGAGAAGCGCACCCGCTCGACCACGTTCTGGGCGCCCGAGACGGTGATGCCCGGCGTCTCAGCCTGCTGGTCGTAGACGACGTCGGCGGGGATGTTGACGGTCAGGCGGTCGCCGCCCGTCCATTCGATGGTTCGGGTGGTGTCGGGCGAGACCTGGCCGCGCTCGACGGTGAAGCCGCTGTCGCCGGCCTCGTCGTCGGTGATGATCCAGGTCCAGTCGTGGCGGGCCAGGTCGCGGCCTCCCACGGCGAAGGCGCCGCCGATGCCGACGATGGCGAGGATCAGGCCCGCGCCGGAGATGATGAGCAGATTGCGGATCATGACTGTGTTCTCCTCTCTCTGGCTTTAGGCCTGGGGTTCCAGGGCGGGTTTGACGACGCGGTAGTGCAGGCGGGCGTACCAGACGGTGGCGTCGATCAGCCATTTGGTCAGCAGGGCCATGGTTCCGACCATGAAGACGCCCAGGCCCATCAGGCCGACGCCCAGCAGCGCGGCGGCCAGCGCCCCGCCCGGCAGGCCCATGAAGGCGCCCGCCACCATGACGAAGCCGCCGGCGATGAAGACGCCGACCCCGCCCAGCAGCAGGGACAGCACCGTGCCGAAGACGGGCAGGGCGATGGGCAGCAGGATTAGGATGTCGATCGCGCCCAGGCCCAGGATGCCGAACACGGCCCCGGCGGCGGAGGAGGCCGACGGCTCCTGACGCCAGCGCTGGGCGCCGGCCTCGGCCTTCAGTTCGCGGGACAGGCGATCGGGATCGCCCAGGGCTTCGGCCACCTCGGCCTCGCTGCGTCCGGCGGCGGCGCCGTCGGCGAAGTGGGCCTCATAGTCGTTGACGATCTCATTGGCGGTGGCGGCGGGCAGGCCCACCAGGCCGCGCCGCAGTCGCGCCAGGAATTCCGCGCGGTTCATTTGTCCTCTCCCCTGTCAGCTTGGGCGGTCGATTCGGTTCGGGCGCTCTGATCGAGCAGGGCGGGCGTTTCGGCCGGGGCCTCGGCGACAATGACGCTGTCGTCGTCATCGCCCGCGATCAGGGCCTCGACGGCGCGGGCGAAGGCCCGCCACTCGCCGGTCTGGCCGTCCAGGGCGCGACGGCCCGCGGCGGTCAGGCGGTAGTATTTGCGCGACGGGCCGCTGGATGATTCGACCAGATAGGTCTCGACCAGGCCGTCGGTCTGCATCCGCCGCATCAGCGGATAGATGGTGCCTTCCCCCATGCCGATGGCGTCGGACAGGCGGCTGGCGATTTCATAGGCGTAGCTGTCGCGTCGGGCGAGCAGCGCCAGGACACACAGTCCCAGCACGCCTTTCTTCAGTTGGATGTCGATGGTGTCGGGCATTGCGTCCCTCTTGGGCGTCCCTCTCTAGGGTGCTTAAGGGGTATCGCAAGGTATCTTGCCGTGCAAGGTAGCTGTCCAAACATGACAGCGATTTAATCGACCGCATTTTGACCGGAGGGCGCCATAGGTGCGCTTGATCGCTTGGCAAGGGCGGTTCGAGCCGATAAGGACCGGCCATGACACGCCGAGGTCCGTCTGGGCCCGGCGACGCTTGCGAATTGCTCGCAAACGTCTGCTGCAGAACGGTTTATGAGGACTTCTCGAATGGGGATGGGCATGCGAGCCATGGCGCGGTTGGGGGGCGGTATCGCCGCGACCGCCCTTGCCGCCATTTTCGCTGCGCCGGCGATGGCGCAGGATGTTTTGGGTCAGCCGACGCCGGCTGGTCTCGGCTTCCAGACGGCGGCCGCGCCGCTGGCGCACGAGGCTCACTTCTTCCACAACGTCGTGCTGATGCCGGTCATCACCGTGATCTGCGTCCTGGTGCTGGCGCTGCTGGTGTGGATCGCGATCCGCTACAACAAGCGCGCCAACCCGACCCCGGCCAAGTGGAGCCACAACACGGTCATCGAGGTCATCTGGACCGTGGTGCCGGTGCTGATCCTGGTCGGCATCTCCCTGTTCTCGTTCCGCCTGCTGTTCGCCTATCACGACTATCCGGACTCGGACGTGACGGTGAAGATCACCGGCAACCAGTGGAACTGGGGCTATGAATATCCGGACCAGGGCGTGGCCGAGTACATCTCGAACATGCTGCCGGAAGACAAGGCGCCCAAGCATCTGTACCGCCTGGCCGCCGATGAACCGATGGTGGTTCCGGTCGGTCAGAACGTCCGCCTGCTGATCACAGCTTCGGACGTGATCCACGCCGTCGCCGTGCCGGCCTTCGCCATCAAGGTGGACGCCGTTCCGGGCCGCATGAACGAGACCTGGTTCCGCGCCGAGAAGGAAGGCGACTACTACGGCCAGTGCTCCGAGCTGTGCGGCGTCGACCACGCCTTCATGCCGATCCACGTCAAGGTGGTGAGCCAGGAAGCCTTCGCCGCCTGGGTCGCCTCCAAGGGCGGCTCCATGACCAAGGCCGCCGATGACGCCGCGGCCGCCGCTGCTGCGGCTGCGCCCGCCGCCGCCGAAGCGCCCGCCGCTCCGGCTGCTGACGCCGCCGCCGCCCCGACCGACGCCGCGCCTGCGGCCCCCGCAACCGCCGCCGCGCCCGCCGCGCCGGCCGCTCAGTAAGAGAGACGCGAGAGCCCAGACCCATGGCCACCGCTGCTGTTCACGATTCACACGACCATAAGCCGGGCTTCTTCACCCGCTGGTTCCTGTCGACCAACCACAAGGACATCGGGATTCTGTACCTGGTGTTCGCCATCTTCACCGGTCTTGTCGGCGGCGCCCTGTCGGGCCTGATCCGCTGGGAACTGGCCGAGCCGGGCATCCAGCTGTTCAAGGAAGGCACGATCATCCAGCAACTGGGGATCGTCGAGGCTTCCAAGCACGGCTACAACGTCACGGTCACGGCCCACGCCCTGATCATGGTGTTCTTCGTCGTCATGCCCGCAACCATGGGCGGCTTCGGCAACTACTTCATCCCGATCATGATCGGGGCGCCGGACATGGCCTTCCCGCGCTTGAACAACATCTCGTTCTGGCTGATCTTCTTCGCCTTCGTGCTGCTGGTGCTGTCGATGTTCGTCGACGGCGGGCCGGGCCGCGGCTTCGGCGGGGGGTGGACCTCCTATCCGCCGCTGTCGACCATGGGCCACACGGGACCGTCGTTCGACCTGGCGATCTTCTCGCTGCACGTCGCGGGCGCCTCGTCGATCCTGGGCGCGATCAACTTCATCACCACCATCTTCAACATGCGCGCGCCGGGCATGACCCTGCACCGCATGCCGCTGTTCGCCTGGGGCGTGCTGATCACGGCCTTCCTGCTGCTGCTGTCGCTGCCGGTTCTGGCGGGCGCCATCACCATGCTGCTGACCGATCGTAACTTCGGCACCTCCTTCTTCGATCCGGCCGGCGGCGGCGACCCGGTGATGTACCAGCACCTGTTCTGGTTCTTCGGCCACCCCGAAGTGTACATTATGATCCTGCCGGGCTTCGGCATGATCTCGCACATCGTCTCGACCTTCTCGAAGAAGCCGATCTTCGGCTATCTCGCGATGGCCTACGCCATGGTCGCCATCGGCTTCATCGGCTTCATCGTGTGGGCGCACCACATGTACACGGTCGGCATGAGCGTGAACCTGCGCGCCTACTTCGTGGCCGCGACCATGATCATCGCCGTGCCCACGGGCGTGAAGATCTTCAGCTGGATCGCCACCATGTGGGGCGGCTCCATCACCTTCAAGGCGCCCATGCTGTGGGCGATGGGCTTCATCTTCCTGTTCACCGTCGGCGGCGTGACCGGCGTGGTCCTGTCGAACGCCGGCATCGACTACAGCCTGCACGACACCTACTACGTCGTGGCGCACTTCCACTATGTGCTGTCGCTGGGCGCCATCTTCTCGATTTTCGCGGCCTTCTACTACTGGTACGAGAAGATGTTCGGGGTGAAGTACAATGAGTTCCTGGCTCAGGCTCACTTCTGGATCATGTTCGTGGGCGTGAACCTGGTGTTCTTCCCGCAGCACTTCCTGGGTCTGCAGGGCATGCCGCGTCGCTACGTCGACTATCCGGAAGCCTTCACCTACTGGAACCACGTCTCGTCGGTCGGCTATCTGATCACCATCATCGGCGTGGGCGTGTTCCTGGTGCTGCTGCTGGAATCCGCCATCCGTCGCCGCAAGGCCGAGGCCAACCCGTGGGGCGAAGGCGCCACCACGCTGGAGTGGACCCTGTCCTCGCCGCCCCCGCACCACCAGTTCAACGAACTGCCGGTGGTCAAGGCGGACAACCACTGATCCTTATCGGATAGACCCGGAGAGGCCGCCCTTCCGTAATCGGAGGGGCGGCCTTAACGCTTTTTATGACCATGACCGAACAGCCCACCCGCGAAACGCCCCTCGTCACCACGGCCCAGCCGGAAGACTTCTTCCAGCTGCTGAAGCCGCGCGTCATGTCGCTTGTGGTGTTCACGGCGGTGACGGGCCTGGTCGTGGCGCCTGGTCAGCTGAGCTGGGTCAATGCGGTCATCGCCATTCTGTGCATCGCCGTCGGCGCTGGAGCGGCGGGCGCGCTGAACATGGCGGTCGAGGGCGAGACCGACGCCCTGATGCGCCGCACGCGCGGCCGTCCGGTCGCGGCGGGCCGCGTGCGCAAGAACGACGCCATCGCCTTCGGCATGGTGCTGTCGGTCTTTTCGGTCATGCTGCTGGGCATGACGACCAACTGGCTGGCGGGCGGCCTGCTGGCCCTGACCATCGTCTATTACGTCTGGCTCTACACCCTGGTGCTGAAGCGCCGGACGCCCCAGAACATCGTCATCGGCGGCGCGGCAGGGGCCTTGCCCCCCGTGATCGGCTGGGCGGCGGTGACGGGCGACGCGCCGTGGCAGGCCTGGCTGCTGTTCCTGATCATCTTCATGTGGACGCCGCCGCACACCTGGGCCCTGACCCTCTATTCGGCCGGCGACTACGCCAAGGCGGGCATTCCGATGATGCCGGTGGCGCGCGGGGCCAAGTCGACCCGTCTGCAGATCCTGCTCTACAGCCTGGCCTTCGTGCCGGTGGCGATCGCGCCGGCCTTCACCGGCCTGGGCGGCCCCATCTATCTGGTGGTGTCGGTCGCGGGGGGGCTGGGCTTCCTGGCCCTGGCCTTCCGCCTGTGGCGCTCGCGCGCCGGCGACCAGCCCGACAAGGCCGAGGCCGTGGGGCGAGAGGCCGCATTGTATGACGTCCGGGTCGAGGCCAAACCGGCCCGCAACCTGTTCGCCTTTTCGATCTTGTACCTGATGGCGTTGTTCTCGGCCCTGTTGGTCGAGCATCTGTCGGGCGTCGGAGTCTGAATCCCATGTCCAACCTCCAGTACCTGAAGCTGAACGATGAACAGGTTCGTGCGCGCAAGCGTCGCAACGTGGCCATCGCCCTGGGCCTGCTGGCCTTCATCGCCCTGGTCTACACCGTGACGGTGTCGCGCATGCACGCCAACAACCAGGCGCGGCATGAAGCCGAGGCGGCGGCCCTGGCCACGCTGGAGAGGGCCGATCCGGCCCTTCCGGCGCCGGTCCAGCCGGACGCTCCTGCGCCTGTAACCCAGGAGCCTTGAGGGCTGTGAAGAACAAGAATTCGGTCGCGCTGCTGTGCGCGGCCCTGGTCATCCTGATGACGGGCGCGGCCTTCGCCGCCGTGCCGCTGTACCGGCTGTTCTGCCAGGTGACGGGCTTTGACGGCACGACCATGAAGGCCGAGGCGGCGCCGACCACGATCCTGGATCAGGAAGTCCTGATCCGTTTCGACACCAACGTCCGCGACCTGCCCATGACCTTCAAGGCCGAGCAGTTCAGCCAGAAGGTCCGCATCGGCGAGACGGGCATGGCCTATTTCGAGGTGACCAACACCTCGAACCAGACGATCCACGCCACGGCGGCCTATAACGTCGTGCCCGAGCGGGCCGGTCCGTACTTCCAGAAGCTGCAGTGCTTCTGCTTCGAGGGGCAGGAGATCGCGCCGGGCGCGACCGTCTCCTTCCCGATGCAGTATTTCGTCGCGCCCGAGATGGCGACCGACGCCGAGGTGAAGGGGGTGCGCGAAATCACCCTCAGCTACACCTTCTTTCCAACCAAAGGCTTTCAGCAGGCCGTTGCGAACGACTCTGCTGTTGGCAAAGCCGGAGAGCGGGGGCTATAGCCCTCTTCAAACGACTCTCGCCTTAATTCAGAGACCTTGGGAATGGCTGACGCTCACGCGAAACCGCAACACGACTACCATCTGGTCGATCCGAGCCCCTGGCCGCTGATCGCCTCCTTCTCCGCGTGCATCATGTTCGTCGGCGCCGTGATGTGGATGAAGGGCCTGTTCGGCATGCCCGAAGGCACCAAGTGGCTGTTCTTCGCCGGCCTCGCGGGCGTGCTGTTCACGATGTACGGCTGGTGGGCCGACGTCATCAAGGAATCCAAGAAGGGCGACCACACCCCGGTCGTCGGCATCGGCCTGCGCTACGGCATGGTGCTGTTCATCGCGTCGGAGGTGATGTTCTTCGTCTCCTTCTTCTGGATGTTCTTCGACATGGCGATCTTCAACGAAGCGCGCACGATCATCCCGGAAGTGGGCAACTGGGCCGACACGGCGACCGCCTGGCAGACCTGGCCGCCCAAGGGCGTCGAGCTGCTGGATCCGTGGAGCCTGCCGCTCATGAACACGGTCATCCTGCTGCTGTCGGGCACGACCCTGACCTGGGCGCACCACGCCCTGATCGGCGGCGACCGCAAGGGCGCCAAGCTGGGCCTGCTGATCACCGTCCTGCTGGGCGTGCTGTTCACCGGCGTTCAGGCCTATGAGTATTACCACATCCTGCACGGCCACCTGTTCTTCAGCGAGGAAGCGGCCCAGTCGAAGCTGTACGGCTCCATCTTCTTCATGACGACGGGCTTCCACGGCTTCCACGTCCTGGTCGGCACCATCTTCCTGGCCGTCTGCCTGCTGCGCCTCTACGCCGGTCAGATGACCCCGCAGAAGCATTTCGGCCTCGAAGCCGCTGCCTGGTACTGGCACTTCGTCGACGTGGTGTGGCTGTTCCTCTTCGTCTTCATGTACGTCGTCTTCGGTTGATCGAACGCGACGGACAAGTTGAGCTTTCGTCGGCGCGGGGCCTCAAGCCCCGCGCCGATTTGCTTGTCTGGCCCGCTGTTCGCGCAGGGATCATGGGGCGCTGTCCGGCCTGCGGGCGCGGGGCGCTGTTCGAGGGCTTCCTGAAGCGCCGCTCCGCTTGCGAGGCCTGCGGTTTCGATCTGGGTTCGGTCGAGACGGGCGACGGCGCGGCCACCTTCATCATGCAGATCGCCGGCTTTCTGGTCGGCTTCTCGGCCCTGGCCGTCGAAATCGCCTGGAGCCCGCCGATCTGGCTGCACCTGATCATCTGGCTGCCGTTGGTCGCGGTTCTGGCCGTGGCCTTGATGCGGCCGGGCAAAGGGCTGATGACAGCCCTGCAGATGCTGCGCCAGAAGGGCGCCGATTCACACCGAGAGACCCGATGATCGTCGCCGCCCGGCCTCGCTTTCCCATCATCCTGACCGTGATCGCCGTCCTGCTGCTGGGCGCCCTGCTGACGCTGGGCGTGTGGCAGGTGCAGCGGCTGCAGTGGAAGCTGGACCTGATCGACAAGGCCGAGGCCGCCGCGGCCCAGGCGCCGCTTCCCCTGGCCGAGGCGCTGACGCTGGCTGATCCCGAGTTCCGCCAGGTGGTCGTGACCTGCCGGGGCCTGAACGCGGCGCCCTTCGTCGAGCTTCAGACCATCGAGGACGGCGACGCCGGGGTGCGGCTGATCTCGGCCTGTCCGGTCGAGGGTCAGGGGACGGTGCTGGTCGACCGCGGCTTCCTGCCCGCCGAAACAGCCGAGCGCCCCGCCGTGCAGGCCGAGGCCGCCATGCCGGTCGTGATCGCGGGCGTGGTGCGCCAGGCGCCGGGCCCCAACGCCATGACCCCGCCGCCCTCGGGCAAGCTCTTCTACGGCCGCGACCGGGCGGCGATGGCCCAGGCCCTGGGCGTGACGGGGGCGGTGTCGCCCTACACCGTCTATGCGACCACCTCGGCCAATCCCGAATTGACGACGTTGCGGCCGGTGTCGCCGCCCGCCGCCTTTAGCAACAACCACCTGGGCTACGCCCTGACCTGGTTCGGCCTGGCGATCACCCTGGTCGTCTTCTACGCGGCCCTGCTGCTGCGCCGCTATCGCCCCACGCCTTCCAAGGATCGCTGACCTGACTGCTCGTCTTCACACCCTGTCCAACGGCGTGCGCGTCGTGTGCGACCCCATGCCCGGCCTGCGCACCATCGCCGTGACCGTGGCCGTCAACGGCGGCGCCCGCATGGAGGACGAAGTCCATTCCGGCTGGTCGCATCTGCTGGAGCATCTGGTCTTCAAGGGCGCGGGCGACATGGGCGCGCGCGAGATCGTCGAGCGCATCGAGGCCGAGGGCGGCTCGATCAACGCCGCCACCGGCTATGAGCGCACCAGCTTCGACGTGCGCGCCCTGAAGGGCAGCCTGCCGCTGGCCATGCAGGTGCTGTCCGACCTGGTGTTCCGCCCGACCCTGTCGCCCGAGGAGATCGAGCGCGAGAAGGACGTGGTGGCGCAGGAGATCGCCGAGGCCTTCGACACCCCCGACGATCATGTGTTCGAGATGGCCCAGACCCAGGCCTTCGCCGGCCAGGCCCTGGGGCGGCCGATCCTGGGTTCGATCGCCAGCCTGGCGCCCGCCGACCGGGCGGCCGTGGCCGATTGGCGCGCGCGGCTCTATTCGCCCGACCACATGGTGGTGTCGGTGTCCGGCGCGGTCGATGAGGCCGAGCTGCTGACTCTGGCCGAGGCCTGGTTCGGTCAGGCGGTCGCCGCGCCGCACGAACCGACGGCGCCGGCCGTCTTCACCGGCGGCGAGGCGAAGCTGGCGCGCAAGATCGAACAGGCCAATCTGGTCTTCCAGCTGCCGAGCCTGGGCGTGCGCGATCCGCGACAGCCGGCCCTGCGCCTGTTCACCGAAATCCTGGGCGGCGGCATGGCCTCGCGCCTGTTCCAGAGCGCGCGCGAGGATCGCGGACTGGCCTACGCCATCGACGCCTATCACGAGACCTATGACGATCTGGGCCTGCTGGGCGTCTATGCCGGGGCGGCGGCCGAGCGGTCGCTGGAGCTGGCCGAACTGTGCGCCGCCGAGATCCTCGACCTGGCCGACAAGGGGCCGACGGAGGCGGAGCTGGCGCGGGCCAAGGCCGTGCTGAACGCCAGCCTGTGGATGGCCGACGAAAGCCCGGCCAGCCGCTCGGGTCGTCTGGCGGGGCAGACCCTGGCGTTCGGCGCGCCGGTCTCGTCGGAAGACAGCGCCGCCCGCATCGAGGCCCAGACGGCGCAGGATCTGCGCGTGGTGGGCCAGGCCATGACGAGCCAGGGACTGTCGGCGACGGCGGTCCTGGGCCCCAGGGCGGCGGGCGGGGCGGGGCGCGTCTTCCGTCAGCGGATGGCGGCGGGCTGATCACGGCCTGCTGACGCCGAGATCGCTTCGCGCTATCGTTTGCTCCATGGCCCTGTTCGATTGGATGGCCGAGGCGACCGGACCGGTCCTGAACGGGCAGGGGGTTCTGCTGCGCCCGCCGCGCCCCGCGGACTATGTGGCGTGGGCCTCCCTGCGTGAGGAATCGCGCGACTATCTGCAGCCGTGGGAGCCGGCCTGGGCCGAAGACGATCTGACCCGCGCCGCCTATCGCCGCCGCCTGGGCGTCTATGCGCGGGAGATGGAGCAGGGCACGGCCTGGCCCCTGTTCGTGTTCGATCAAGCCGACGACGCGCTGCTGGGCGCCATCACCTTGTCCAACATCCGGCGCGGCGTGGCCGAGACCGGCACCCTGGGCTACTGGATCGGCCGTCCCTATGCGGGGCAGGGCGTCGGCACGGCGGCGGTGCGGGCCATGCTGGGCCATGCCTTCAGCGCCCTGGGGCTGCATCGGGTCGAGGCCGCCTGCGTGCCGACCAACCACGCCTCGCGCCGCGTCTTGGAAAAGGCCGGTTTTCGTCAGGAAGGTCTCGCCCGCGCTTATTTGAAAATTAACGGCCGATGGGCAGACCATCTGTTGTTCGGCGTCCTCGATCAGGAGTTCGCCGCCGGCGTCGCCCCTTCAGTCAGAGTATCGGACCCGTCTTGAGCACACGATCCAGAGCCCTGACGTGGGATCCGACCACGGCGATCGAAGCCCTCGCCGCGGCCGACGCCGCCCTATGGATCTGGACGCCTGCCGAAGATCAGATCCGTTTCACCGGCGCCACCCGGCCGCTGGGTCTGGGGCCGCTGGCGCCGCAGTGCTCGGGCGCGGCTTTCACCGCCCTGGCCATGCCTCAGGACCGCGCCCTGGCCGACCGCCTGCTGAAGCCCCAGGCCGAGGGGACGGAGATCGCCGTGCGCCTGCGGATGCGCGGGTGCGAGACTTGTCTGTGGCGCGGGGTCTGGCTGGAGGACGGCCTGCGCGCGGCGGGCATCGTCGCGCTTGAAACCAAGTTCGCCGGAGCTGATCGAGACACGGTGACGGGTTTGCTGGACCGACGCACCTTCCTGGTCCGCGCCGCCGAAGCTCTGGTCCAGCCGGGCGATTATGAACTGGTGGTCGGCGATCTGGATCGTCTTCGTCGCCTGAACGAGGCCTTGGGCCACGAACGCGCCGACCTTGTGCTGTCGGCGCTGGGCTCGCGTCTGTCGGCGGCCTTTTCCGAGGACTGCGCGCCCGCTCGGATCGGCGAGGACGAGTTCGCGGTCCTGGTGCGGCGTGGCGGAACCGGCGGCGGCGAGCGCATGCGTGAGGCGTTGGAGCAGCCGCTGCGCATGGCGGGTTTTGACATCTATCCCACGGTCTCCATCGGCGCCGTGACGGCTGAGGGCGGTCCCGACGCGCCGGATCCGGCCGAGCTTCTGCGCCGGGTCGAACTGGCGGTCGAACAGGCCAAGACGGCCGGGCGCGGGGGCGCGGCGGCTTATGGCCGGGCGCTGGAAAGCGACAGCCTGTCCCGCCTGGCGCTGGAGGCGGACCTGCGCAACGCCTTCGTGCGCGGCGAGATCGAGCCCTTCTTCCAGCCGATCGTGAACCTGAAGTCCGGCGCCGTGGCCGGGTTCGAGGCTCTGGCGCGCTGGCGTCACCCCCGGCGCGGCCTGGTGCCGCCGGACGAGTTTCTGACCCTGGCCGACGAAATGGGCCTGATGAACGAACTGGGCCTGCTGATGATGACCGAGGCGTCGCGTCAGCTGGCCGAGTGGCTGCACCGCCACCCCAGCGCCGGGCGGCTGTTCTGCAGCGTCAACCTGTCGGTGGGCGAGATCGAGCGCGCTCACCTGGTTGAGGACGTGGCCCGCATCATCAAGGAGGCCGGTCTGCCGCGCGGCGCCCTGAAGCTGGAAGTCACCGAGGGCGACATCATGCGCGACACCGCGCGCGCCGCCGAGGTGCTGAAGGCCCTGCGCGAGGCCGGGGCCAGCCTGGCGCTGGACGATTTCGGCACCGGCTTCTCGTCCCTGTCCTACCTGGCCAAGCTGCCGTTCGATACGCTGAAGATCGATCGCTACTTCGTTCTGACGATGGACAAGGACGAGGGCTCGGCGAAGATCGTGCGATCCGTCGTCAATCTGGGCCGCGATCTGGCGCTGGAAGTGGTGGCCGAGGGGGTGGAGAACGCCTCCCTGGCCCAGCTGCTGCTCGATGACGGCTGCCACTATGGTCAGGGCTTCGGCTATGCGCCCGCCCTGCCGGCCCAGGAGGCGGAGGTCTATCTGAACGAGTCCCTGGCCGACGGCGCAGCGCCGATCAAGGCGCGCTCGGTCTAGGCCGCCGTCAGGCCCGCCCGCTCTGGCTGGACAGGCGGGCGGCGTCGACGCCCAGGGCGGCCAGGGCGCGGCTCCATTTGGTGTCGTAGTCGGCGTCGAAGATCAGGGCCGGGTCGGCGTCCGTCGTCAGCCAGACGTTTTCGTTCAGCTCTTCCTCCAACTGCCCCTCGCCCCACCCGGCGTAGCCCAGCAGAAGGATGGCGCGGCTAGGGCCGTCCTCGGCGTCGGCCATGGCGGCCAGGGCGTCGCGGGTGCCAGTCAGGGCCAGGCCGTCGCCGAAGGTCAGGCTGGCGTCCTCGCTGGTCCAGTCGGCGGTGTGCAGGACGAAGCCGCGCTCGCGCTCGACCGGGCCGCCGATCAGCACCGAACGGTCGCGCGCGGCGTCGTCGACGGGGGTGTCCAGCTTTTCCAGAACCTCGGCCAGGGAGACGCCCGGCGCGGGCTGGTCCAGGCGCAGGCCCAGGGCGTGCTCGTCGTCGTGGGCGCAAATCAGGATGACGGCGTGGCGGAAGCGATCGTCGTCGATACCCGGCATCGCCACCAGCAGACGCCCGGTCAGGGAGGAGAAGGCGGTCATGCCTCTATCATCGGGGCGGACGATGGCGGGCGCAAGCCATTCTCAAGGCCCCCGCGCTTGGCGATCTCCTTACGGGTCTCTATCTGACTCCCATCGTCCTGGATCGTCCGGGCCGAACTCCCGGAGACCCCGACATGACCATCCAGATCGGCGACCGCATTCCCGACGCCACCCTGACGACCATGACGCCCGACGGCCCCAAGCCGGTCACGACGGCCGAGCTGTTCGGCGGCAAGACGGTCGCCCTGTTCGCCGTGCCGGGCGCCTTCACCCCGACCTGTTCGGCGCGCCATCTGCCGGGCTATGTCGATCACCGCGCCGATCTGGCGGGCAAGGGCGTGGACACGGTCGCCTGCGTCTCGGTCAACGACGCCTTCGTCATGGGCGCCTGGGCCAAGGCCAATGATCTGAACGGCGCCGACGACGTGGTCATGCTGGCCGACGGCAACGGCGACTTCACCCGCGCGGTGGGCCTGGCGCTGGACGCCAAGGGCTTCGGCATGGGCGAGCGTTCGCAGCGTTACTCCATGCTGGTCAAGGACGGCGTGGTCGACCAGCTCAACATCGAGCAGGGCGGCGAGTTCAAGGTGTCTTCGGCCGAGCACCTGCTGGCCCAGCTGTGATGACGGGCGTCGCCCGCCGCCGTCTCGCTCGCCGCTCGCGGGGCTGAGGACGTGGCGGGCGACGTCTTCACGCCAGAGAAGCGCAGCGCCGTCATGCGGCGCGTGAAGGACCGCGACACCAGCCCCGAGATCAAGGTCCGGCGTGTGCTGCGTTCGGCGGGAATCGGTTATCGGCTCGGCGGTTGCGGCTTGCCTGGCCGACCCGATGTGGTGATGAAGGGGCGGCGCATCGCCCTGTTCGTCCATGGCTGTTTCTGGCACGATCATGACTGCCCGCGCGGCGCTCGCAAGCCGAAGGGCAACGCCGCCTACTGGGCCGCCAAGATCGAGCGCAACCACGCCCGCGACATCCGTGTAGCGGAAGAACTGACGGCGGCGGGCTGGCGCGTCCTGACCCTGTGGGAATGCGAACTGAAGACGCCGGACTGGGCCGAACGCTTGGCCGCAGCGATTCTCCGGTCGAGCGGTGATTAGGCCGCCGCCTCGGCGTCTTGGGCGGCGGCGTCCAGGGTGCGGGACAGGGCGTCCAGCAGGGCGGCAGGCGTCAGGGGCTTGGATACGAAGGCGTTCATGCCTGAAGCCAGACAGGCCGCCATATCCTCCGGCTCGGTGTCGGCGGTCACGGCGATGACGGGGGCGCTGGCGTTCGGCCCGCCGCCCTTTCTGAGGCGACGCGTCGTCTCGCGTCCGTCCAGTTCGGGCATTCGAACGTCCATGAAGATGACGTCGAAGATCTGTCCTTCGCAGGCTTGAAGCGCCGCCAGGCCGTTCTCGGCCATGACGATCTCGCAATCGAAGGCCTGAAGGATCAGCTGGATGGCGCGGCGATTGATGGCGTGGTCATCGACGACCAGGACGCGCAAAGGGCGGGCGTCGTCGGCGTTTTCCTGATCCGAATCCGTCATATCCGAGTCGATGCTCGGAACCTCGCTTTGAGGCGCGGTCGAGGGTGCGACGGGGGCGGAGCGGGCGGGCGGGCGGGCGTTGTCGTCCGGGGCGAAGGCGACAGGGTCCAGACGGCCATGGGGCGCGGGACCGGCCGTCGCCTCAACACCGGCTCTGTCGGGACCGGCGCCTTTAGGCAAGCTCAGGGCCACGGTGAACTGCGCGCCACAGCCCGGTTCGCTGCGGACCGTCATGCGCCCGCCCATCAGCTCGACTAGATCGCGACTGATCGCCAGGCCCAGGCCTGAACCGCCGAAGCGTGCGGCGACGCCGTCCTGGGTCTGGTCGAAGGGGGTGAAGAGGCGGTCCAGCTGCTTGGCCGTCATGCCGCGCCCCGTATCCGCCACGTCGATCAGCAGCGCATGGGCGCCTTCGTCATCCAGCCAGGCGCGGACCTTCAGGGTCACGGTGCCGGCTTCGGTGAACTTCATGGCGTTGGAGATCAGATTGTTCAGCACCTGGCGAAGGCGCATGGCGTCGCCGCGCACCCAGCGGGGCGTTTCGCGGGCGCCTTCTAGCCGCAGTTGCAAGCCCTTGGCGCGGACCGGCCCCTGCCAGAGGCGGGCGGTCTGGGCCAGCATCAGGCGCAGGTCGAAGTCGCGGCTGTCGACGTGCATCCGTCCGGCGTTCAGGCGGGCATGGTCCAACAGGTCGTCCAACAGGGCCTTCATCATCAGGCCGGCGTCCTCGATGAGAGCGATCTGCTGACGTGCGGCGGAGGAGGGTGCGGCCGTGCGGAGATAATCGGCCCCGGTCAGAATGGCGCTGATCGGGGTGCGCAGGTCATGACCGACGGCGGCCATGAAGGCGCCGCGTTCGGCCATGGCGGTCTCGGCCTGATGGCGTTTGTTGTCTGCCTCGCTCAGCGCGCGGTGCTCGGCCAGCATGCCCCGGCGCAGGCTGGCCCGGGTGTTCAGGCAGAAGATGGAGTAGATGACGACCCCGATGCCGACGGCGGTGACCAAGGGCCTTTCGGCGCCCCACTGGGCCATGAAGAAGGGGGTCAGGGCCAGATAGCCGAGCTGGGGCGCGACGGTGAAGGCGAACACCCGCATGTTGCCGGCCGACATGATCACCGAATTGACCGTGCCTGCGGACAGCAGGACGGCTGCGGCGAATCCGCCCATGGGCCCGCCGACCAGCCACAAGGGAATGGACAGAAAGCCAATGAAGCCGGCGTTTAGGGCCAGGGTTGCGTCAAGGGCCGGGCCGCGCCAGCCCAGGGGAGCGTTGACCTGTCCCTTCACCACGGGCTCGGCCAGCCAGGCCTCAAGCCCCTGAATCAGGACATAGGCCGCCAGCCAGGCCAGGCAGGCCGCCAGACCCAGAAGGGGGCTGAAGACAAGCGCTGTCGCCGCGCCCATGACGAGGCGCTGCATCGTCGCCTTGCGACGTTGGCGAATGGCTGGCGCCCAACCGATGTGGGCGTCGGCGAGAGGATCCGACATGCGACGTTCCAAACGGGCTCGGCGCCCATTGGTTCATCATCGACTCGCGGTTGCTAATGCTCCGTCAACGGCGGGCTGAGGTCGCCTCGGCCATGTCGGCGAAACCTTCGGCGCGCAGGCGTGCGGCCAGGTCGCGCTTGATGCGGCCGATCAGGCCCGGGCCTTCGTAGATCAAGGCCGAATAGATCTGGACCGCCGAGGCGCCGGCGCGGATGCGGGCGAAGGCGTCCTCGCCGCTGGCTATGCCGCCCACCGCGATCAGGGGCAGGCGGCCGTTCGCCGCCTCGGCCGCCGCTTCCAGCGCCTTCAGCGCGAAGGGTTTCAGCGGGGCGCCTGACAGGCCGCCGCTCTCGCCCGCGAAGGCCGAGCGCAGCGAGGCGGGCCGCTCCAGCGTGGTGTTGGACACGATCAGGGCGTCGATGCGGTGGGCGATGGAGGCCTCGACGATCATGCCGATCTCCTCGCCGATCAGATCGGGCGCGATCTTCAGGAAGACCGGCGCCCCGTCGGCGGGGCGGGCCTCATGGATACGGCCCAGCAGGTCGTCCAGCGCCTCGCGTCCCTGAAGGGCGCGCAGGCCCGGCGTGTTGGGCGACGAGATGTTGACGGTGAAGTAGTCGGCCAGCCCCGCCAGCTTCTTCAGCCCGATCACATAGTCGGCCGCCTTGTCCTCGGTCTCCTTGTTGGCGCCGAGGTTGGCGCCGATGACAGTGCGGGTCGGACGCCGCGCCAGTCGGGCGCCGAAAGGTTTCAGCCCCTCGTTGTTGAAGCCCATGCGGTTGATGATCGCCCGGTCTTCGGCCAGGCGGAACAGGCGCGGCTTGGGGTTGCCGGGTTGGGCGCGCGGCGTGACCGAGCCGCACTCCACCGCGCCGAAGCCCAGGCGCGACAGGCCTTCCAGCGCCTCGCCGTTCTTGTCGAGACCGGCGGCCAGACCGACCGGATTGGACATCTCCAGCCCGGCGATGACGGTCTTCAGGATCGGATCGTCGGCGCCGGGCGCCGGCAGGGGCGTCATCTGCAGGGCGCGGATGGCCAGGCGGTGCGCGGTTTCCGGGTCGAGTTGGCGCAGCGCCCAGGCGCCGAGGTCGGTCAGGCTCATGTTCAGGCGGTCTCTTCGACGATCATGCGGCCGTCGGCCGTCACCGACAGGGCGCGGGCGGCGCGCGTCGCCGCGACGGGCAGGGGGCCGTAGATGTGGGGGAACAGGGCGCCGCCGCGCGACGGCTCCCAGATCAGGGCGTCGCCCAGGGCGGTCAGATCGACCTCGACCAGCATCAGCTCGGTCTGACCCGCATAGTGTTTCGCCGCCGTGGTTTCCAACTGGTCGGCGGCGGACAGGTGGATGTAGCCGTCAGCCAGGTCCACCGCCGAGCCGTCATAGCGGCCCTCGGCCAGGGCGGCGCGCCAGTCGGCGCGGCGCAGGATCTTGAAGGCGATGTCAGGTTGATCGGTCACGCCAGGGGCTCCGGCGTCAGCCAGCCTTCATAGGACGGGCGTCCGGCGACATCGACGCTGAAGATCGCCGCGGCCCCGGTGGGGAAACCGCCGCTCATCTTGTCCAGCACCGAGGGGGAGGCGGCGCTCTCGATCAGATATTCGACCGCCAGCTGATGCACGCCGGGGTTATGGGCGATCAGCAGCAGACAGCCCGCCTGATCCTCGGCCGCCTCGACCGCGCGGCGCAGCACGTCGGCGGGGGCGTTGTAGAGGGCGTCGGAGACATGCAGCTCGACATCGCCGAAATGCTCGCTGACGCCGTCCCAAGTGTCGCGCGTGCGCTGGGCGCTCGAGACCAGGGCCATGTCCGGCTTCAGGCCCCGCTCGGCCAGGGCGCGGCCCATGGCGGCGGCGTCGCGGCGGCCGCGTTCGCTCAGGGGGCGGGCCACGTCGCCGCCCGGCGCCGAGGCTTCGGCCTTGGCGTGACGCATCAGGATCAGTCTCTGCATGGCGAGGGCTTTACGGCTGTTTGCGTGCGGCGACCATAGGGTGCGCGGCGGGCGCGTGATCGCGCGCGGCGGGCGAAGGGGTCAGGGCCGGACGCCCGGCCAGCACGGCCTGGGCCGCGCCGCCGGGTCGCACGCGGGCGTAGGCGCGGCGCGAGGCCTCCAGCATGATCAGGCCGGCCGCGCCGGGAAACAGCTTCGGCCCCAACTGCTCCAGACCGTCGGCCAGCGGCAGCATCGGCCGCCAAGGCGGGACGTAGAGGGCCTGCGACCAGGCGGTCGGCTCCAGTCCGACCTCGCGCACCAGCCGCTCCAACTGGCCGCGGGTGAAGGGGCGGCCGTGGCCGAAGGGGGTCGTCTCGGCCCGCGCCCACATGCCGCCGCGCGCCGCCGCCGCCAGGATGATGCGCCCGGCCGGGGCCAGGACACGCACGACTTCGGCCAGCAGGGCCTGCGGATCGTCGGCTTCCTCGAGGGCGTGGACCAGCAGGATGCGGTCGAATGTCCCGGCTGCGAAGGGCAGGCGCCGGTCGTCGACCAGGACGGTGCGGTTGCGTCCCGCCGCCGCCCACTGCTCGGCGCCCTGTCCGCCCGGCATGGCGGCGATCGTTCGGCGCGCGCCGATGAAGCCGTCCAGCCAGGGCGTCGCATAGCCCAGGCCCAGCACGTCATTGCCGTTGGCCGCGCCCCAGGCGTCTTCCAGCCGCCGCGCCAGCATGCGCCGCGCCAGCGCGCCGGTCGGCTCGCCGTAGAAGGTGCGGAGATCGTCGATGCTGCGGCGCATGGCGGGCAGTATGGCGGAAAGTCTGCGCGACTTCACCCGTTCTGGGCGACGGAGGGTTCCTCTTCGCGCGGCTTAGGATAGGGTTTCGATAGGAGACCTCCTCATGACCCTGACCGTTCGCCAGTTTCCCTGCCTGTCCGACAACTACGGCTTCCTGATCCGCGACGAGGCGACGGGGCTGGTCGCCGCCGTCGACACGCCGGACGCCGAGGCCATCCTGGCCGATCTGGAGGCGTCGGGGTGGGGACGGCTGGACCTGATCCTGAACACCCACTGGCATCCCGATCACACCGGCGGCAACGAACGGCTGCAGGCCGAGACCGGTTGCGAAATCGCCGGGCCGGAGGAGGTGCGCCGCGCCGCGCCGCTGGATCACGTCCTGGTCGACGGCGAGGCGGTGCGGCTGGGCGAAACGACCTTCGACGTGGTGCTGTCGCCGGGCCATACGCTGGGTCATGTGGTCTATCATGCGGCTGACGACGGCCTGGCCTTCGTCGGCGACGTCATCTTCGCCCTGGGCTGTGGGCGGCTGTTCGAGGGAACGCCGCAGCAGATGTGGGACAGCCTGAACCGCATCGCCGCCTGGTCCGAGGCGACGACGCTGTATTGCGCGCATGAATATACGGCGTCGAACGCGCGTTTCGCCCTGTCGCTGCCGGACGCCGATGACGCCCTGCAAGTCCATGCCGAGGCGATCTTCGCCGCGCGCGAGCGGGGCGAAGCGACCGTGCCGACCACGGTGGGGATCGAGCGCCGCTTCAATCCCTTCCTGCGCGCCCGCGACGTCGAAGACTTCGCCCAGCGCCGCGCGGCCAAGGACGGTTTCCAGGGCTAGTCGCCTTCTAACAGGCTGAGTAGCTGGTCTTGATTTGGGTGTAGAAGTCGGCGGCGGCGAAACCTTGCTCGCGGGGGCCGTAGCTGGATTTCTTCGTGCCGCCGAACGGGACGTGATAGTCGACCCCGGCGGTGGCCAGATTGACCATGGTCATGCCCGCCCGCGCCCGGCGCTGGAACTCGCGGGCATGCTTCAGCGACTGGGTGACGATGCCTGCCGACAGGCCGAACTCGACGCCGTTGGCGACGGCCAGGGCTTCCTCGAAATCGGCCACGCGGATGGTCGAGGCGACGGGGCCGAAGACCTCTTCGTTGTTGATGCGGGCGTCGGCCAGGGTGTCGACGATCAGGGTCGGCTGGACGTACCAGCCCGGCTTGTCGAGGCTGAGACGCTGGCCGCCGGCCAGCACGCGGCCCCCGCCGTCGCGGGCGATGTCGATATAGTCATAGGAGACGTCGCGCTGGGCCTCGGTCACGGCGGGGCCCATCTGGGTTGTCGGGTCGAGGGCGTCGCCGACGCGCAGGGCCTTCACCTTTTCGGCCAGGGCGGCGACGAAGCGGTCGTGGATTCCATCCTGAACGATCAGGCGGCTGGAGGCGGTGCAGCGCTGGCCGGTGGCGAAGAAGCTGCCGTCCAGGGCGATGGCCACGGCGCGCTCCAGATCGGCGTCGTCCATCACGATCAGCGGGTTCTTGCCGCCCATTTCAAGCTGGACGCGGGCCTGGCGCTTCATCGCCCCCTCGGCTACCCCGGCGCCGACCTTCTGAGAGCCGGTGAAGCTGATGCCGTCCACGTCCGGGTGGGCGACGATGGCGCGGCCGACGTCGCCGTCGCCGATGACCATGTTGACCACGCCGCCGGGCAGGCCCGCCTCATGCAGGATGGCGATCAGGGCCTCGGCCGTGGCCGGGGTCGGGCCGGCGGGCTTGATGACGACGGTGTTGCCGAAGGCGATGGCCGGCGCGATCTTCCAGGCCGGAATGGCGATGGGGAAGTTCCACGGCGTGATCAGGCCGAACACTCCGACCGGCTGGCGATAGGTCTGGATTTCGACTCCGGGCCGGGTCGAGGCCAGATTCTGGCCGTGCAGGCGCAGGGCCTCGCCGGCGAAGAACTTCAGGATGCGGGCGGCGCGGGCGGTCTCGCCGATCCCCTCGGCCAGGGTCTTGCCTTCTTCACGCGACAACAGGCGGCCGATGACCTCGCGCCGCTCCATCAGCAGGGCGCCGGCCCGATCCAGGATGTCCGATCGGACTTCGGGCGAGGCGTCGGCCCAGGGACCGAAGGCCGCGCGCGCCGCCTGAACCGCCTGATCGACCTCGGCCTCCCCGCCCTGGGGCGTGCGAGCTACGACCTCGCGCGTGTCCGAGGGGTTCAGGCTATGGCCCGTCCGCGCCCCGGCGATCTTCTCGCCGCCGATCCAGTGCGAAATTTCAAGCGTGTCGGTCATTCGGATCATCCCCTTGGTTCCGGTTCTGGATTGCCTGACGCAGCGGCTGCGGACAAGGCGTCGGTGCGCGACGGGCCTCCGGAATCGGCGCCTGTTTCGCGAAGGGATTGCGCCGATGCCGTCTCCTGTGTCATGGAGATCGTTGATACACCGGGGGCGGTTCATCATGTCATTACAGAGTCTTCTTGCAACGTTCGCGGCCGTGGCCGTGTGCGTAGCGGCGCAGCCTTCGACGGCGGCGGCGCAGGGCGCGGTTCAGGCCGAAGCCGAGGCGGCGGCGCGGCCGGGGCTGAAACGCCGGGTCGCGGTCGGGCGTTTCACCAACAGCACGCCCTACGGCCGTCTGCTGCTGTCGCCGGGGCAGGCCGATCCGGTGGCGACCCAGGCGGGCGACATGCTGGTCAACGCCTTGGTGGCGTCCGACCACTTTTTTGTCTTCGAGCGGTCCGACCTGACGGCGCTGAACGCCGAGCGGGTCATCTCCGAGACGGACGGTCAGGCGCTGAGCGGCGTGGACGCCCTGCTGCTGGGTTCAGTCACCCAACTGGGCCGCCGCAACGAGGGCAAGCAGGGGTTCCTCAACTCCCAACGGCGCCAGGCGGTCAACGCCACGGTTGAGATCCGGCTGGTCGATGTGCGCACGGGCCGCGTCTTCTTCACCGCCTCGGGCGCCGGAGAGGCGACGACCGAGACGGGCGAGGTGGCGGGCTTCGGCAGCCGCGCGGGCTATGATTCGACGCTGAACGACCGGGCCATCTCGGCGGCCATCGCCGACACCATGACCAATATCGTCAACCAGTTGCAGCAGCGGGCCTGGTTCACCGACATCCTGCGGGTGTCGGGTTCGACCGTCTATGTCAGCGGCGGTCCCAGCCAGGGCCTGCGCGCGGGCGACCGTTTCCACGTCGAGACGCCGGGCGAGACGGTGGTCAGCGGCCAGTCGGGCCTGCCGATCACCCTGCCGGGCAGCCGGGTGGCGCAGATCGAGATCACCGGCTTCTTCGGCGACAGCGCCGAGACCGAGGGCGCGACCGCCCGCGTGGTCCAGGGCGAGCTGCCCCAGAACATCAGCGGCCTGCGGGTCACGGAGATCAGACCATGAAGACGAGCGCGGTCGTCCTGACCGTCCTGTGTGTCGCCCTTTCGGCGGGCCTGACGGCGGGGTGCGTCAAGAACTATCCCACGCGCGAGGCCGTCCAGGGCGCGCCCGCCGGGATTCTGAAGCTGAGCAACGCCCCGGCGGATGCTCGCCTGATCGTGGATGGACGCGATATGGGGCCGGTCAGCGCCCTGGCCGCAGGCGCGTCGCTGACGCCGGGCCGACATGAGATCGCCGTCACCCAGGGCGGCAGGGTTCTTCACGCCCAGGCGGTGATCGTCGCCGCCGGGGCCCAGGCCGTGGTGGTGGTGCCTTGAAACGTCTGCTCTCGATCGCCGCGCTGGCGGCCCTGACCGCTGTCGCCGCCTGCGCGCCCGCCGCTCGCTTCGAGTGGGGAGCTTATGAGCCGGCCCTCTACGCCTATTCGCAGAACCCCGAGAACCGCGAGGCCTATCGCACCGCTCTGGAGCGCGCCATCGAGGCCGGGCGCAAGCGCGACGCCGTTGCGCCGGGTCTGCTGGCCGAGTTGGGCTATCTGCACCTGCAGGCGGGCGAGACGGCCCAGGCCCTGGTTCTGTTCAAGGAAGAGCGCACGCGCTTTCCGGAATCGGCCGTCTTCATGGATCGCGTGATCGTCCGGATTTCCGGCGACGCCGCCGTCGCCGGAGGAGGCGCGCAATGATCGTCAGGAAATCGCTCGCCGCCGCCGCCCTGGCCTCGACCGCCCTGCTGGCCGCCTGCGTGACCGCGCCGGCGCCCAAGAGCTACGCCGCCCTGCGCGCCGAGAATCCGCGCAGCGTCATGGTGGTTCCGGCACTCAATTCCACGGTCAACGTGGATGCGGCGGACTATTTCGTCTCGACCATTTCGCGGCCGGTGGCCGAGCGCGGCTATTACGTCTTCCCCGCCCATATGGTGAAGGGCGTGCTGGAGGACGAGGGCCTGTCGGACGCGGGGCTGGTGCATCAGGCCGACGCCTCGCGCTTCGGTCCGCTGTTCGGCTGCGACTCCGTGCTGTTCGTCGAGATCCAGAAGTGGGAGTCGCAATACGTCGTCATCTCCACCTCGACCAATGTGGAGTTCGAATACACGCTGAAGAGCTGCCGTACCGGCCAGGTGCTGTGGTCGGACCATCAGTCGATGACCTACAGCCCGCAGGCGTCCGGTTCGGGCAACCCGCTGGCCGACCTGCTGGCCCAGGCGATCGTCTCGGCGCTGGAGAAGGCCAAGCCGAACTACATGCCGCTGACCCAGCAGGCCAATCTGATCGCGACTCACACCCTGGGTCAGGGCCTGCCCGCCGGACCCTATCTGCCGGCCCAGCACCAGCAGGACCACAAGACCTTCCCGAACGAATAGGGCGCCCGGCGAAGGGGAGGCGGCGAGCGCGGCTAAAGTCCGCGACAGAATTCCTGAGGGGCGGCGCCTTGCGTCGCGCGTATAAGCCTTATCTGTTACGCCGCCCCCCGATGCACGGAGACCTCGCCATGTCCGACACCGCCCAAACCCAGGTCTATGACGCCAGCCGCCATCGGAAGGCGGGCCGCGGCCGGGTCTATGACAGCATCGTCGACACCATCGGCGACACGCCCCTGGTGCGGCTGCCCAATCTGACGGCGGCGCTGAAGCCCAAGGCCACGGTGCTGGCCAAGCTGGAGTTCTTTAACCCGATCGCTTCGGTCAAGGACCGCATCGGCGTGGCCATGGTTGAGGCGCTGGAGCAACTGGGCAAGATCAAGCCGGGCGCGACCCTGATCGAGCCGACCAGCGGCAACACCGGCATCGCCCTGGCCTTCGTCGCCGCGTCCAAGGGTTACAAGCTGATCCTGGTCATGCCCGAAAGCATGTCGATCGAGCGGCGCAAGATGCTGGCCCTGCTGGGCGCGCGCTTGGAGCTGACGCCGGCCGAAAAGGGCATGAAGGGCGCCATCGCCCGCGCCGAGGAGTTGCTGACGGAAATTCCCGGCTCGGTCAGCCCGGCCCAGTTCGAGAACCTGGCCAACCCCGCGATCCACGAGGCCACCACGGCCGAGGAGATCTGGAACGATACGGCCGGGGCCGTCGACGTGGTCGTGTCCGGCGTCGGCACCGGCGGCACCATCACCGGCGTCGGCCATGCGCTGAAGGCGAAGAAGCCCTCGGTGAAGATGATCGCGGTCGAGCCGACCGCCTCGCCCGTCCTGTCGGGCGGCGCGCCCGGTCCGCACAAGATTCAGGGCATCGGCGCGGGCTTCATCCCCGCCGTGGTCGACCGCGCGGTTATCGACGGGGTCGAGCAGGTCACCAACGAGGACGCCTTCGACATGGCCCGCCGCGCCGCGCGCGAGGAAGGCATACCGGTCGGCATCAGCTCGGGCGCGGCCCTGACGGCGGCTTTCCGCCTGGCGGCGCAGGACGAATACGCGGGTCAGACCATCGTGGCCGTCATTCCCAGCTTCGCCGAGCGTTATCTATCGACGGCCCTGTTCGAAGGGCTGTGAGGCCGTTCTGTCCGTGACGTGCGGTTAACCGGTCGGCGCTAGAGTTCGCGCCATGGGTGAAACCGGGGTCAGGGCGGAAGAGATCGGGGCGCGGCCGTCGAGGGCGCGTCGCGCCCTGTTGCGTCGTCTGGCCGACGTGGTCAGCCTGCCCGCCAGCCGGATCAACGTCTTCGAACGCTCGGTGGTTGGCGATCTGCTGGTCGACGTGCTGCGGCCCGCGCCGGTCGAGGAGCGCCGCCGGGTGGCGCAGCGCCTGGCCCCGCTGGGCGAACTGCCGGACACGCTGAAGCGGCTGCTGCTGCGCGACGAGCCGGAGGTGGCGCGGGCGCTGCTGGAAGATTGCGCCGCCTTATCCGACGCGGACCTGATCGGCTGCGCGCGCGACGCGGGGCTGGAGCACCGGCTGATGATGGCGAGCCGACGCGGTCTGTCCGAAGCCGTGACGGAAACCCTGCTGAGTTGGGGAGAAGAGGCGGTGATTGTCGCCGTCTTGCGTAACGATTCGGCTCGCCTGTCGCAGTCGGCCCTTGAGGGGGTGATTGCGCTGAGCCGCGGGACGGCGGCCTTGTGCGACCTGTTGCTACGGCGCGCGGAGCTGCGGCCGTCGGGCGCCTATGTCATGTTCTGGTGGTGCGGGCCGACCGAGCGCCGCATCATCCTGCAGCGCTTCGCCGTGTCGCGCGAAGTCATGCAGAGCAGCGTTGAGGACGTTTTCGCCATGGCGGCGGAGGAGGGCTGGAACGACCCCGTCGCGCGCAAGGCGCTTCAGTTCATCGAGCGCCGCCAACGTAATCGAGCGGCCATTGAAAAGAGCCCTTACGCCGATCTGGAAGCGGCGGTGGCGGCGGCTGCGTCTGGCGGCCTGACGCGCGATCTGGTCAGCGAGATCGGCTATCTTTCGGGGATCAAGCCTTTGACTTCGGCCAAGATCATGGGCGATGCGGGCGGCGAGCCCCTGGCTATATTGTGCAAGGCGACGGGCCTGACCCGACGCGATCTGTCCGGTTTGTGGCGCGCCATGCGCCGTCCCGAAACGACGGCCGACGGGCAGGAGCACCCGGACTGGCGTCGGGTCCAGACGACTTATGAAATGTTGGCTGTGGACCGGGCTCAAACCGTGCTGCGTTACTGGAACTGGACTCTGTCTTCAGCCCTGACTCCGACGCTTCTACGCGCGATCCGCGAAGGGGATGGGGCGCTGATCGATGAATACTCGGCGCCCGAGCGTGCGGCCCTATTGGCTCTTGCAGAGAACTTCGGTCGATAAAAACCGACGTTGTTGTAACTACTGATCAAGGCAGTTGAACTCGCGTATCAAGCAATAAATTGTTGCTGCATTGCTTTCGACATCGAACATACGTATGGAACCTGTTAGCGGCAGATCGTTTCAGATCAGTCGATTGAATTTGGGGCTTCAAGAGGCTGATCCGGATGGAAGAAAAACCCGAACTGCTTGAGATGACGGCGGACATCGTGTCGGCTTATGTCAGCAACAACACCGTATCGGCTGACGCCGTGCCGGGTCTGATCGCTCAGATCCACGCTGCGTTGTCAGGCGTTTCGGTCGCGCCGGCGGAAGCCGAGCCTGAACCGCAGGAACCGGCCGTTCCGGTCCGCAAGTCGATTACGCCGGACTTCCTGATCTGTCTGGAAGATGGTCGCAAGTTCAAGTCGCTGAAGCGTCACCTGCGCACGAAATACAACATGAGCCCCGAGGAATACCGCGCCAAGTGGGGTCTGCCGAAAGACTATCCGATGGTCGCTCCGAACTACGCCAAGGCGCGTTCGGATTTGGCCAAGCAGATGGGCCTGGGTCAGGGCGGCCGTAAGCCGGCTCGCGCGATGCGCAAGTAATAGGCCAGCGCGACTGAAAAACTGACGCCCGCCTTTCCAGCGAAAGGCGGGCGTTTTGCTGTCCGAATGCTGCTGCGAGGGCCGTCAGGCCGCCTGCATGGCCTTGCGGGCGCGCCAGAAGCGCAGGGTCCGCAGGGCCGCCTCGCGCGTCAGCTCGTTGTACATCCCGGCATAGGCGCGGGCCTTGCCCATGGCGTTGTCGTCGGTGTTCAGCAGCACCACGGCGTAGGTCAGGAACAGGGCGCGATCCAGGTCCGCCGCCTTGCAGATGACGGCCAGGGCGTCCAGCTCGCGCCGCTCGATGATCTGGCGGGCGGTGTGGAAGTCGACGTCGGCCAGCTGCGACAGGGCGATCAGGAAGGCGGTCTGGCCGCCCGAACGCAGGAAGCGGGCCAGCACCTGAGGCGTCAGTTGGTTGGCGGCGCGCAGTTCCTCGACGTAGGCCAGGCTCTCGGCGTAATCGGCGGGCAGGGCGCCGTCTTCGGCCGCGACGCGGGTTCGGCCCGCAGCCAGGGCGCTTTCCAGCAGGGCCGGGTCCAGACGCGCGTTCTGCTCCAGGATGCGCTGACGCAGCTGGGCCTCGACCGCGAAATACATGTCGTTCAGCAGGTCGGGCGGCAGGCTGGCGCGCTCGACCGTGACGGCGTGCAGGGCCGGGTTGGCGCGGGCGCGCTCGACGGCGGTTTCGGTCGCGGCGCGCGACAGGCTGGCGCCTTCGTTGCCCAGCAGCACGCCCAGGGTCTCGTCGTCGCCGCGCTCGACGATGGCGTCGGACACGGCCTCGGACACGGCGGCGCGGCGGCTGACGGCGCGCAGGTGGCCCTGGCCGCGCGAACGCACCACGCCGATCAGATCGGCCTCGGTCAGCACCGGCGAGGCGCTGAGGACGGGGGCGGCGACGGTCTCGGCCTCGTCATTGGCGAGGCGGCGGATGAGTTGGGGCGGGGCGTCCGGCGCCTGGGCGAACCGTTCGGCCAGTTCGGCGCGCACGGCCGTCTCCATGGCGTCGGTCAGGTCCGACAGGACGGCGCCGTAGAGGGCGGTCTCGGCCTCGGTGCGCTCGGCGGCGCCGAAGAAGCAGTCGGTCAGCTCACGCAGCAGGGCGCGGCGCTTGGGGCTGGACGCCTCCTGCGCCAGGGCGATCAGGTCGGGCAGGCGCGAGCCGGTCTCGGCCGGGGGAGGCAGGGGGGCGCCGTCGCTCATGGCAGCATCGGGTCATCGGCCAGCGGGGCGGCGCGCAGGCGGCCCTGGGCGTCGCGCATGACGGCGGGCGGCTCGGGCGGCTGGGCTAGGTCGTCGGAGGACGGCGTCTCGGTCAACTCGACCGGCATGGCGTCCAGATAGTTGGGCGCGGGCAGGGGCGTGGCGTCCGGCTGGCGGCCCGCCTGACGGTGGACGGAATAGTAGCGGGCGCTGCCCTGCTGGACCGGGGCGTCGTTCGACACGGGCTGAGGCGCAGGCTGGGGCGTCGGGGCGGCGGGCGCCTGACCCTGAGCCGGCGCGGGGGCGGGCGTCGCAGCCGGCGGCGGGGGCGTGTTGCGCTGCAACTGGAAGATCGGCGCGTCGCGGCGGGGGGCCATCGGGTCGAAGGCCGGGTCGGCCGGAGCCTGAGCGGGCGCAGGCGTCGGCTGCGGCGCAGGCTGGGCGGGCGGCGGGGCCGGAGGTTGAACGGGCGGCGTGGGGATGCGCTCAGGAATGCGTTCGGCGACAGGCGCGGGCTGGCGGACCGGCTCAGGAGCGGGTTGCGGGGCCGGTCGGGGCGCGGGCGCGACGGCGCGCGGGGCGGGCTGGATCGGGGTGGGCTGGATTGGCGCGGGCGGCGTCGGCATCGGCCGCACAGGCTCGGGCATAGGCATCGGCGCCGGTTCGGGCGGCGGCGTGCGCTGGACGGGCGGCGGGGGCGCGGGTTGCGCCTGGGGCTGGGCGCGAGTCCAGGGAACGTGGTCGAGCGCCGGAGCGGGCTCTGTCGGCTGAGGCTGGGGCTGGCGCTCGGGGACGTAGGGCGCGGGGGCCTCGCTCGAAGGCGGCGGCGCGACAGGCTGGGGCGGGACGGAGAGAGGCTGACGCGTCCAGGGCGCCGGCTGGTAGGTCGGCTGATAGGGCGCCGGCGGCGCGTAGGTCGGCGCGGGTTGCTCGGCCGGGGGCGAGACGTAGGGGCCCCAGGTCGCGTCGGGATGGCTGGTCACGGGACGGAAGTCGGGGGCGGGCGTCAGGGCGTTGGCCGAAGACGGCGGGGCCGGGATCGGCGACGGCGCGCCCCAGGCTTGGGCAGGCGTCAGCTGGCGGTTGTAGTCCGGCGCGCCGGCGCGCCAGGGATAGCCGCCGTGCGGGATGACGGCCGGGCGGGCGACGGTCTGGGCGGCGGGCGGCGCGAAGTAGGCCGCTTCCTGCGGCGGGGCGAAGCCGTCGGCGGGCGCGGCCGGATAGGCGGGAGCCGTCTGGCTGGACGGATGGATCTGGGCGCGGCCCGGCCAGGACAGCTGGCGATCATAGGCGGCGGGCGGATAGGGCGCCTGAGCCTGCGGCGGGGCCCACGGCGCGGCCTGGGCCAGGGCGGCCGTCGAGGCGCCGAGCGCGGGCAGAAGGGCGGCTATGGTCAGGATGCGCGGCACCGGCGCCTCGTGCAAGGTGAAGACGTTCAGCCGGACACCCTAGGCGGCGCGGCTTAATCCTCGCCTAACGCCGGGCGGTCTTAGCCGCGCGAGGGCAGATACTGGCTGGTGAAGGCTTCGCGCCAGTCGGGGACGACGGAATAGGCGTCCTGGGTTTGCTCCGCGAAGGCCTGCCAGCGTTCGGGCGTCATGGCCCCCAGGCCGTAGAGAGCCGCGTCGCCGCCGTCGACCATGGCCTGGGCGCGCAGCGAGGCGCGGGCGGCGTCGAGCGCGCGCTGGGGCAGGTCGGGATGGGCGCGGCGGATCAGGGCGTCGCCCTTGGCCCCGTCGCCGTGGACATAGTCGCGCCAGCCCTCGACCGAGGCGGCGATGAAGTCGCGCAGGGCCTGGGCGTTGTCGCGGGCGAAGGCGTTGGGCGCCAGCACCAGGCCGGAATAGGAGGGGTAGCCGTCCTCGGCCGGGGTCAGGACCAGGGGCTGGAAGCCGACCTCGCGCGCGATCAGGCTGGGCGCGCCGTCGGTCAGGCGGGCGATCAGCACGCTTTGGCGATCCTCGCGGAAGGCCTTCAGATTGTCTGCGGGGGCGCCGGTCTGCGCCTGGTCGGGCGTCAGGTCGAAGCGGGCGCGCAGCCAGGTCCAGAAGCCGGTCTGGTCGCCGGGCTCCATCAGGATACGGCGGCCGCGCAGGACGGTCAGATCCTCCAACTCCTGGCCGGGATGGGCCAGCAGGACGACGGGGTCTTTCTGCAGGAAGGCGGCCACGGCCTTGACCGGCGCCCGGTCGGCGATCAACCGCAGGGGCAGGAAGCTGTCGCGGCCGACGGCCAGTTCGACCGCGCTGGCGGCCAGCAGGGCGGGGATGTCGGCGCCCGACGGCCCGGCCAGAATCTCGACGTTGAGGCCGCGCCGTTCATAGGCCCCGGTCGCGACGGCCTGGTAGAAACCGCCGTGAAGCGCGCCCGTCGGACCGCCCGCAGCCACCCGCAGGCGCACCCGGCCGGATTCGTCGGTCTGGGCCGGGCTGCGGCCGCACGCGGACAGGGCGCCCAGGGCGGTCAAGCCGAGGGCGCCGGCCATCAGGCCGCGTCGGTGCAGGCGGGCGCGAGTCATCACGTCTAGGGTGTAGGGGGGCGGGCCGCGCTTGGAAAGGCGGCGAGGCGTCGCCGGGCGGGATTTCAGCCCGGAAATCATGCGCCGAAATTGAGCGAGGGGACGTAACCCTTTGAGCCAGACCGTCGCCGGTCGGATCGCGGATCGCGTCCCCTCGCCAAGTCCGGGTTGGACTTGGCCGCTATCGGGTCGGAAGTCGGTCTTTAGCGTCGGCGGGCGGACCCGGCGTCGTTCGACTGTCGTTCCATCGGCCCCTGGTCTTCGGCGTTCCGCAAGGCGAACCTCGCGCCGTCCGTCGATCCCGGCCTGGTTCTCCGTGATCCCGGCGCCGAGGCGCTAAAGGATCGGGAGCCTGGGCCCTGCTTCGGTGTTTCCGCGTCCTCCGAAGAGGCTTGGAACCCTGGGTCAGAGAGCCGGACCGGTCCGCTTGATCTTCGGGTCTCCCCGGATTTCCGCGCCGCCGTGTCCCTCGGCCTGTTGACGTTCCCGCGAAATCCGTTATTGGGCAAGCGCCCAAATCGGAGCGTCTGTGCGGAATCGACCCGGACGCGGTGGGCAAGTCTGTGGATATCTGTGGGCGGACGAAATTCGCGGAAGCGGATCAGCGTCTTGCGTTGTCCACAGGAAAGCGACCGCCACCCGCTCGCAGGAGCGGATGGCGGCGGGTCGTCAGCGATTGCGGATGAAGGTGCGGATGTCGGTCGACAGCTTCTTCAGATCGTCCTCGCGCACGTACATCATGTGGCCCGAGTGGTAGTAGTGCCACTCGATGCGGCCGTCGGTCGGGAAGCCCGGACGGTTCAGCGAGTATTCGGCGCCGAAGAAGGGCGTGGCGAAGTCGTAGTAGCCCTGACCCACCCAGACGCGCAGGCCGCTGTTCTCACGCAGGGCGCGGCCGATGTAGGGAGCCACGTTCAGATATTCCGCCCCGCCGCGTCCGGCGGTCGGCAGGTTCCAGTCCCAGTTCCGGGTGCCGCCGATCGAGGAATAGACCACGTCGGGCGAATACTTCAGGCCTTCGCGCGACCAGGCGTTCATGGCGGCGGTATAGGCGCCGTCGATGCCGTAGAAGCTGGGGTCGTTGTCCGGGCGATCGCCGGCGTTGTCGTAGTCGACGCCGGTGTAGCGGGCGTCCAGACGGCCGATGGTCAGGCCGCGATCCCGCAGCAGCTCCTTGTAGAAGCGGCCGGGCGACAGGCGCAGGTTGGCGTTGCTCAGATAGGTCTGCGAGATGCCGGTGTAGCGCGACAGCTGCTGTAGGATCGTCGCCCGTTCGTCGGCGGGCAGGGCGTTGCCCTTCAGCAGGGCCGAGGCGTAGGGACCGATGGCCCAGGCGCGGGCCTCGGCGACGAATTCCTCGACCGTGGCGGGCTTGTTCGGCACCTTGTCGTGGTACCAGGCGGCGGCCGCCATCGAGGGCAGGGTGGTGACGAAGCCCAGCTCATTGCCCTGGGCGTCGGCGGCCAGGCTGAAGTCGAGGATCGACGAGATCAGCAGGATGCCGTTGATCGATACGTCGGTGTAGCTGCCTTCCAACTCGTTGATCACCGCCGCCGAACGGGTGGTGCCGTAGCTCTCGCCGCCGATGAATTTCGGCGCGTTCCAGCGGCCATGCTCGTTCAGCCACAGGCGGATGAACTCGGCGATCGACTTGGCGTCCTTGGTCACGCCCCAGTAGTCGGCCGGGTCGGTCTTGCCCAGGGCGCGGCTGAAGCCGGTGCCGATCGGGTCGATGAAGACGATGTCGGTGACGTCCAGCAGGGAGTCGACGTTGTCGATGATGGGGAAGGGCGCGGCGCCGTCGTCACGCGCGTCCGACGGCACGACCACGCGCTTGGGTCCGAAGGCGCCCATGTGCAGCCACAGGGAGCCGGAGCCAGGGCCGCCGTTCCACAGGAAGGTCACGGGGCGGTTCGGGTCCGTCGGACCTTCCTTGATGTAGCTGTAGGAGACCATGGCCGCGAGCGGCTTGCCTTCCTTGTCCTTCAGGTAGGTTTCGCCGGCGATGGCGCGGTAGGCGATGCGCTGGCCGCCGAAGACGCCGGTGTGGCGGGTCTCGGACATGACGGGCGGCGGGATGGCGGCTTCGGTGCGGTTCGCGGCGGCGGCGACATCGACGCGCGGCGCGCCCTGAGGCCCGCTCTGGCCTCCGCTTTGCGCCATGGCCGGCCCGGCCAGGGCCAGCGCCGAAGCGGCGACGACAAGCAGTCTCTTCATGGATAAACCCCCAGTTTGTCTACGCGGCTCCCCCTCGAGAGCCGGGCGCGCGAACAGCGCCGCCCAGCTTGGAATGAGGCGGCAAGCGGGGGCGAATGTAAACCGTGGGTTCCGCCCTTATCGCGGAAGGGTTGGCCGGATACGGAGAGGTTTGGCGAAGAATGTGCGGCGAGGCGCCGCGCGTTCGTCAGCTCGCCAGGGCGGCCTTCTTTTCTTCCAGCTCCAGCCAGTCCAGCTCGGCGGCCTCCAGCTCGGCGCGGGCCTTTTCGGCGGCCTTCATGGCGCGGTCGAAGGCCGCCGGGTCGCGCGCGTAGAGGTCGGGGTCGGCCAGGACGGCGTCCTGTCGGGCGATCTCGACCGGCAGGGTCTCCATCAGCTTTTCGACCTCTTCCAGACGGCGGGCGTCCTTGTAGGAGAGCTTGGCTTGTTTCTTGGGGGCGCGGTCGGAAGGCTCCGACTTCTCGACCCGACGCCCCCCGGAGGGGGCGGCCTCGGCGTGGGTCGGGGGCGGGGCGAGGAAGCCGGGGTTCTGGCGCAGGAAGTCCTGCCAGCCGCCGGGGGTCTCGACCACGTCGCCGCGGCCGTTCAGGGCGATGGTCGAGGTGGCCAGACGGTCGACGAAATCGCGGTCGTGCGACACCAGGATCAAGGTGCCGTCGTAGGATTCGAGCAACTCCTCCAGCTTTTCCAGCGTGTCCATGTCGAGGTCGTTGGTCGGCTCGTCGAGGATCAGCAGATTGGCGGGCTGGGCCAGCGCCCGCGCCAGCAGCAGGCGGTTGCGCTCGCCGCCCGACAGGGTGGAGATGGGCTGCTTCAGCTGGGCTTCCTGAAACAGGAAGTCCTTGGCGTAGGCGGCGACGTGCATGGAGCGGCCGCGCACCAGGATGGAGTCGCCGCCGCCCGGCGTCAGGGCGTCCCATAGGGTCATGTCCGACTTCAACCCCTCGCGCGACTGATCGAGGTAGAGGGGTTCCAGGTTGGCGCCCATGCGGACCGTGCCTTCGTCCGGGGCCAGTTCGCCCAGCAGTACCTTGACCAGGGTGGTCTTGCCCGCGCCGTTGGGGCCGACGATGGCCAGACGGTCGCCGCGGATGATGCGGGTGGTCAGGTTGCGGAAGATGGCGCGGTCGCTGAACGACTTGCTGACGCCCTTGATGTCGGCGACCAGCTTGCCCGAGACGGCGCCGGAATCGACGCCGAGGTTCAGCTCGCGCGGCAGATCCTTGACCCGTTCGGCCCGGTCCAGACGCATCTGCTGCAGGGCGCGGGCGCGGCCTTCGTTGCGGGTGCGCTGGGCGGTGATGGAGCGGTAGAAGGTGTAGGTCTCGGCCTCGATGCGCTTGGTCAGACGGCGCAGGGACTCGGCCTCTTCCTCCATGACCTTGTCGGCCCAGTCGTCGAACTCGACGAAGCCCTTGTTGAGGGTGCGGACCTTGCGGCCTTCCAGCCAGTGAACGGTGTCGGTGACGCGGTTCAGGAAGGCGCGGTCGTGGCTGACGACCAGCAGGGCGAAACGGGCCTGGATCAGCTCGTTCTCCAGCAGTTCGATGGCCAGGATGTCGAGGTGGTTGGTCGGCTCGTCCAGCAGCAGCAGGTCGGGCTCTTCGGCGAAGGCCTTGGCGAGGGCGGCGCGGCGGATCTCGCCGCCCGACAGGCCCTGCGTCGACTTGTTCGGGTTGAGGCCGAAGGTCTCAAGCCAGCTTTCGGCGGTCCAGCGCTCGGCCTCGCCCGAGGCGGCGTAGTCGGCCAGGGTCTCGCCGGTGATGACCGGCTCTTGCGGGACATAGGCGAAGCGGGTGCCGGCCTGGACCGAGCGGTCGCCCGAGTCCGGCTCGATCAGGCCCATGACGACCTTCATCAGGGTGGACTTGCCCGCCCCGTTGCGCCCGACCAGGGCGGCGCGGCTGCGCGGCTCCATCGCCATGTCGACGCCGTCGAACAGCGGGCGGGGACCGTCCTGAAGGCGGACGTCTTTGAGAGCGACAAGGGGGGGTCTGGCGGCCATGGGGGCGCATATAGCGACTGACCGTCGCTTCGGCCATCGGCGTTGACGCTTCCCTGGCGGCGGGCTGTAGTCGCGGGCGATGACGACGGAGGGTGGAATGGATCTGAGCGCCTCGGCAAGAGACGGTCGCGCCGCGAAGAAGGGACCGGGCCGGGGCTGGTACGCCTTGGCGGCGCTGCCCATGATCTGCGGGTTCGCGGCCATGGGCGCGGTGCTGTTCACGCAACTGTCGAAGCTGGACGACGGGCTGGAGCAGATCGTCGTGCCGGGCGCGCGCGAACTGCGGCTGGAGCCGGGCCGGCACACGGTCTTTCTGGAATATCGCAGCGTCGTCGACGGCCGGGTCTATGCGGTCGATCAAGTGCCCGGTCTGGCCGTCCATGTCGAGGCGGCGGACGGCGCGCCGGTGGCGGTGAGCGCGCCCATGGGAAGCTCCACCTATACGCTGGGCGGGCGTCAAGGCGAGGCGATCAACGTGTTCCGCGTCGAACGGGCCGGAACCTACAGGATCTCGGCCGACTATGACGGGCAGGTCGGACCGCAGACGGTGATCGCCGTGGGACAAGGGTTCATGGGGCAGTTGTTCTCCACGGTCTTCATGGGGCTGGGCGCCGTCTTCCTGGGCATGATCCTGACGGTGGCGACGGTGGTCGGGGTCTATCTGGCGCGGCGGAGAGTGAGACAGGCCTGAGCGAGTCTCGGCTTGACGCATACCGTCCAGTTGGTATGTAAAGCGTCATGGACACGCAAACCATCCGCCGCACGCCTGAAGACACCCGTCGCCAGATCATAGAGATGGCCATCGAGATCGCCGCCGACCAGGGAGCGATGGCGGTGACGCTGGATGCGGTCGTGGCGCGCCTGCCGTTCAGCAAGGGCGCCTTGCTGCATCACTTTCCGAACAAGCTGGCCCTGCTGGAAGGGGTGATCGACTATCTCGCCACCGAGATGGCGGCCGCGGTGCTGACCGAGGCGGCGCGCGACCCCAATCCCTATGGCCGCAATGCCCGGGCCTATCTGCGGGCGGTCGTCAATGAACCGGCCACGGAGCGGGACGTCAGCATCGGGCGGGCGGCCCTGGCCGCCTGCGCCATAGAGCCCAGCCTGATCCCGCGTTGGCGTGGGGCGATGAAGACCCTGGCCGCCGATGACCCGGAAGACCTGGCAGGCAAGGACGACGCCCTGATGCTGCGGCTGATCGCCGACGGCCTGTGGATGACCGATCTGTTCGGCACGCATGAGGTGTCGCCGGAGCAGAGGAAGGCTCTTCTGTCGCTGCTGACGCCGGGCAGCCTGTTGACGGACGCCTATGGCGAGGCCGCTGAGTGAACCCGACGACCTGGCTGGCCCTGCTGGGCGCGATCAGCTTCGAGGTGATGGGGACGACCCTGTTGCAGCAGTCGCAGCAGTTCACCAAGCCCTGGCCGACGGCGGGGCTGGCGGTGTGTTACGGCGTCGCCTTCTACCTGCTGACCCTGGCGCTGAAGCAGATGCCGGTGGGGCTGGCCTACGCCATCTGGAGCGGGCTGGGGGTGGTGCTGATCTCGGTGATCGGCCTGTTCCTGTTCAAGCAGAAGCTGGACGTTCCGGCGATCATCGGCCTGGCGCTGATCATCGGCGGGGTGGTGGTCATCAACGTCTTCTCCAAGAGCGTGACTCACTGAAAGCCGCGACAGACGGGGATTTGGGGCGTATAGGGCGCGCCCATGAATTCCACGTCGCCCAAGCCTTTCTGGGAAACCAAGACCCTGGCGGAGATGTCTCCGACCGAGTGGGAGAGCCTGTGCGACGGCTGCGGCCTGTGCTGCGTCATCCGGTTCGAGGACGAGGACACGGGCCAGATCATTCCGACGCACGTCCATTGCAAGCTGTTCGACCCGGACCGCTGCACCTGCACCGACTACGCCCAGCGCCAGGCCGAGGTGCCGGACTGCGTGCAGCTGACGCCGGACAACATCGAGCGGCTGAAGTGGATGCCGCTGTCGTGCGCCTATCGCCGGCTGGATGAAGGGCGGACGCTGGCCTGGTGGCACCCGCTGGTCTCCGGCGATCCCGAGACGGTGCACACGGCCGGGGTGTCGGTGCGGCGCCAGACGATTTCGGAACTTGCGTTGAAGGAGCCGGAGGACGCGCTGGACTTCGAAGCGCCGGAATGGATGGGCGAACGGGGCGTCGCTAACGAATAATTCGTTGGAGGCGGGCCAGGGTGGGGGCGAAAATGGCTATTGTCGCGACACAATCGAAATCTGCGGCGGGAGGGCGTGACGCCTTCGATCGGCTGACGGCGATCGCCTGCGCGGCGTTCAGCGCGCCCCACGCCATGATCACCGTGCTGGACGAGGAACGGGCCGTCTTCCTGTCCGGCGTAGGCCTGGACGAGACCAGCATCCCGCGCATGAGCAGCGTCAGCCATACCCTGGCGGGCATGATGCTGGTGATGCGCGCCTATGAGCGCGGCGACGGCGAGATGAGCGCGGCGCCGGTCGAGGGGTGGATCGCGCCCTATCGCGTGGTGCGGCTGTGAACGCGGGGGCGATGAAGGTGGTGGCTTCGCTGGTTCGGCCGGTGGCGGCGCAGACGCCCTATGGCGGGCAGGTGGTCAGTTATGAGCCGGTCGGGTCGCTGTGGCTGGCGTTGGGCGCGCGAAGGCGGCGCGAGCGGACGGACGCAGGCGTGACGCGCGGCGTCGAGACGCTGAGCGCCACGGTGCGGGCCGATCCGAGGCTGGAGGAAGGGCTGGTGGCGCGCTTCGGCGGGGCGGACTGGGGCGTGGTCGGGATCGAGGCTGATCCGAAGGCGGCGGGCCGGGTGCGGCTGAACCTGGAGCGGGCGCGATGAAGGATCATGAAGGGGCGCTGGTGAAGGCGCTGGTCGCGCATCTGGGCGGCGATGGGGCGTTGCAGGCGCTGTTGGGTGATCCGGTGCGGGTCTGGGATGAGGCGCCGCAGGGGGCCGGGTTTCCGCATCTGGTGATCGGGCGGTGTGAGAGTCGGCCGCTGAACGCCGACGGCGGCGGGGTGGAGCAGCGGCTGACCTTGACCTGCGCCAGTCGGTTCAGGGGGTTGGAGGAGGCGCGGGCCGTGGCGGCGGCGGTGCGGGCGCGGGTCGCCGATGCGCCGCTGGAGGCGGATGGGGTGAGGGCGGTCAGCGTGGCGGTGACGTTTACGGACCTGTTCCGCAGCCCGGATCTGAAGCGGGCGTGGGCGGTGATGCGGGTGCGGGCGGTGACGGAAGAAGTTTAGCGCGGCGCCTCTCCCTCCCCTTCATGGGGAGGGTGGTCGCGATAGCGATCGGGTGGGGGCGGCGGGGCGATCAGGGTGCGGCGTGTGAATGGTCTGGCCCTCCCCACCCGGCCTCGCCTGCGGCTCGGCCACCCTCCCCATGAAGGGGAGGGAGAGGGACGCGCGGGTTCTGGAAAACGAAGCGAGGAAAGATGACGGCGCAACGGGGCAAGGACATCCTGCTGAAGATCGAGGGCGCGGGGGGCGCCTTCACCACGGTGGCGGGGCTGAGGGCGAGGACGATCTCGCTGAACGCCAAGACGGTGGATGCGACCGACAGCGACAGCGCCGGGCGGTGGCGCGAACTGCTGGCGGGGGCGGGCGTGAAGTCGGCGGCGGTGTCAGGGCAGGGAATTTTTCGCGATGCGGCGTCGGACGCCCTGATCCGCGAGGCCTTCTTTGAGCAGGCGGCGAAGACGTGGCGGCTGATCGTGCCGGACTTCGGCGTGCTGGAGGGGCCGTTTCTGGTCGCTGCGCTGGAATACGCCGGGGAGCATGAGGGCGAGGCCAGTTTTGCGCTGAGCCTGGCCAGCGCGGGCGAAGTGACGTTCTCGGCGCTGTGATGATCAACGGCGTGCGGGGTGAGGTCGTGGCGAGGCTGGCGGGGGCGGAGCGGAAGCTGTGTCTGACGCTGGGGGCGCTGGCCGAGATCGAGACGGGGCTGGGCGTCGCCGGGATGGCGGCGCTGGCTGAGCGGATGAAGGCGCTGTCGGCGCGGGATCTGATGGTGGTGCTGGCGGCCTTACTGCGCGGCGGGGGCGAGGTTGCGCTGGCGGAGGGGCTGGCGAGCGCGCCGGTCGATCCGCGCGAGACGGCGGAGGCGGTGGCGAAGGCCTTTGCGGCGGCGGCGTGAGGACTCCGTGGGGAGAGATGATGCAGGCGGCGGCGCGGTTGGGCGTGGGGCCGGAGAGCTTCTGGCGGCTGTCGCTGAAGGAATGGCGGATGCTGACGGCGGGGCCGGTTCGGGCGGCGCCGCTGGGACGGGGCGAACTGGAGCGGATGCAGGAGATGTGGCCGGATGACCGATAATTTCAGGCCGGACGGCATCGACGCCGTGCCGGTGAAGGCGGCCGAGGCCGCGGCGGCGCTGGAGGCGCTGAAGGAGCCGGCGGAACGGGCGGCGGCCTCGATCGAGGACGCCTTCGGGCGGGCGGGGGCCAGCCTGACGCGGTCGCTGACGCGGGCGGCGGCGGACGGAGAGGTGACGCTGGCCGAACTGGCGCGGGCGGTGCTGAATGCGGTCAATGCGGCGGCGGGCGTGCGCGGCGGGGGACTGTCGGGGGCGATTGCGGCGGCGCTGGGGGGCTTCGGCGGGGCGCGGGCGGACGGCGGGCCGGTGCTGGGCGGCGGGGCCTATCTGGTCGGGGAGCGCGGACCGGAGGTGTTCCGTCCGGCGAGCGCGGGGACGGTCGAGCCGATGGGCGGTCGCTCTGGTTCGGGGGCCGGGGTGACGGTGAACGTCACGGTGGATGGAGGGGCCGAAGGGCTGCTGCGCTCGGAGACGCAGATCGCCCGGATGCTGGCGCGGGCGGCGGCCCTGGGCGCGCGTTGAACAGGACGTGCTCAAGCAGCGAGGCGCCCTGTGTCGAGCGGTAGTGCAACAAAAAAGGGCGCTCCGAAGAGCGCCCTTAGAACTTATTCGCCCTTGGGGTTCGGGCCGTATTTGTTGTCGCCGGGCTGGCTGTCGGAGATGCCGATCCAGAGCCAGAAGCCGATAGCGACCAGCCAGGTCAGGCTGAGGATGCCCAGCGCCGGGCCGAAGGTGCTGAGGATGACGGCGGGATCCTCGTTTTCCAGCGCCTGGGCGTTCATGAAGGCCGAAACGCCGATCGACATGAAGGCGAAGACCCAGCCGCCGATCATGACGACGTAGGGGATGGCGATAATCCAACCCGCCTTGCCCATGTCGTGCAGGCGCTTCACGCCGATGGCGAGGTGCGGCCACAGCAGGGCGAGGCCCAGCAGGTTCAGGAACGGGATGAAGTTCAGGATCAGGCCGACGCCGAACAGGATCAGCCAGCTGATCCAGAAATGCTGACGACGCAGGCGGCCGTTGAACGAGAACATGGCCGTGGCGAAGTCATAGGCGCCGAGCGGAGCGCCGCCCGTCGATGAGGCGGCGGCTTGGCCGAAGGCGGCGGCGGGGGCGGTGGAGGCCAGGATCATGACCTGGGTCGCCTCCATGCCTTCCGGCACGAAGTCGACACGGGCGCCGACGGCGACGGTTCCGCCAGCCTGGATGTCCGTGCGGGTGAAGCCGTAGCGGATGCTGTCGTCGCCGCTAATCAGGCCCGTGCCCGAGACGTCGTCATAGCTGAGAATTTCGCCGCGCACGCGGATCTCCTGTCGTTGAACGGCTTCGCCGTGGTGTGGCGAAAGCATGGCTGACGCGGGCGGCGCGGACAACCCGAAGTCTGACGTTAGGCGAAGTTTTTCGCGAGACGTTCGCAAACTGTCCCGCGACGGGACGCAATCCACATCAAACTAGCGAGGACGCATGGCCTTTCATGAGGTGCGCCTGCCCGCGCGGCTGGCGTTCGGCTCGACCGGCGGGGTCGAGCGCAGGACGGAGATCACGACGCTCGCCTCGGGGTTCGAGCGGCGCTCGACGCCCTGGGCGGACGGGCGCAGGCGGTATCTGATCGGGGCGGGTCTGCGGTCGCTGGACGACATGGCGGCGCTGACGGCGTTTTTCGAGGCGCGGCGCGGGCGGCTGCACGGGTTCCGGTTTCGCGACTTCGCGGACTTCAGGAGCGGGGCGCCGGGGGCGGCCGTGACATCGCTGGATCAGGCGATCGGGACTGGAGACGGGCAGGCGCGCGTCTTTCAACTGAGCAAGGCCTATGGGGATCACCGGCGGGTCATCGCCAAGCCGGTGGAGGGATCGGTGCGCGTGGCCGTGGCGGGCGTGGAGACCGCGGCCTTCAATCTGGAGACGACGACGGGGCGGGTGACGCTGGCGACGGCGCCGCCTCAAGGCGCGCCGGTGACGGCGGGGTTCGCCTTCGACGTGCCGGTGCGGTTTGACGCGGATCGGATGGAGGTGACGCTGGAGAGCTTCGGCGCCGGGCGGATGGTCGCCATGCCGCTGATCGAGGTGCGGATCTGAGCCATGCGCAATGTTCCGGATGAACTGGCCGCCCGCATCGAGAGCGGGGCGGCGACGCTGTGTCATGTCTGGCTGTTGAGGCGGGCGGATGGGCGGGCGATGGGCTTCACCGATCATGACCGCGATCTGGAGCTAGAGGGCGTGGCGTGCCGGGCGGCCAGCGGCTGGACCGGCGGAGCGGGCGAGGGCGAGGTCGGGTTGGCGGCGGGGGCGCTGTCGGCGTCTGGCGGACTGGATGATGCGGCGATCACCGAAGAGGACATAGCGGCGGGGCAGTATGACGCCGCCGAGGTCGAGCTGTGGCGCGTGGACTGGATGCGGCCGGACCTGAAGGTGCGGCTGTGGACGGGGCGGCTGGCGCGGATACGGCGCGAGGAGGGGCGATTCATCGCCGACCTGAACGGGCCGATGGCGGCCCTGGAGCGGGTGGTCGGGCGGACCTATGGCCGGGGCTGCGACGCGGTGCTGGGCGACGGGCGTTGCCGATTGGGCGCGGCGGCGGTTGCGGGGCGCAGTTGCGACAAGCGGTGGGCGACGTGTGTGGGCGTCTTCGGCAATGGAGTGAATTTCCAGGGGTTTCCGGATGTGCCGGGCGAGGACTTCCTGACCGCGCGGCCGGTAAGCGGGCGCAATGACGGCGGGAGCCGCAGGCGATGAGGGCGGGCGCTGATCTCTCCCGCCCCTTCATGGGGAGGGTGGCTGAGGCGGAGCCGAAGCCGGGTGAGGGCGGCGGGGCTGTTCAGGCGCCGAGTCCTTATCAGCAAGCCCTCCTCACCCGGTCGCTGCGCGACCACCCTCCCCATGAAGGGGAGGGAGAGGCGTGGCGCGCGCGCGCGCGGGTCGTGGCGGCGGCGCGGGGGTGGCTGGGGACGCCCTATCGGCATCAGGCCAGCGTGAAGGGCGAGGGGGCGGACTGTCTGGGGCTGGTGCGCGGGGTCTGGCGCGAGGTGATGGGCGAGGAGCCGGAGGCGCCGCCGCCCTATCGCCCTGACTGGGCCGAGGTCGGGGGCGAGGAGGCGTTGTGGTCGGCGGCGCGGCGCTGGCTGATGGAGATATCGCCGGAGCGGGCGGGGCTGGGCGACGTGCTGCTGTTCCGCATGGCGGCGGGCGCGCCGGCCAAACACTGCGCGGTGTTGAGCGCGGTTGAAGGACCGGAGCGACGGATGATCCACGCCTATTGGGGGCGCTCGGTCGTCGAAAGCTGGATGGGGCCGTGGTGGCGACGGCGGCTGGTTGCGGCCTTTCGCTGGCCTGAACCCTTGGCGGGAATTTGAAGGAGTAGACGATGGCGCAGGTGCTGCTGGGCGGCCTTGGGGGCATGGCGGGCGTCAGCAGCCTGGGCCTGTTGGCTGGGGGCCTGCTGGGGCGGGCGCTGGACGACAGGCTGGTCGCTGGATTGTCGCCCGCGCGGCAGGTCGGGCCGAGGCTGGAGGGGCTGAAGCTGCAATCCTCGGCCGAGGGGGCGCCGATGGCCTGCGTCTTCGGGCGGGCGCGGGTGGTCGGGCAGGTGATCTGGGCCGCGCGGTTTCTGGAGCGCAAGGAGAAGCGGTCGGGCGGCAAGGCGGGCAAGACGGTCGACTACGCCTATTCCCTGAGCTTCGCCGTGGCCCTGTGCGAGGGCGAGATCGACGGGGTGGGACGTATCTGGGCCGACGGTCAGCCGATGGACATGGCGGGCGTGACCATGCGCCTGCATCGCGGGACCGAGGATCAGACGCCGGATCCGTTGATCGAGGCGGTGGAGGGGCGGGCGCCCGCTTATCGCGGGACAGCCTATGTGGTGTTCGAGGATCTGCCGCTGGACGCCTATGGCGACCGGCCGCCGCAGCTTGCGTTCGAGGTGTTCCGGCGGCCGCAGGGCGCCGAACCGCAGATGGAGGACCGGCTGGAGGGCGTGTGCCTGATCCCCGGCGCGGGCGAGTTCTGCCTGGCGACGGAACCGGTGATGCGGCGCGAGGGGCTGACGAAATCGACGCCCGAGAACGTGCATCTGACGGCGGGGCAGACGGATCTGGAGGCGTCGCTGGATCAGTTGACGGCCCAGGCGCCGAGGCTGAAACGGGTCAGCCTGGTGGTCGGCTGGTTCGGCGACGACATACGCATGAGCCATTGCCGCATCCGGCCGGGGGTGGAGCGGCGTCAGAAGCCGACCGAGCCGCTGGTCTGGCGCGTGGCCGGGGTCGAGCGGGCGGACGCGCATCTGATCTCTCAGGTCGAGGATGGTCCGGCCTATGGCGGCACGCCGTCGGATCAGAGCGTGCGGCAGGCGATCCGGGCGTTGAAGGCGCGCGGACTGGAGGTGACGCTGTATCCCTTCGTCTTCATGGACTGCCCCGGCTATCCGTGGCGGGGGCGGATCACGGGGACGGACGGGGCGGGGGCGACGGCGGAGGTCGCGGCCCTGTTCGGGACGGCGGGCGGCTGGGGCTTGCGGCGGCTGGCGCTGCACTACGCCCGCATCGCTGCGGAGGAGGGGGCGGACGGCCTGCTGATCGGCTCGGAGATGCGAGGGCTGACCTGGACGCGCGATGCGGACGGGGACTTTCCGGCGGTGGCGCAGTTCCGGGCGTTGGCGGCGGAGTGCCGGGCGGTGGTCGGGTCGCGGATCAAGCTGAGCTACGCCGCCGACTGGTCGGAATATTTCGGCTGGCAGAGGGAGGGAGAGGCAAGGTTTCACCTGGATCCGCTATGGGCGGACCCGAACATCGATTACGTCGGCATCGACTGGTATCCGCCGATGGGCGACTGGCGCGGGGGCGCCGGCGGGCGGGACGCCGAAGATTTCAAGGGGCCGTCGGACCCGGCCTATCTGGCGGCGCAGGTGGCGGGCGGCGAGGGATATGACTGGTTCTACGCCAGCGCGGCGGATCGGGCGGCGCAGACGCGGACGCCGATCGAGGATGGCGCGCACGGCGAGGACTGGATCTGGCGCTACAAGGATATTAAGGGCTGGTGGTCGAACGCGCACCATGAGCGCGTGGGCGGCGTGCGGCAGGCGGCGTCGACGGCCTGGGTTCCGGGGATGAAGCCGATCCGGCTGACCGAGTTCGGCTGTGCGGCGGTGGATCGTGGGGGCAATGCGCCCAACCTGTTCCAAGACCCGAAGAGCAGTGAGAACGCCCTGCCGCCGCATTCTACGGGCGCCCGCGACGACCGGATGCAGCGGCGGCTGATCGAGGCGGTGCTGGGGCATTATGCGCAGCCGATGAACAATCCGATCTCGGGCGTCTATGGCGGGCCGATGCTGCAGGGTGCGGATGTCTGGTGCTGGGACGCGCGGCCTTATCCGGCCTTTCCGGCGCTGGGTGAAGTGTGGGCGGACGCGGGCGCCTGGCGCACGGGGCACTGGCTGAACGGGCGGATGGGCGGCGATGCGCGCGGGCTGATCGAGGCGATCCTGAAGCGCGGCGGGCTGAGCGAGACGGACTTTACGGTCGGGGCGGTGGACGGCAGGGTGACGGGCTATGTCATCGACCGGCCGATGGCGACGAAGGATGCGCTCGCGCCGCTGGTGCAGGCGCTGGGGGCGACGACGGCCGAGCGGGATGGTCGGGTGGCCGTGCTGGGCGAGACGGCGCGGGAGATGACGCTGCATCAGGCGGCGCTGGCCCTGCCCGACAAGGGCGGGAGCGAGGCGGCGGATCGCCGGCTGACGCCTCGGCCGGGCGCGGCGCGGCTGCGGTTTATCGACGAGGCGGCGGACTATCAGCTGGGCGCGGTGACGGTGCGCGGCGACGGCGAGGGCGGCGGCGTGGATGCGGCCCTGCCCGCCGTGGTCGGGGCCGGGCTGGCGACGGCGGCGGCGCAGCGGCTGTTGGCGGGCGAGGCGGCCGAGCGGCTGACGTTGAAGCTGGGGCCGCTGGAGGCGCTGAGGCTGGAGCCGGGCGATGTGACGGCGGTGGAGGGGCGTGCGGGCGATTGGCGCGTCGAGCGGCTGGACTGGGACGAGACGCCCAGCGCGGTGCTGGCGCCGGTGGTCGAAGTGTCTGTCGTGGACGCGCCCGAGGATTGGCGCGGAGACGGCGGCGGGGCGGGAACGCCGGGGGCGCCGTTCCTGATGCTGTTGGACCTGCCGCCGCTGCCGGGCGAGGAGGCGGACGGGCGGCCGGTGGTCGTGGCGGCGGCTGAGCCGTGGACGCCGATGGCGCTGCATGGCGGGGTCTCGGTCGACAGCCTGACGCCAAGGGCGGTGGTGGAGACGCCCGCGACGGTGGGGACGCTGACGGCGCGCTTGCGACCCGGCGTGGTCGGGCGCTGGGACGAGACGGGCGTGCTGAGCGTGCGGATCGAGGGACAGGCGCCGCAAAGCCGGGCGGCTGAGGCGGTGCTGTCGGGCGCCAATCTGCTGGCGGTGCGCAGTGCGGATGGGTGGGAGCTGGTGCAGTTCCGCCGGGCCGAGCTGGTCGGCGGCGACGTGTGGCGGTTGAGCGGTCTGTTGCGCGGGCAGCAGGGAACGGAAAGCGCGGCGGCGCGCGGGGCGGAAGCGGGGGCGCTGGTCGTGGTGCTGGAGCGCGGCATGGCGCGGGCTGAGGTGGATGCGGTCGAGCGCGGATTGCCGCGGATCTGGCGGGCGGGGCCTGTGGGTTCGCCGCCGGGCGGGGCGGGGACGACGGAGGTCGGCTTCGTCTGGAGCAACCGGAACGCGGCGCCGTGGCGACCGGCGCACCTGAAGGCGAGGCCGGGGGGCGGCGGATGGCGGTTGAGCTGGCTGTCGCGCGTGCGTCTGAGCGGCGACGGTTGGGAAGGCGAGCCGGTCGAGGTCGATCCGAGGCGGTTTCGGGTGCGGGTGCTGGACGGGGATGCCGAGCGCCGGGTCTGGGAAGTCGAGGGGTTGGAGGCTGTCTATGGGGCGGCTGAGGTCGCGGGGGACTTTCCGGGCGGCGTCGGGACGGGCGTCCGGGTTGCTGTGGCTCAGTGGGGCGAAGGGTATGGCTGGGGGGCGGAGGCGGTGTCGGGGTTGTGAGATACAAGGCCCTCTCCCGCCGGGAGAGGGTGTTGCAACATGAGGAAACCATCCTCGCCCCTTTCGGCGGGCGGGCGCATGGCTTAACTGACGCTCTGGTCCGTATTGATCCGAGTGGAGCGAAAATTGGCTGGCGATCCCTATCAGGAACTGGGCGTTTCCAAGGGCGCGAGCGCGGACGAGATCAAGAAGGCGTTCCGCAAGCTGGCCAAGGAACTGCACCCCGACAAGAACCCCGGCGACAAGGCCGCCGAGGAACGGTTCAAACGCATCACCGCCGCCTTCGACCTGTTGGGCGACGCCGAGAAGCGAGCGAAGTATGATCGCGGCGAGATCGACGCCGACGGACGCGAGCAGTTTCGCGGCTTCGGCGGCGGGGCGCAGGGCGGACGGCCGGGCGGCGGCGGTTTCGGGGGCTTCGGCTTCGGCGGGCGCGGCGAGGGCGGCCCCGGCGGCCGGGCCAGCTTCGACGACATCGATCTGGAAGAGATTTTCGGCGCTTTCGGCGGCGGCGGGCGTGGGGCCGGGCGTGGGTTCGGCGGCGGGCGCGGCCAGGACGTGCGCGCCACCCTGGACATCAGCCTTGAAGACGCCATCGCCGGGACGACGCGGCGCATCCAGTTCTCGGACGGGCGGATGCTGGATGTGGCCATTCCCAAGGGCGCTTCCGAAGGTCAGGTGATCCGGTTGAAGGGGCAGGGCGCGCCGGGGCGGGGCGGTCAGGCGGGCGACGCCCTGATCGAACTGCGCATCCAGCCGCATCCGGTGTTCAAGCGCGACGGCGCCGATCTGACGATGGATCTGGCGGTGTCGGTTCCAGACGCGGTGCTGGGCGGCAAGATCCAGGTGCCGACGCCCGAGGGCGCGGTGATGATGACCATCCCCAAGGGCTCGAACTCGGGCAAGGTGCTGCGGCTGAAGGGGCGCGGCGCCTATGCGAACGGCAAGCGCGGCGATCTGCTGGCCAAGCTGGTGGTGACGCTGCCCGAGACGCCGGACGACGAACTGGTCCGGTTTGCGACCGAATGGCGTGAACGCCGGCCCTATAAGCCCAGCCGTTGATGGCCTAAGGGCCTAGCTTCCTTCTTCTCCTCCCCGAGACTGTAGAGACCGTCATGACGCCCAAGCCTGCCGCCAAGCCCGCTCGCCCCTGGTTCTCGGCCGGGCCGACGGCCAAGCGTCCGGGCTGGTCGTTGGCGGGGCTGCCGACCAATCTGATGGGCCGGGGCATCCGCGCGCCGGAGGTGGCCGAGCGGTTTGCGCATGGGCTGAAGCTGACGCGCGAAGTGCTGAGCCCGCCGGACGACTATGTCATGCTCTACACGCCCGGTTCGGACACCGGGGCGGTCGAGGCGGCGCTGTGGTGCATGCTGGGCGAGCGCCCGGTGCAGGTGATCGCCTATGAGAATTTCGGCCTGACCTGGCTGGCGGACGTGAAGACGCATCTGGGGCTGGAGCCCGAAGCCCTGACGGCGCCGTGGGGCGAGTTGCCGGACCTGTCGAAGGTCGATCCGAAGAAGGACGTGGTGTTTCCGTGGAACGGCACGACCTCGGGCGTGCGCGTGCCGGACGGCGACTGGATCGCTGACGACCGCGAGGGGCTGACCATCTGCGACGCGACCTCGGCGGCGTTTGCGATGGACCTGCCGTGGGACAAGCTGGATGTGACGACCTTCAGCTTCCAGAAGGCGCTGGGCGGCGAGGCGGGCATCGGGGTGATGGTGTTGTCGCCGCGGGCGGTGGCGCGGCTGGACAGCTATCGGCCGGATCGGGCGGTGCCGAAGGTGCTGCGCATCGCCGACAAGAAGGGGTTCGACCGGACGCTGGCGGACGGGGTGGTGATGAATACCTTCTCGGTCCTGACCATCGAGGACTGGATCGACGCCCTGGACTGGGCGAAGGCCGAAGGTGGCCTGCCCGCCCTAATCGCGCGCACGAACGCCAACTATGCGGCCCTGGCCGAATGGGTGGAGCGGACGGAGTGGATCGCCTTCCTGCCCAACCGGCCGGACATTCGCTCGACCACTTCGGTCTGTCTGAAGTTCGTCGATCCGCGCGTGACGGCGCTGGACGAGGCGGGGCAGAGGGCCTTTGTGACGCGGTTCAAGGCTCTGCTGGAAGGCGAGGGGGCGGTCTATGACATGGAGCCGCACCGCAACGCCCCGCCGGGCCTGCGCCTGTGGTGCGGCTGTACGGTCGAGACGGCGGATGTCGTGGCCGCGACGCCGTGGCTGGAATGGGCGTTTCAGACGGCGGTGTGTGAGCTGGCCGGATAAATCTGCACCTTCGGGGCGACTCCGGACGATTCAGGGGTTATAGGCTCCCACCGCATTCTGGATTGCGGAGAAACGGTCTTGGCTAACGTCGCGGTGGTCGGCGCCCAATGGGGCGACGAGGGCAAGGGCAAGATTGTCGACTGGTTGTCGAACCGGGCCGACATGGTCGTGCGGTTCCAGGGCGGCCATAACGCCGGGCATACGCTGGTCGTCGACGGCAAGGTCTACAAGCTGGCGCTGCTGCCCTCGGGCGTGGTGCAGGGCAAGCCCTCGATCATCGGCAACGGCGTGGTCGTCGATCCCTGGCACCTGGTCGGCGAGATCGAGAAGATCCAGGCCCAGGGCGTGGCCATCACCCCCGACATCCTGACCATCGCCGACAACGCCTGCCTGATCCTGCCGATCCACCCGGCGCTGGACGTGGCGCGCGAGGCCGCCGCCAGCGCGCCGGGCGCCAAGATCGGCACGACCGGCCGCGGCATCGGCCCGGCCTATGAGGACAAGGTCGGCCGCCGCGCCATCCGCGTCTGCGACCTGGCCAATGAAGACGACCTGAAGATCAAGATCGACCGCCTGCGCTCGCACCACGATCCGCTGCGTGCGGGTCTGGGGCTGGAGCCGATCGACCCGGCGGCGCTGCTGGCGCAACTGCTGGAGATCGCGCCGAAGATCCTGCCCTACGTCAAGCCGGCGTGGCGCATGCTGGATCAGGCCCAGAAGGCGGGCAAGCGGGTGCTGTTCGAGGGTGCGCAGGGCGCCTTCCTGGACGTGGATCACGGCACCTATCCCTATGTGACCAGCTCCAACACCATCGCCGGACAGGCGGCGGCGGGGTCGGGCGTGGGCCCGCGCGGCGTCGGCTATGTGCTGGGCATCGTGAAGGCCTATACGACCCGCGTCGGCGAAGGCCCCTTCGCCTGCGAACTGAACGACGAGGTCGGCGAGCATCTGGCCGTGGTCGGTCGCGAGGTCGGCGTGAACACCGGCCGGGCGCGGCGTTGCGGCTGGTTCGACGCGGTGCTGGTGCGCCAGTCGGTGGCGATCAACGGCATCGACGGCATCGCCCTGACCAAGCTGGACGTGCTGGACGGGTTGAAGACGCTGAAGATCTGCGTCGGCTATCGCATCAACGGCGAGGTGCTGGATTATCTGCCGTCCAGCCTGAAGGATCAGGCCTCGGCTGAGCCGGTGTTCGAGGAGCTGGAAGGCTGGAACGAGAGCACGGCTGGCGTCCGCAGCTTTAAGGATCTGAACGCCCATGCGCTGAAGTATGTGCGGCGGATCGAGGAGCTGATCGGCGCGCCGGTGGCCCTGCTGTCGACCAGCCCCGAGCGCGACGACACCATTCTGATGCGCGATCCGTTCCAAGGCTAAGTTTACATTTTTGGGTCGAGGCAACATCGCCTTAACCCGTGGGGCATAGGGTCGGGCTCTGGAATGGAGCTCGCCCCGTGTTCGCCCTAGACGCCAAAACGATACAGAGGATCGCGCCGGTGGTTCGGCGCGTGCTGATCGTTGATCCCAATCCCGCCGCCGCGCGCCTGCTGATGGACCTGTTGAAGGGGTTCGGATCGCGCGAGATCGTGGTCGAGGGCGACGAGGCGCGGGTGCTGGAGCTGGCGCGCGAGATGGAGCCGGGCCTGATCTGCACCGAGCGGGCGGGTCCGAAGCTGGACGGGGAGGCCCTGGTGCGGCGCATCCGTCGCTCCAGCCTGTCGTGCCGACGCGCGCCGATCATCATGGTGACGGCCGAGGCGACCGCCAGCGCCATCAAGGGCGCGCGGGATTCCGGCGTGCACGAGTTCCTGAGAAAACCTTTCACCAGCGGCGATCTGCAACGTCGGATCGAGAACCTGGCGACCAAGCCGCGCGACTGGGTCGAGGCGGTGGGCTATGTCGGCCCGGACCGGCGGCGCTTCAACTCGGACGACTACGCCGGACCGCAGAAGCGCAAGGCGGACAAGCCGCGTTCCGGCGCCGAGGCCGCGGTGGCCGTCAAGGATCAGGCGATGCGGATCCTGTTCTCGGCCCTGACGCAGTTCGACAGCGATCCGATGCAGGCCGTGCGAGCCATTAAGCAGCAGGCCGAGACGTTGAAGGCGCTGGCCATCAAGACCGGCGACGCGCCGCTGGCGATCGCCGCGGCGGGGCTGGATACGGTGCTGGCCGCCGGGGCGCCGACGAAAGCCGCGCTGACGGCGCCGGTTCAGGCGGTGCTGAAGCTGGCGCCGCCCGAGACCCTGGCGCGGGCGGGGTAGTGAGCCGCGGTCGACGTCAGGCGTCGACCAGGTTCCGTTCTTCGGCCGCAGCGCGCATGGCCTTCTGCAGTTTTTCGAAGGCGCGTACCTCGATCTGACGCACGCGCTCACGGCTGACGCCGTACTGGCCGGCGAGCTCTTCCAGCGTGACCGGGTCGTCCTTGAGGCGACGTTCGGTCAGGATGTGCTTCTCGCGGTCGGTCAGTTCCTCCATGGCCTCTTGCAGCAGGCTCATGCGGATCGACTTTTCCTCGTCTTCGGCGAGTTGGGTCTCCTGGCTGACGGCGTTGTCGTCGGCCAGCCAGTCCTGCCACTCGCTTTCGCCGTCCGCGCGCAGCGGGGCGTTCAGCGAGGCGTCGCCGCCGAGACGGCGGTTCATGTTGGTGACTTCTTCTTCCGACACGCCCAGCTTGGTGGCGATGGCCGCCAGGTGTTCCGGGTGCAGGTCGCCTTCCTCGAAGGCCGAGATCTGGCTCTTGGCCTTGCGCAGGTTGAAGAAGAGCTTCTTCTGCGCCGCCGTGGTGCCCATCTTCACGAGGGACCAGGAGCGCAGGATGTATTCCTGGATCGAGGCGCGGATCCACCACATGGCGTAGGTCGCCAGGCGGAAGCCCTTGTCGGGATCGAATTTCTTGACGGCCTGCATCAGGCCGACGTTGCCCTCGGAGATCACCTCGCCGATCGGCAGGCCGTAGCCGCGATAACCCATGGCGATCTTGGCCACGAGGCGCAGGTGAGAGGTCACGAGACGGTGGGCGGCCTCAGGATCCTGGTGTTCGCTCCACCGCTTGGCGAGCATGAACTCCTCATCCTTGGTCAGCATCGGAAACTTACGGATTTCCGTGAGATAACGGGACAGTCCCTGTTCAGGCGACATCACCGTCAGCGTGGTATTGGCCATGTGGTCCCTCCGACCGAATGCTAGAGCAGGCGCCGCGGCTTTGACCACATGACGTGCATCATCACCTCGCCCCTCAACTGATAAGATGGGAATCCGTTGCCCGGAGCGAAAGGGGCGGATTGTCTCAATTCGGCGGCGACCGCGCTGGTCGTCCGTCGTGGCGATTATCTAGCACAGATGTTGTTGCTAATAAAGCGGACAGTTTGGCGCAGACGCGACGGCGCGCCAAAGCGTCAGAGTTCGCTGAGCAGGGCTTCCAGCCGCAGCATGTCCTCGGGCGGGGCGGTTTCGAAGCGGAGGGCTTCGCCGGTGACGGGGTGGATGAAGCCGAGGACGGCGGCGTGCAGGGCCTGGCGTTTCAAGTCGGACGCCTCGACGGCGGCGCGGACGGCAGCCGCCGGACTGCCTGAGCCGTAGACGGGGTCGCCGAGCAGGGGCGCGCCCTTGGACGCCATGTGGACGCGGATCTGGTGGGTGCGGCCGGTGTGCAGGGTGCAGGCGACGCGAGCGGCTAGCGGGGCGGTCGAGGCCTTGGCCGGGCGGCCGAAGGTCTGCTGAACCACATAGTCGGTGATCGCCTCGCGTCCGCCGGAGCGCAGCACGGCCATCTTCTTGCGGTCGCCGCTGGAACGGCCGATCTGGGTCTGGATGCGACCCTTTTCGGGCGAGGGCGCGCCGCGCGTGAGGGCCACATAGGTGCGCTCGATGTCGTGGGCGGCGAACAGGGCGGACAGCCCTGCGTGGGCGCGGTCGGACTTGGCGGCGACCATGACGCCCGAGGTGTCCTTGTCGAGGCGGTGGACGATGCCGGGGCGGGCCACGCCGCCGATGCCGGACAGACTGTCGCCGCAGTGGGCCAGCAGGGCGTTGACCAGGGTGCCGGTCTCGCAGCCGGGGGCCGGATGGGCGGCCATGCCGGGCGCCTTGTCGATGACGATCAGATCGGCGTCCTCGAACAGCACCGTCAGGGGGATGGCTTCGGGCTGGGGCGTCGCCGGGGCGACGGGCGGCAAGGCGACGGCGTAGAGTCCTGCCTGCGCCTTGGCCGACCCGCTTGAGACGACCTGGCCGTCGCGAGTGACGGCGCCTTCGGCCAGCAGGGCCTGGAGTCGGGCGCGGGACAGGGTTGGGAAGGCCTCGGCGAGGGCCTTGTCCAGACGCACGCCGGGCGCGTCGATGCGCGCGTTGAGCAATTCGGGCGCTTCGTCGTCTTCCGACAGTAAAGGTTCATCAGCCATGGTGTGAAATAGCATGGCTTGCGTGAAGAGGCGTCATCGGACCTCGAGCGCGGCTGTTGTGGAGAGGCCTAAATGAAGTTGCTGACCGTCGCCGTCGTTGCGGCATCCAGCGTCGTCCTGTTGTCGGGCTGCGCCACGATGAGCGAGGGCCAGTGCCTGGTCGGCGACTGGGGCGGACAGGGCTATCGCGATGGGGCCGAAGGGCATCCATCCAGCCGTCTGCATGACCACGCCAAGGCCTGCGCCAAGCATGGCGTGACCCCGAACATGAGCGCCTATATGGCGGCGCGCGAGGATGGGCTGCGGACCTATTGCACCTGGGAGAACGGCTTCCGCGCCGGGCGTGCGGGCGGCACCTATCAGGGCGTCTGTTCCCCGGCGGAAGAACGAGCCTTCGTGCCCGCGCATCGCGACGGACGGCAGTTGTATGAGGTCGAGCAGGCGGTCTCTTCGGCCGAAAGCGCGCTGAACTCGGCGATCCGTCGCATCGAAAGCCGTGAGGACAAGCTGGACGCCAAGCGGCGTGAACTGCGTCAGGAAGGCCTGACCTCCGAAGAGCGCCAGCGTATCCGCAACCGCATTCGCGAGGTCGAGGGCGAACTGGACGACGCGCATCGCTCCGCGCGCCGGGCCGAGGACGACCTGCGCTACGCTGAGGTCGAACTGCGGACTGTGCGCCGTATGCTCGATGGCCGTTACGGGGTCTGGTGAACATGAAAACGCCCGCCTCCGGTCGATGGAGGCGGGCGTTTCAATCTGATGGTGATGCGACCGGCGATCAGCCGATGCGCGGGTCCAGTTCGCCGCCGGCGTAGCGCTTGGCCATCTGAGCCGTGGACAGGGGCTTGATCTTGGAGGCCTGACCTTCGCAGCCGAACTGCAGATAGCGCTCCTGGCACAGCTTGCGCATGGCTTCCTTGGCGGGCTTCAGATAGGCGCGGGGATCGAACTCGCCCGGCTTCTCGGTCAGCAGCTTGCGGATGGCGCCGGTCATGGCCATGCGGTTGTCGGTGTCGATGTTGACCTTGCGCACGCCGTTCTTGATGCCGCGCTGGATCTCTTCGACCGGCACGCCCCAGGTCTGGGGCATCTGGCCGCCATAGGCGTTGATGATGTCCTGCAGGTCCTGCGGCACCGAGGACGAGCCGTGCATCACCAGGTGGGTGTTCGGCAGGCGGCGGTGGATCTCCTCGATCACGTTCATGGCCAGGACTTCGCCGTCCGGCTTGCGCGTGAACTTATAGGCGCCGTGCGAGGTGCCCATGGCGATGGCCAGGGCGTCGACCTTGGTGGCCTTGACGAAGTCAACGGCCTGATCCGGGTCGGTCAGCAGGGCCGAGTGGTCCAGCTTGCCTTCGAAGCCGTGGCCGTCTTCGGCCTCGCCCATGCCGGTTTCCAGCGAGCCCAGCACGCCCAGTTCGCCCTCGACCGAGACGCCGCAGCTGTGGGCCATCTCGGTGACGCGGCGCGTCACTTCGACGTTGTACTCGTAGGAGGCGGGGGTCTTGGCGTCTTCTTCCAGCGAGCCGTCCATCATCACCGAGGTGAAGCCGTACTGGATGGCGGTGGCGCAGGTCGCCGGGCCGTTGCCGTGGTCCTGGTGCATACAGACCGGGATGTGCGGATACAGTTCGGCCAGGGCGTCGATCAGCTTGGCCAGGACGACGTCGTTGGCGTAGGAGCGGGCGCCGCGCGAGGCCTGGATGATGACCGGCGCGTTGACGGCGTCGGCGGCCTCCATGATGGCCAGGCCCTGCTCCATGTTGTTGATGTTATAGGCGGGCAGGCCGTAGTCGTGCTCCGCCGCGTGGTCGAGCAGTTGTCGCAGCGTGATGCGCGCCATGGGTAGTCTCCTGAACCAGATATGATTTTGCCCGAGGTCTTAGCTGGTCGGGCGGGGGAAGTCACGCCGATGTGACAGGGCGCAAGCGTGGTGGACTTTGGACGCGCAGCCTCTAAGTGGACGCGACGCCTCGGGCGTGTCTGACCAAGGAGCGGCGATGAGCCAGAACGACGATGCGCTGGATGAAGACGGCGGCGGTTTCGACGTCGACGACTGGTCGCGGCTGACGCCTTTCAACGGGGCTGTGGCGACGCTGGACGACGTTCAGGCGGGCAAGGCGGTCTTTGCTCTGGGCGACACCGAGGATGCGCGCGTCATCGACATGGAGCTGCCCCAGACGGTCATCTGGTGGGAAGACGACGGCGAGCAGGCGGCTGTGATCGTTCAGGCCGAGGCCCATGTCGGGCCTGACGGCGAACTGATGCAGGTGCTGGGGCTGATTCTGCCCGACGGCGGCGGGGCGGTGGCCCTGCTGGATGACGTCGATCTGGTGGACGACACCGATCCGACGTGGCGCGATCTGGTCGCGCGCGCCGTCGACATGGACGGCGAAGACTAAAGCTTCAGGCATCAGAGGCGAGGGCCGCGAACAGCCCTCGCCTTGACGTTTTTTAGGCGGCGCGCAGGGCCTCGACGCCCGGCAGAACCTTGCCCTCCATCCATTCCAGGAAGGCGCCGCCCGCAGTGGAGACGAAGGTCATGTCGTCGGCCGTGCCCGCGTGGTTCAGGGCCGCGACCGTGTCGCCGCCGCCGGCCACGGCGACCAGCTTGCCCGACTTGGCCAGTTCAGCGGCGTGCTTGGCGGCTTCGACCGTGGCCTTGTCGAAGGGCGGAACCTCGAACACGCCCAGCGGACCGTTCCAGATCAGGGTCTTGGACAGGTCCATGGCGCGGTTCAGACGGGCGACCGTCTCAGGCCCAGCGTCCAGGATCAGGTCGTCGGCGGCGATGCGATCCAGAGCGCGCACGCCCGACTCGATGCCCGGCTTGACGCCTTTGGCCACCACGACGTCGACCGGCAGCAGCAGTTCGCAGCCCTGACGGCGGGCTTCCTCGATGATCTCACGGGCGGTGTCGGCCAGATCCTTCTCGCACAGCGAACCGCCGACATCGACGCCCTGGGCGAACAGGAAGGTGTTGGCCATGCCGCCGCCGATGGCCAGGTAGTCCAGCTTGGCGACCAGGTTCTTCAGCAGGTCCAGCTTGGTCGAGACCTTGGCGCCGCCGACGATGCCGATGACCGGCTTCTGCGGCTTGCCGAGCGCCGCATCCAGCGCCTCAAGCTCGCGCGCCATGGCGCAACCGGCATAGGCGGGCAGCAGGCGGGCCAGGCCTTCGGTCGAGGCGTGGGCGCGGTGCGCGGCCGAGAAGGCGTCGTTGACGTAGAGGTCGCCCAGTTCCGCCAGTTGAGCGGCGAAGGCCGGGTCGTTCTTTTCCTCGCCCTTGTAGAAGCGGACGTTCTCCAGCAGCAGCACGCCGCCGGCGTCCAGGTCAGCCACGGCGGCCTTGGCCTCGTCGCCCACGCAGTCGTCGGCGAAGCGCACGGGGCCGTGCAACAGCAGCTCCAGCGGTTGAACGACAGGCTTCAGGCTCATCGACGGCACGCGCTCGCCCTTGGGCCGGTCGAAGTGGGCCAGCAGCACCACCTTGGCGCCCGCCTCGCGCAGGCGGTGGATAGTCGGCAGAGCGGCCTTGAGACGGGTGTCGTCGGTGACGTTCCCGTCCTCCATCGGCACGTTGAAGTCCACGCGGACCAGGGCGGCCTTGCCCGAAAGGTCGGAAACGTCGTCGAGGGTGCGGAAGGTCATGATGGCGTATCTCTGTTCTTCCTTCTCCCCTCGTGGGAGAAGGTGGCTCGCAGAGCGAGCCGGATGAGGGGGCGTTGAACCAGACGCAGCGACTGAGAGCGACGATGACGCCCGCCGAGGCGGCGATGTGGCGCATCCTGCGCGGTCGAGGGTTTGAGGCGCACAAGTTCCGGCGACAGACCCGCATCGGGCGCTGGATCGCTGACTTCTGCTGCTATGAACTCAGGTTGGTGATCGAACTGGACGGCGGCGTGCATAGAGTGCGCATAGCCGAGGACGCTGCGCGCGATGCGGACCTTGAGCGGCGAGGCTTTACCGTCCTGCGCTTCGGCAATGAGGCCGTGCTGACGAATCCGAATCTGGTTCTGGATGCAGTCAGGCATCATGCGGCGCGTCAGCCCCCTCATCCGTCAGGCTCCGCCTGACACCTTCTCCCACAAGGGGAGAAGGGTCGAGAGCGGTGGTTTCAGATTACAGGAACTTCGCCATCACCAGGGCGGTGTCGGCCATGCGGGTCGCGAAGCCCCACTCGTTGTCGTACCAGGTCAGGACGCGGGCCAGCTTGCCGTCGACGACCTGCGTTTGCGGCAGGGCGGCGGTCGAGGAGGCGGCGACGTGGTTCAGGTCGACCGAGACCAGCGGGTCGGTAGTCGTGGCCAGGACGCCGCTCATCGGGCCGTTCGCGGCGGCCAGCAGGGCGGCGTTGATTTCCTCGACGGTGACTTCACGACCGGCGACGACCTTCAGGTCGACGACCGAGACGTTCGGGGTCGGGACGCGGATCGACGAGCCGTCCAGCTTGCCCTTCAGTTCCGGCAGGACCAGGCCCAGGGCCTTGGCGGCGCCGGTCGAGGTCGGGATCATGCTCAGGGCGGCGGCGCGGCCGCGGTACAGATCCTTGTGCATCGTATCCAGCGTCGGCTGGTCGCCGGTGTAGGCGTGGATGGTGGTCATGTAGCCACGCTCGATGCCGAACAGGTCGTGCAGCACCTTGGCCACCGGGGCCAGGGCGTTGGTCGTGCACGAGCCGTTGGAGACGACGATGTCGTCGGCCGTCAGCGTCTCATGGTTGACCTTGAAGACGATGGTCTTGTCGGCGTTGTCGGCCGGGGCCGAGACCAGCACGCGCTTGGCGCCCGCCTTCAGGTGGGCCGAGGCCTTGTCCTTCGACGTGAAGATGCCCGTGCATTCCAGGGCGATGTCGACCTTCAACTCGGCGTGCGGCAGGTTGGCGGGGTCGCGCTCGGCCGTGACCTTGATCTTGCCCGTGCCGACGTCGATCCAGTCCTCGCCGGTCGTGACCGTGCCGGGGAAGCGGCCGTGCACCGAGTCATAGCGGAACAGGTGGGCGTTGGTCTCGACCGGACCCAGGTCGTTGATCGCCACGACCTCGATGTCCTTGCGGCCGTGCTCGACGATCGAGCGGAGGACGAGGCGGCCGATGCGGCCGAAGCCGTTGATGGCGACGCGAACGGTCATGGGGAGCAGTCTCCTGAACAGGGGCGATTATGATGGGCGCCTTAGTGGGACGGAGCGCGCGCGGTTGCAACCCCGTCGCCGTAACAAGGTATGATCGGGTGTAACCGTTCGGGGACGGCGCCGCTGTGCCTTCTGCCTTTCATAGCCGTCATCCTCGGGCTTGACCCGAGGATCGAGGGCCGCGACGCGCTCGCCCTGCGCCGTTGTGCAGATGGACCACCCGATCCTCGGGTCAAGCCCGAGGATGACGGCGTGGGAGGGGCCGGCGCCCTCAGCAGCAGCGGAAGCCGCCGCCTTCGCCGAACCGCCGCGCCTCATGCAGGCGGAAGAAGGCGGTGCGGTCCAGCGGTTCCTGATCCGGGTGGGTGACGGCGGCATGGGCGACATAGGCGTCATAATCCGGCTGGCCGATCATCAGCCCGGCGGTGCGGCGGGCGTCCTTGCCCCACCGCACCAGCGTGTCCCGGCAGGCGCAGAGCAAGTCTGCGCCGCCGGTCGTCGCCGAGGATGAAGAGGGCCTAGGCACGGGCGATGTCCATGGCTTCGTCGGCCAGGGTCAACTCGTGCGCGGCCGGGGTCTCGACCACGGTCGGCTGGTCGGACTTCAGCGCCTTGAGGCAGGCCCCGACGCCATAGACCACGACTGTCAGCACCACGAACAGGAAGCCCGCCGTCAGCGCCGAGTTGACGTAGTCGTTGACGATGACCCGGTGCATGTCGCCGATGGTCTTGGCCGGGGCCAGGATGTCGCCGGCGGCCATGGCGTCCTGATACTTCCGCGCGTGGGCCAGGAAGCCGATCTTCACGTCGGGGTGGAACAGCTTCTGCAGCCCCGCCGTGACGGTGCAGATCAGCAGCCAGACCGCCGGAACCGCCGTGGCCCAGGCGAACCTGTGCCGCTTCATCTTGAACAGGACGACCGTGCCCAGGATCAGGGCGACCGCCGCCAGCATCTGGTTGGCGATGCCGAACAGGGGCCACAGGCTGTTGATCCCGCCCAGAGGGTCGACCACGCCGGTATAGAGGAAATAGCCCCACAGCCCGACCGTCAGGGCCGTGGCCACGACGTTGCCGGTCCACGACTGGGTCTGGCGCATCTTGGGCACGGCCATGCCCAGCAGATCCTGGATCATGAAGCGGCAGACGCGGGTGCCCGCATCGACCGTGGTCAGGATGAACAGGGCCTCGAACAGGATGGCGAAGTGATACCAGAAGGCCATCATGGCCTTGCCGCCGATGACGCCCGACAGGATGTGCGCCATGCCGACCGCCAGGGTCGGGGCGCCGCCCGCGCGCGACAGGATGGAGTGCTCGCCGACGTCCTTGGCCAGCTGCTCCAGCTCGGCCGGGGTGATGTGGAAGCCCCACTGGGCCACGGCGGCGGCGGCCGAGGCCGCGTTGTCGCCGATGACGGCGACCGGGCTGTTCATGGCGAAATAGACAGCCGGGTCCAGCACGGTGGCGGCGATCAGGGCCATGATCGCTACGAAGCTTTCACACAACATGGCGCCGTAGCCGATCAGCGGGATCTGGTTCTCGTTCTCCAGCAGCTTGGGCGTGGTGCCGGACGAGATCAGGGCGTGGAAGCCCGACACAGCCCCGCAGGCGATGGTGATGAACAGGAAGGGGAACAGGGCGCCCGAGAAGACCGGCCCGGTGCCGTCGATGAAGGGGGTGATGGCGGGCATCTGAATGTGCGGGCGCACGATCAATATGCCGACGGCCAGGGCGACGATGGCGCCGATCTTCAGGAAGGTGGACAGGTAGTCGCGCGGGGCCAGCAGCAGCCACACCGGAATGACCGAGGCGATGAAGCCATAGGCCATCATGGCGATGGCCAGCGTTGTGCCCGACAGGGTGAAGGCCGGACCCCAGAAGGGATCAGCCGCAATATGGCCGCCGCCGATGATGGCCAGGACCAGCAGCACCACGCCGATGACCGACACCTCGCCCACGCGGCCGGGCCGCAGAAAGCGGGTGTACAGACCCATGAAGACGGCGATGGGAATGGTGGCGGCGACGGTGAATGTGCCCCAGGGGCTCTCGGCCAGGGCCTTGACCACCACCAGGGCCAGCACCGCCAGGATGATGACCATGATCATCAGCACCCCGACCTGGGCGATGACGCCGGGGATCGGCCCCATCTCGGTGCGGACCATGTCGCCCAGCGAGCGGCCGTCGCGCCGGGTCGACATGAACAGGACGATCATGTCCTGCACCGCCCCCGCCAGCACGGCGCCAACCAGAATCCACAGCACGCCGGGCAGATAGCCCATCTGCGCGGCCAGCACTGGCCCGACCAGAGGCCCCGCGCCTGCGATGGCCGCGAAATGGTGGCCGAACAGGACGTTACGGGGCGTCGGGACGTAATCCAGCCCGTCGTTATGCCGCACGGCGGGCGTGGGCCTGCGGGCGTTCAGCCCCAGCACCTTCCCGGCCAGATAGCGGGCGTAGAAGCGGTAGGCGATGGCGTAGACGCACAACGCCGCGACCACGATCCATACGGCGCTGATGCTTTCGCCCTGATGCAGGGCGATGACGGCGAGGGACACGGCCCCCAATATGGCGATGGCGCCGAAAATCAGCGCCGTCTTGAGCTTGCCCATGGCGAACGGTCCTCCGGGTCGACTGGATGCGACCTTTCGCCTTTTTTGGACCCTAATCGCGCCCGGCGCCAATCGACAAAAGTCGAAGAAGCTTGGCCAGTCCTTCTCCCCTTGTGGGAGAAGGTGGGCGCCGAAGGCGCTCGGATGAGGGGTGTGAGCGCGACGGTGGATGTCAGGTGCAGGCGTTGAGCGATCTTTCAGGAAAAGGCGCGCAAGCACCCCTCATCCGTCAGGCTCCGCCTGCCACCTTCTCCCACAAGGGGAGAAGGGAGCTTAAGGTTTCTCCACCCGCACCTTGCCCGCCGCTTCGGTCGCGCGTTGGCGAGCCTCGTCCGTGTGCGCGCCGCGCGCCAGCGCCACGCCCATGCGGCGACGCTCATAGGCTTCAGGCTTGCCGAACAGGCGCAGGTCGGCGGTCGGGACCGACAGGGCCTCGGCCACGCCCTCGAACGCCACGCACTCGGCCTCCATGCCGCCGTAGATGACGGCGCTGGCGCCCGGTTCGCGTAAGGAAACGTCCACGGGCAGGCCCAGGATGGCGCGGGCGTGAAGCGCGAACTCGCTCATGACCTGCGTCGCCAGCGTCACCAGTCCGGTGTCATGCGGGCGCGGCGACACTTCCGAGAACCAGACCTCGTCGTCCTTCACGAACAGTTCGACGCCGAACACGCCGAGGCCGCCCAAGGCGTCCGTGACCTTGCCCGCAATGTCCTGCGCCGCTTTCAGCGCGGCCTCGCTCATGATCTGCGGCTGCCAGCTCTCGACATAGTCGCCTTTCTGCTGGCGATGGCCGATGGGGGCGCAGAAGTCCGTACGGACCACGCCGTCGCGCAACGACCGCACCGTCAGCAGGGTGATCTCATAGTCGAAGTCGATCCTGCCCTCGACGATGACGACGCCGCCCGCGACCCGCCCCGACGCTTCGGCATAGGCCCAGGCGTCGGCCACGCCCTCAGGCCCCTCGACATAGGACTGGCCCTTGCCCGAGGACGACATCACCGGCTTGACGAAACAGGGGAAGCGCACGGCCTCGGCCCCCGCCGCCAGTTCCTCGGCCGAGGCGGCGAAGGCGTAGGGGCTGGTCGGCAGGCCCAGCTCTTCGGCGGCCAGACGGCGGATGCCCTCGCGGTTCATGGTCAGCTGGGTGGCTCGGGCCGTGGGGATGACGCGGGCCAGCCCGGCCGCCTCGATCGCCGCCAGGGCGTCGGTGGCGATGGCCTCGATTTCCGGCACGATGATGTGCGGGGCCTCGGCCATGATGATCCCGTTCAGCACCTGAGGGTCGGTCATGGGGATGACGTGGCTGCGGTGCGCCACGTGCATGGCGGGGGCGTTGGCGTAGCGATCGACCGCGATCACCTCGGCGCCGAGGCGTTGCAGCTCGATGGCCACCTCCTTGCCGAGCTCGCCCGAGCCCAGCAGCATGACGCGCGTGGCGTGGTCGGTAAGCGGCGTGCCGATCTTCATGGCGTCAGGTTCCGTTAGCAGGTTCGATCAGATCCCAGGCGTTGCCGTAGAGGTCTTCGAAGACCACCACCTTGCCATAGGCTTCATGACGGGGCGTTTCGCGAAAGACGACGCCGGCCTCCAGCCAGGCGGCGTGATCGCGCATCAGGTCGTCGGTGTAGAGAAACAGCCAGACGCGGCCGCCCGCCTGATCGCCGACACAAGCGACCTGTTCCGGCGTCGCGGCGCGAGCCAGCAACAGGGAGGTCTGGCCGCCTTTCGGCGTGACGCGGACCCAGCGTTTGCCGCCGCCCATGTCGGTGTCTTCGCTGAGGTCGAAGCCCAGCTTGCCGACGTAGAAGGCGATGGCCTCGTCATAGTCGCGGACCAGCAGGCTGACGGCGCCCAGATGGCTCATTGTGCCGGGACCGCATAGAGGCGGCGGAAGGCGTCCAGCGCGGCGCCGTGATAGATGGTGGCGTGGCTCTCGTTCGGGCGCGGGGTGAAGTCCCAGGTGACGCCGGGCAGGGCGTGATCGCGCAGGTTGGTGGTCAGCACGTCCATCGGCGCCTGCATCATCTCGCCCTCGTCGCCCAGCGTCAGGAGCAGGGTGCGCGGGTCGTTGGAGTGGTCGCGCAGATGCGCCCCCGACTGCCGCGCCAGCTTGCCGCCGTCCCACCACAGGCTGGGGCTGACGGCGACATAGGCGTCGAACATCTGCGGTTCCTTCAGGAAGGTCTCGACCACGAACAGGCCCGCCAGGGACTCGCCCATCAGGGCCGTCTCGCCGCTGGTGCGATAACGGACTTCGATGAAGGGCATGGCCTCTTCGGCGATGAAGCGGCGGAAGCGGTCGGACTGCCCCTGCGTCGGATAGCGGGCGATCAGTTCGGCGTCGTCGGTCGGCAGGGCCAGCTCGTTGCGGCGGTCCATCGAGGCGATGCCCACGACGATGACGTCGCGCGTCGTGCCGACAATGGTTCCCAGTTGGGCGATGCCCGAGATGTGGTGAAAGTCCTGATCCTGTCCGCCGTCGAGGACGTAGAGGACGGGATAGGTCTGATTGCTTTGCGCGTAGCCGGGCGGCAGCCAGACGTTGATCTCGCGCGTCTGGTTCATGCCGGCGGAGGGCAGGGCGTAGGACTGGCCGATGACAACGGGCGTCTCGACCGCCATGGGGGCGGTTGTCTCGGCGAAGGCAGGCGCGCCGCCCGCCATCGACAAGCCGAAGCTCAGGACGAGGGCGAGGCGGCGCATGGCGTTTACAGCCGTGCCTTGGCGGCTTCGACCACGGCCTCGGCGGTGATGCCGAACTCGCGGTAGAGGACTTCGGCCGGGGCCGAGGCGCCGAAGGACGACATGCCGACGAAGCCGCCGTCCTCGCCGATGAAGCGTTCCCAGCCCTGCTTGATGGCGGCCTCGACGGCGACGCGGACGGTGCCGCGGCCGATGACGGCGTCCTGATAGGCCTTGGGCTGCTGCTCGAACAGGGCGAAGCAGGGGACCGACACCACGCGGGTCGGCGTGCCTTCGGCCTCCAGCGTCTCGGCGGCCTTCAGGGCCAGGGCGACCTCGGTGCCGGTGCCGAACAGGGTGACTTTCGCTGCGCCGTTGGCGGCCTTCAGCTCATAGGCGCCCTTGCGGGACAGGTTCTCGCCCGCGTCGGTCACGCGCACGGCCGGGGTCTTCTGGCGCGACAGGCACATGGCGGTCGGCGTGGTCTTGTGCTGCAGGGCGACCTGCCAGCACTCCAGCGCCTCGACCGTGTCGGCGGGGCGCATGGTCAGCAGGTTGGGGATGGCGCGCAGGGCCGCCAGATGCTCGACCGGCTGGTGCGTCGGACCGTCTTCGCCCAGGCCGATGCTGTCGTGCGTCAGGACGTGGATCGCGCGCACGCCCATCAGGGCGCCCAGACGGATCGCCGGACGGCTGTAGTCCGCAAACGCCATGAAGGTGCCGCCGTAGGGGATGACCCCGCCGTGCAGCGCCAGACCGTTCATCGCCGCGGCCATACCGAACTCGCGGATGCCGTAGTTCAGATAGCGACCGGCATAGTCCGGCGCGTCCATGATCTGGGTGTTCTTGACGAAGGTGTTGTTCGAGCCGGTCAGGTCGGCCGAGCCGCCGACCATTTCCGGGATGGCGTTGAACACCGTCTCCAGCGCCTCTCCCGAGGACTGGCGCGTGGCCAGGGCGGGCTTGTCGACGACCAGTTGCTTCAGCTTGGCGTCCAGCGCTTCAAAGGCGCCGGTGGGCAGGTCGCCGGCCATGGCGCGGGTGAAGTCGTCGCGTTGGGCGTGGTTCAGCAGACGGCCTTCCCAGGCCTTGCGGGCCTTGCCGCCCTGCTTGCCGACCTTGGCCCAGGCCTTCCGCACGCCTTCCGGCAGCTCGAACGGCGCGAAGGGCCAGTTCAGCGCCTGACGGGTCGCCGCGATCTCGGTGGCGCCCAGGGCGGCGCCGTGGGTCTTGTGGCTGCCTTCCATGGTGGCGGCGCCCTTGCCGATCTTGGTCTTGCAGGCGATCAGCGTCGGCTTGTCCTGCTTGGTCGCCCAGGCCAGGGCCTTCTGGATCTGCTTGTAGTCGTGGCCGTCGATGGCCTTGACCGCCCAGCCGGAGGCCTTGAAGCGTGTCAGCTGGTCGGTGGCGTCCGACAGCGACACCTTGCCGTCGATGGTGATCTCGTTGTCATCCCACAGGACGCACAGCTTGTTCAGCTTCAGGCGGCCGGCCAGGGCGATGGCCTCCTGCGACACGCCTTCCATCAGGCAACCGTCGCCGGCGACGACCCAGGTGCGGTGATCGACCAGATCCTTGCCGAAGCGAGCGGCCAGATGGCGCTCAGCCAGGGCGAAGCCGACCGAGGTGGCCAGACCCTGACCCAGCGGGCCGGTGGTCGTCTCGATGCCGGCCATGTGGCCGTATTCGGGGTGGCCGGCGGTCTTGAAGCCCCACTGGCGGAAGTTTTCCAGCTGTTCCCGCGTCGCGTCCTTGTAGCCCGTCAGGTGCAGCAGGCTGTAGATCAGCATCGACCCGTGACCGGCCGACAGAATGAAGCGGTCGCGGTCGGCCCAGTCGGGACGGCCAGCGTCAAACTTCAGGAATTTCGAATAGAGGACGGTGGCGACGTCGGCCATGCCCATCGGCATGCCGGGGTGGCCGCTCTTGGCCTTTTCGACCGCATCCATGGACAGCACCCGGATGGCGTCGGCCATCTGCTTGGGCGAAGGCTTGGCGAATGCAGCTTGGGCGTCGGTCACGGCGAGACCTTTCCTCAGGAACAGGATAAAGCGGGGGCGGCGCCGCTTTACCCCGGCGCGCCGGCAGGTTCTACACGGAATCTGGAAGAAAGGACCATCATGGACGCCGTTACGGCTGCAAAGGCGCGGATCGATCGGGCGTTAGCCGATCTGGAGCGCAAGGTGCTGGAGCTGAAGGCGAGGCCCGCCTCGGCGCCGCCCATCGCGGACGACGACCTGTTCGCGCCGCGCCCCTCGAACGCGGCCGACCTGGCCCGCATCGCCGAACTGGAGACGGCTGGGCAGGAAACCGCCCAGGCCCTGGCCCGCGCGGCCGACGCCGTGCGCGAGGTGCTGGCGCAGCAGCAGGCTCAAACCGAGCAGGAGGCGAACTGATGGCGACGGTGACGGTAGAGGTCCACGGCCGCCCCTATGCGGTGGGCTGCGCCGACGGTCAGGAGGCGCGGGTGCGCGATCTGGCGTCCCAGTTCAACGAGCGGGTGCAGGGCGTGGCCGATCAGGTCGGCCAGGTCGGCGACGTGCGCCTGTTCCTGATGGCCGCCCTGATGCTGGCCGATGAGCTTGGAGAAGCGAAGCGCCAGGCGGCGGTCCAGAACTCGGGCCGCGCCAAGGCGGCGACGGCGGCCGTCACGACGCCCGCTCCCGCCAGCGACGGCGTGGCCGAGGCACTGAACGCCGTGGCCGCCCGCATCGAGAAGATCGTCCAGACGATGTAGGGCGTCGCCTCTACAAACCGCATTCGGACACCGACATGCTCCAAGACTTCGGAACGGACATATGGATTGCCGATGGCCCGGTGGTGGTCGGTGGCGGGGGATTTCGCTACCCGACCCGGATGGCGGTGATGCGGCTGGCGGATGGGGAGCTGGTTATTTGGTCGCCAGTATCGCTGAGCCTGGAATTGCGTCAGGCGGTCGGCCGACTTGGACCGGTCGGGTTCATCATTCCGCCCAACGCCCTCCACCACAGCTTTGTCGGGGAATGGCAGGAGGCCTATCCGCACGCCAAAACTCTGGCGCCGCCCACATTGGCGGAAAAACGTACCGATCTGAGGTTCGATGGGGCGTTGGCGGCGACAGCGCCGAGCAGCTGGGAGGGGCAGATCGACCTAATCATCTTCGAGAACGCCATCGCCAGCGAGGCCGTCCTGTTTCATCACTCGAGCGGCACGGCCATTTTCACCGATCTGCTGCAGAACCTGCCGGAGGACTGGTATCATGGCTGGCGGGCGCTGGTGGCTCGCCTCGACCTGATGACGGGGCCGGTTGCGGAAGTTCCGCGCAAATTCCGACTGGCCACAACGGACCGCAACGCGGCTCGTGCGAGCCTTGCGAAAGTGCTCGAGTGGCCGACCGAACGTATCCTGATGGCGCATGGCCGACCCATCCTGACGGACGCGCGTCAGCATCTGCGACGGGCATTTTCCTGGCTGACCCGTTAGGCGGGTTCGATAGGTAAAGCAGGGGTTCGCGTTTTCGTGGGAATAAGCTGGTGTCGCGTCGCCTCCCACCCGACTTCGTCCTGACGGGCTCAACCACCCTCCCCTTGAAGGGGAGGGAGAAACGCGCGCTTCGCCATTGTTGAAACTCGTCCGAACGCCTATCTTGCGCGACGGCGGGTCATGCTGCGGCTCACGTCGAAGACAACATATCCTTCTGACCTTAATTCACTCATAGGGATCTGTCCCTGTCCGGGCTCGAGGGCCTGGGCATACGGAGCCCACCTGGCTACCCAGGTCGAGAGGATTTAAACGTTCTTCACGGCTCACGCGGCGCCGCCAACCCTTCTTCTTTAGTGCGCTATCGCTCGCCGCGCGGCGGCGCGCTGCTTGAGCGCGTCTGGGTGCGCTATCGCTGCGGCCCGCAGGGCCTCGGTGCTTGAGCGCGCTTTCCGACTTTCCATCTGCTCCGTCATCCTCGGGCTTGACCCGAGGATCGAGTTGGGCGACGCGCTCGGCCTGTCGGTGGAATTTGGCGAAGGGCCGAGCGGCGATGACCCCCAAGCACGAACTCCGGGCCGCCATGCGCGCCTTGCGAAAGCGTCTGACCGAGGCCGATCCCGAAGCCGCCGAGCGCGCGGCGGGCCATGCCGACGCCTTGCCCAGCGGCGCCATCGTCGCCCTGTATCGCGCCATGGGGTCGGAGCTGGACACTGACGTCCTGGCCAATGTCCTGCACCAGGCGGGACGTCGTCTGTGCCTGCCGGTGGTGCTGGAGCGCGACGCGGCCATGATCTTCCGCGCCTGGGCGCCGGGCGAGCCGCTGGAGCTGGACGCCGCCGGATGCCCCGCGCCCCTGCCTCTGGGCGAGGTGGTGCGGCCGGACCTGATCCTGACGCCCCTGCTGGCCTTCGACGCTCACGGCGGGCGGCTGGGGCAGGGCGGCGGCTACTATGACCGGACCTTCGCGGCGCTGCCCGACGCGCATCGGGTCGGCTTCGCCTATGCCGGGCAGGCGGTTGATCGCCTCGCTCTGGAGCCGCACGACATCCGCCTGCATGGCGTTTTGACCGAGACCGGCTATAGAGCCTTCCCATGAGATTGGCGTTTTTCGGTGACGTGGTCGGCAAGTCCGGGCGCGATGGACTTTCGGATCATCTTCCGGGGCTGAGGCGCGACCTCAGGCTCGACTTCGTGGTGGTCAACGCCGAGAACGCGGCGGGCGGTTTCGGCATCACCGAGAACACCGCCAACGACATCTTCAACGCCGGGGCCGACGTCCTGACGCTGGGCAACCACAGCTGGGACCAGCGCGAGGCCCTGACCTATATCGTGCGCGAACCGCGCCTGATCCGCCCCGCCAACTATCCGCGCCTGATGGATGCGCCGGGGCGCGGCGCCGACGTCTTCGTCACGCCGGACGGCCGTCGGGTGCTGGTCATCAACGTGCTGGGCCGCGTCCACATGGACCCGATGGACGACCCCTTCAGCGCGGTGGAGCGCGAGTTGGAGGCCGCGCCTCTGGGCGTCGTCGCCGACGCCGTCATCGTCGACATGCACGCCGAGGCCACCAGCGAAAAGATGGGCATGGGCCACTTCTGCGACGGCCGCGCCAGCCTGGTGGTCGGCACCCACACCCACGTCCCGACGGCGGACGCGCAGATCCTGCCCCACGGCACGGCCTATCAGACCGACGCCGGCGGCTGCTGCGACTACGACTCCGTCATCGGCAACGACAAGGAAGAGCCGCTGCGGCGCTTCACCACCCGTCTGTCGGGCGGGCGCTACACCCCCGCCAGCGGCCCGGCCACCATCTGCGGCGTCTTCGTCGAGACCGACGACCGCACCGGCCTGGCCAAACGCGTCGAGCCGATCCGCGTCGGAGGCCGTCTCAGCCAGGCGATCCCGCAGGTCTGACGGTTACGAGCGCTTGGTCTGAACCAGGCGTTCGCGCAGGTCGTGCAACTGGGCGGCGCGGTGGTCGGCCGTGTGGGTCTCGCTCACATAGGCTTGCGCCGCGCGAGTCAGCCTGAGGCGACGCGCGGGATTGGCGATCAGGTCGTCGATCGCACGGCTCAGGCCGCTGGACGTCAGATCATCGACATAGACGGCGTGCGGCCCGCTGGCCTCGCGCAGGCCGCCGCGTCCCGATGAGATCAGCGCCGCGCCCGCCGCATGGGCCTCCAGCGCCGTCAGGCCCAGAGGCTCGGCCCAGACCGAGGGCGTCAGGGCGATCGCCGCGCGCTGCATCTCGGCGCGCACCTGCGCCAGCGGCGCCGACTTCAACACCCGGACCCGGTCGCTGAACCGCTCCAGCGGCGCCACATGGGGCGCGGCCCAGTCCGCATGACGGTCCCAGTCGTTCAGCATCAGCACGGCGCGCCAGTCGGGATGGCGCGCCAACACGGCGGGCAGGGCGGCGCAGATCAGGTCCACGCCTTTTTCCGGCATGGCGCGCCCGGCGAAGGCGATCAGCGGCTCGCGCTCCTCGACCGGCGCGCGCCACAGGTCCACGTCGATGGGGTTGGGCACGGCGAAGGCCTTGGCCTGTAGTCGAGGAAAGTCCTTCAGGAAGTCCATCCGCGCCGCCTCGCTGACGAAGATCAACCCGTCCATGCGGTCATAGCGCCGCTCATAGCGCCAGCGGTCGATCAGGTGGCGCGGCGGCTTCACCGCATTGTGGCGATACAGGGTGATGGCCGCATTCGGGAAATGCGGGGCCAGGGCGACGGCCTGCTGCGTCTGCTGGTGGAACTCGATGACGTCGGGGCGATAGTCGGCCAGCGCCTGACGCAGGGTCTTCAGCCGGTTCACGGCGGGCAGGGTCTGCACCGGCAGGTCGCCGTGATCCTGGGCGTCTTCGCAGCAGAAGACGCGGACCTCGCCCTTGTCCGCCCGCGCCAGGGTGCGCGCCACCGTCTCCATCGAGTTCGGCCGGTGCAGGTCGAAGCGCGCGCCGACAGGCATGACGACGGCGGTTCTCATGACCTTGCGTGTCTCCGGTTAGTTGGAAGCTCTGGCGGCGGCGCGGGCTTCCAGCATGCGCAGGCTGGCTTCTTCAGCCTTCAGGTCTTCGGTCAGCTGGGCTTTCAGCGCAGGGTCGGCGATGGCGGCCAACGCCGTGCGCGTCTCCTGCACCGCCTGACGACGGGCGGCGATCAGGCGCGATAGTTCGTCCGGCTCATGCAGAGCCGGGCCGGAGGCGGTCGGGCGACGGATCGCCTGGAGCTCTTCTTCCTCGGTGGTCTTCAGCGCGGCGGCCTGACGGGCGGCGGCCGCGTCGCGCAGGGCGTGCTGGACGGGATCGCCGCCCTCGAACTCGCAGGCCGAGAGCAAGGCGGCGCCCGCGACGACGAGGATGAGGGCGGCGCCGCGCATCAGCCTTCGATCCAGTTCGGCATCCAGCCTTCGTGGAACTCGCGCACATGGGCGACGGGGATGCGGAACAGCTCGCCCTTCGGACCCGAGGAGGCGAAGTCCGTTCCCTTGACCTGACCCACGACCGAGGCGTGCAGCCCCGCGTCCTTGGCCTTGGCGATCAGGGCGTCGGCGTCCGCCACGGCGACCAGATAACGGGCCTGATCCTCGCCGAACAGGAAGGCGTGGGCGTGGGCATGGCTGGAGGCGTTCAGCTCGATCCCGACGTCCGAGGCCAGGGCGATGTCCGCCGCCGCGCCGATCAGGCCGCCGTCAGACAGATCGTGGACCAGGGTCAGTTCGCCCGCCTCGATCAGGCCGCGCACGAAGTCGCCGGTCTTGCGTTCCAGCTTCAGGTCGACCGGCGGCGGGGCGCCGTCCTCGCGGCCCAGAACTTCGCGCAGATAGATGGAAGCGCCCAGTTCGCCGTGCGTCTGGCCGATCAGCACCAACTGGTCGCCCTCGGCCGCGCCGCCGAAGCCGGTGGTCACGTCATAGTTGTTCAGCAGGCCCACGGCGCCGACGGTCGGCGTCGGCGGAATGGCGACGCCGTTGGTCTCGTTATACAGGCTGACGTTGCCGCTCACGACCGGGAAGTCCAGCTCGCGGCAGGCCTCGGCCATGCCGTCGGTGGCGCGCACGATCTGGCCCATGATCTCGGGCCGCTGCGGGTTGCCGAAGTTCAGGTTGTCGGTGATGGCGATCGGACGCGAGCCCACGGCCGTCAGGTTGCGCCAGGCCTCGGCCACGGCCTGCTTGCCGCCTTCATAGGGGTCGGCCTGGACATAGCGCGGGGTGCAGTCGCTGGTGACGGCCAGACCCTTTTCCGTGCCATGGACGCGGATCACGCCCGCATCGGCGCCGGTCGAGCTGTCCTGCAGCGTGTCGGCCATGACGTGGCGGTCGTACTGTTCCCAGATCCAGCGCTTGGACGCCATGTCGGGGCAGGCGACGACCTTCAGCACGGCGTCGTTCCAGCTGTCCGGGGCCGGGACTTCCGCCGGATCGAGGCGCGGTTGCAGCTCGGGCTGGACCCACGGGCGGTCGTACAGGGGCGCATCGTCGAACAGCGGGGCCAGCGGCACGTCGCAGACCACGTCGCCGTGATGCTTCAGCACCAGATGGCCGGTGTTGGTGGTCTTGCCGATGACGGCGAAGTCCAGACCCCACTTCTGGAAGATGCGATAGCCGACGTCCTCGAAGCCGGGCTTCAGGACGGCCAGCATCCGCTCCTGGCTTTCCGACAGCATCATCTCATAGGCGGTCATGCCGGTTTCGCGCTGGGGCACCTTGTCGAGGTCCAGTTCGACGCCGACGCCGCCCTTGCCCGCCATCTCGACGGACGAAGAGGTCAGGCCCGCCGCGCCCATGTCCTGAATGGCGGCCACGGCGCCCGAGGCCATCAGCTCCAGCGTGGCTTCGATCAGCAGCTTTTCGGCGAAGGGGTCGCCGACCTGAACCGTGGGGCGCTTGGCGTCCGACTCGTCGTCAAACTCGGCCGAGGACATGGTGGCGCCGTGGATGCCGTCGCGGCCGGTCTTGGAGCCGAAATAGACCACGTCGTGGCCCGCTTCCGGCGCGGCCGAATAATAGATCTCGTCAGCGCGAGCCAGGCCGACGCACATGGCGTTGACCAGGATGTTGCCGTTGTAGCCCTTGTGGAAGTTCGTCTCGCCCGAGACGGTCGGCACGCCGACGCAGTTGCCGTAGCCGCCGATGCCGCTGACCACGCCCTTGACCAGACGCTTGGACTTCTCATGCGACGGATCGCCGAAGCGCAGGGCGTTCAGCAGGGCCACCGGGCGCGCGCCCATGGTGAAGACGTCGCGCATGATGCCGCCCACACCCGTCGCCGCGCCCTGATAGGGCTCGATGTAGGAGGGGTGGTTGTGGCTCTCCATCTTGAAGATGCAGGCGTCGCCGTCGTCGATGTCGATCACGCCCGCGTTCTCGCCGGGGCCGCAGATGACGCGCTCGCCCGTGACCGGGAACTTCATCAGCTGCTTCTTGGACGACTTGTAGGAGCAGTGCTCGGACCACATGACCGAGAAGACGCCCAACTCGACCTGGTTGGGCTCGCGGCCCAGCCGGTCCAGCAGGACTTGATATTCATTGGGGGCGAGGCCGTACTCTTCGGCCAGCTGGGCGATGGTCTTTTGGGGCGCGCTCATGGGCGGGCCTTCTAGCCGTCTCTGGGGCGTCTGTCAGCCCGTCACCGGCGTTCGACGCCGCGTCTCAAACCGAAGACGATGATGACCCCCGCCACCACCAGGGCAAAGGCGGCCGCCAGGGCCGTGAAAGCCAGCACCGGCTTGACCTCCTGCTCGGCCACGAAGGCCCCCACCAGACCCCAGGCGATGGGCAGGGGATAGGCCAGGGTCCGCAAGGCCCAGGTCACGCCGATCCCGATCAGGGTGGTCGCGACCACGGCCAGCACGGCCCAGCCGGTCGGCGACAGGGCGGCGGGCAGGGCCTCGAACGCCGTCGCCACGGTGATCAGGTTCAGCGGCGCCGCCACGGTCAGCCAGCCCGCCAGCGCCGCCAGCGGCCAGATCAGGAACCAGCGGTCGCGCTCCATCGTCCCGGTCGTGCGGATGGTGCGCGCGCTGGCCAGCATCGGCAGCAGCAGGGCCAGGAGCGAGGCCAGGATGACGACGACGCTGGCCGCCTTCAGGTTCAGCGCCGCCATGACGATCCAGAAGCCGATGCCGAAGAAGGCCACGACAGACGGCCAGCCCATGCGGTTGATCAGCACGCTCTCGCCCGTCTGGGGCAGGGCCTGGCGCCCGGCGTAGATCAGTATGCCCAGATACAGCAGGCTCCAGATCGAAAAGGCGTATCCCGCCACCCGCAGCGTCTGGTTTCCATCGGCGGCGAACTCCGCCTGGCTCAGGCCGAAACCGCCCAGGGCCTGAACGACGGGAACGATGACGGCGAAGACGGCGGCGGCCAGCACGGCCAGGCGGCGCGTCTGCTGGGCGGGGGTGGGGCGTTCGATGGCGGTCATGCGTCTCTCCGGCTCAGCTTCGCCGTATCTACGCGCCGCGTCGAAGAAGGTTCAAGGGAACCTGCGCGCGGCTTTTCGCCTTGCTTTGAGGCAGACCGAGAAGGAGGCCGCCATGCCTGATCCCAACGACGCGCCCGAACCGATCGAGCAGACGCTCGAGGAAGAAGTCGAAACCAACCGCGCCCTGGAGCGGGGCCTGGGCGTCGGCGCCCGCGAACTGGCGGCCATCCACGAATCCGGCGCCGAAGGCACGCTAGAGCGCGCCGTCGACGAGGACGGCGAACCGGTCGAGGCAGAGGTCGAAGTCGGCGACGCCGGCCGCAGCGCCAGCGTCCTGGACCGTAAGGAAATCTAGGCGGCCGCGTAGATGCTCTGGAACAGGATCGCGCCGTCGGCGCTGCCCAGCTCGGATTCGAACGCGCGGTCCGGGTGGGGCATCATGCCCAGGACGTTGCCGCGCTCATTCTGCAGGCCGGCGATATCGCCGACGGAGCCGTTGGGGTTGTCGACGTAGCGGAAGACCACCTGGCCCTCGCCCTCGATGCGCTTCAGGGTCTCTTCGTCGGCGAAATAGTTACCGTCGGCGTTGCCCTGGGTCATGATGATCTCGCGTTGGCCCTGATAGCCCGAGGTGAAGCGCGTCTGGGCGTTGGCGACCGTGATGCTGATCGGCTTGCAGATGTATTTCAGGCTGCTGTTGCGCATCAGGGCGCCCGGCAGCATTCCGGCTTCGCACAGCACCTGGAAGCCGTTGCAGATGCCGACCACGGTGACGCCGTCGTCAGCGGCCTTCTCGACCGCCTGCATGATCGGGGCCTGCGCCGCCATCGCGCCGCAGCGCAGATAGTCTCCGTAGGAGAAGCCGCCCGGCAGCACGATCAGGTCGAGGCCCTTGGGCAGTTCGGTCTCGGCGTGCCAGACCATCTGGACCTGCTCGCCAGTGGAACGTTCGACGGCGACCTTGCAGTCGCGATCGCAGTTGGAACCGGGGAATACAATGACAGCTGCGCTCATGGCCGGGCCTCCTAGCACCCTTCGGGACGAATGTCAGGCGTCGCTTTGTTGCGCCTTGCGCCCCGTCGCCCAGGCGACGACCCAGACGGCGAAACCGCCCAGCGACAGCGCCACCCCGACCCAGCCGGTCGAGGTCCAGCCCCAGCCCGCCGCCACGGCCATGCCCGCCAGCAGGGGGCCGATGGCGTTGGCCGTGTTGAAGGCTGAGTGATTCAGGGCGGCGGCCAGGGTCTGGGCGTCGCCGGCCACGTCCATCAGCCGGGTCTGCAGCACCGAACCCAGCCCGCCGCCGCCGCCGATCAGCACCACCACGATCATCACGGCCCACAGGTGCGGCGCGGCGAAGGGGTAGAGGGCCAGGGCCGCCGCGCTCCACAACAGCAGGCCGCCCGCCGCGATCATGCCGAAGCGGTCGGCGGCCCAGGCGCCCAGCAGATTGCCCGCCACCATGCCTAAGCCGAACAGGGCGAAGACCCAGGGCAGGACTTCCGGCCCCACGCCCGTCACCGCCTTCAGCGTCGAGGCCAGGTAGGCGTAGACGGCGAACATCCCGCCGAAGCCGACGGCGCCGACGCCCAGCGTCAGCCACACCTGGCCGCGCTTCAGGGCGCCCAGTTCGCGCCAGGGGCTGGCGTCGGGATGGGCCGGATCGCGCGGCGCGAACAGGGCGACCAGGGCCATGGTCAGCACCGCCAGCACGCTGACGATGGCGAAGGTCCAGCGCCAGCCGAAGGAGTGGCTGACGGCGTTGGCGACCGGCACCCCGATCACCGTGGCGACCGTCAGGCCCAGCAGAACGGTCGAGACGGCCCGCGTCCTGAGCCGCAGCGGCACCAGCGACGCCGCGACCAGGGCCGCCACGCCGAAATAGGCGCCGTGCGGAATGCCGCTGAGGAAGCGGAAGACCAGCATCCACTCATAGGTCGGGGCGATGGCGCTGAGCGCATTGCCGACGGCGAACAGGGCCATGAAGCCGATCAGCAGCAGCCAGCGCGGCAGGCGCGCGCCCAGCACGGCCAGGATCGGCGCCCCGACGACCACCCCGGCGGCATAGGCGCTGATGACATGGCCCGCCGTCGGTTCGCTGACGCCCAGGCCCGCGGCGAAGTCGGGCAGGACGCTCATAGCGGCGAATTCGGTCACGCCGATAGCGAAGCCGCCCATGGCCAGCGCCAGCAGCACCAGCGCCACCTTGCCCGGTTCGGCCACGCGCTCGTCGGGGATGGACGCGGCGCAGCGCGGATCGTCGAGGCAGGGGGCGTCGGCAGGGGCCATGGATTGTCGCGATGCAGCAAGGGAAGGTTGCGCTGCAAAATAAGGACGCCGCCCACGGCATCAACCGGGGCGGCGTCGAAGCGGTCATCACGCTTTGTGTCGGCTGGTCAGCCCCGGTTTTCGTAGGTCGCCGTGATCGACGCCTTGGCCAGGGTGTGGAAGTGCAGATTGAAGCCGAAGATCGCGCCCGAGTTGTCTTCCGTCACGTCCAGCCGTTCCACGTCCACGGCGAAGACGGTGAAGATGTAGCGGTGCGGGCCGTGGCCGGGCGGCGGGGCGGCGCCGCCGAAGCCGGCCTCGCCATAGTCGGTGCGCCCCTGGACGGCGCCCTTGGGCAGGTTCGCTCCGCCCACGGCGCCCGCACCGGCTGCCAGGGCGTTCACGTCCGCCGAGATGTTGGCGACCGTCCAGTGCCAAAAGCCCGAGCCGGTCGGGGCGTCGGGATCATAGCAGGTGACGGCGAAGCTCCTGGTCCCTTCGGGCGCGCCGGACCACGACAGTTGCGGCGAGGTGTTTCCCAGCGCCTTGACCTGGGCGTCGGGCAGGACGCCTCCGTCGGAAAAGTCGGTCGATGTGACGGTGAAGCTCATGGCGCGCTCTTCCTTTGACGGCGGATTCGGATGCCCAAACTAACGGAAGACTGGTCACGGACGTTGCGTCGCGACATTCTGTCCCTAGCTAAGGTCAAGCTGTCTTGATGAGCGGAGGAACGGGATGCTGCAAGCCCTGTTGGACCGAACCTTTCAGACGCGGTCGATCCGGGTGCGGCTTCCGGACGGTCGAGAACTGACGGCGGGGCCGGGCGAACCGGAACTGACGGCTGTGCTGTCGGACATGAAGACGGCCGTCGCCATCGCCGCCAATCCTGATCTGGCCCTGGGCGAAGCCTTCATGGACGGCACGTTCCAGATCGAAGGCGGCAGCGTGTATGACTTCCTGCAACTGACGACTTCGCAACTGGCGCTTCGGCCGCGTTCGCCCAAGCTGACCTTGATGCAGCGGATCAAGCGCGGGGCGGAGCAGGCCAACGACCGGCTGCACGCGCGCAGCAACGTCAGCCATCACTATGACCTGACGGTCGATTTCTATCGCCTGTTCCTGGACGAAGACCTGCAATACTCCTGCGCCTTCTTCGAGACGCCGGACGCCAGCCTGGAACAGGCCCAGGTCGCCAAGAAGCGCCGCCTGATCGACAAGCTTCTGCTGGAGTCGGGCCACAGCGCCCTGGACATCGGCGCCGGCTGGGGCGGGCTGGGCCTGTCGATGGTCGAGCGCGGGGCGCGCGTGACCGGCGTCACCCTGTCCACCGAACAGCACCGCACGGCCAATGAACGGGCGACGGCGCTGGGCGTCGCCGACCGGGCCGATTTTCGGCTTCAGGACTATCGCGACCTGAACCAGACCTTCGACCGCATCATATCGGTGGGGATGTTCGAGCACGTCGGCGTGCCGAACTATCAGGAGTATTTCGACACGGTCGCCCGTCTGTTGGACGACGACGGGGTGGCGGTGATCCATTCCATCGGCCGCAAGTCGCCGCCCAACCGCACCCAGCCGTGGGTGCGCAAATACATCTTCCCCGGCGGCTATATCCCGGCCCTGTCCGAGGTGCTGCCCGCCATCGAGCGCGCGGGCCTGTGGGTCACGGACATGGAGGTGCTGCGTCTGCACTACGCCGAGACCCTGAGGCATTGGCGCGAGCGGTTTCTGGCCCGGCGCGGCGAGGCGCTGGCCATGTATGACGAACGCTTCTGCCGGATGTGGGAGTTCTACCTCGCCGCCAGCGAGGTCGCCTTCCGCGAGCTGGGCCACATGGTGTTCCAGCTTCAACTGACGAAGAAGCAAACGGCCGCGCCGCTGAGCCGGGATTACCTGTGCGGCTGATATCCTGATCCTTCTCCCCTTGGGGGAGAAGGTGGGCGCCGTAGGTGCCCGGATGAGGGGGCTGTGTCGGCGAGTAGAGCGTTTGATGTTGAGGGCCAAGCAGGCGGCCCCCTCATCCGCCTTGCTCCGCAAGCCACCTTCTCCCCCGAGGGGAGAAGGATAAGAGACGTGTCAGGCGATTTCGATCCGGTAGCTTTCGATGACCGTGTTGGCCAGCAGGGTCTCGCACATGCGCTTGACCTCGGCCTCCTTGTCGGCGACGGCGTCGTCGAGGTCGAACTCGATCAGCTTGCCGACGCGGGCGTTCGCGACGCCGTTCCAGCCCAGACCCTGCAGGGCGCCTTCGACGGCCTTGCCCTGGACGTCCAGGACGCCGGGCTTGAGGAAGACGTGAACTTTAACCTTGGCCATTAATGCAGCCCTCCCTGAATCACGGTCGGCATGTCCTTCATGATGCCGAGGCGGCGGGCCACCTCGGTGTAGCTTTCGATGACGTCGCCCATGTCGCGGCGGAAGCGGTCCTTGTCCAGCTTCTCGCCCGTGGTCGAATCCCACAGGCGGCACGAGTCGGGGCTGATTTCGTCGGCCAGGATGACGCGGGCGAAGTCGTTCTCCCACACGCGGCCGAACTCGATCTTGAAGTCGACCAGGGTGATGCCGACAGCGCCGAACATGCCGCACAGATAGTCGTTCACCCGCACCGTCATGGCCAGGATGTCGTCCAGTTCCTGCGTGGTGGCCCAGTTGAAGGCCGTGATGTGCTCTTCCGTCACCATCGGGTCGTTCAGCTCATCCTTCTTGTAGTAGAATTCGATGATCGAACGGGGCAGGGGCGTGCCCTCTTCCTGACCCAGACGCTGGGCCAGCGAGCCGGCGACGACGTTGCGGCAGACGACTTCCAGCGGAATGATCTCGACTTCGCGGATCAACTGCTCGCGCAGGTTCAGACGCTTGATGAAGTGGTTGGTCACGCCGATCGAGTTCAGGCGCGACATGATGAATTCGCTGATGCGGTTGTTGATGACGCCCTTGCCTTCCAAGGTCGCCTTCTTCTGCGCGTTGAAGGCGGTCGCGTCGTCCTTGAAGTACTGGATCAGCGTGCCCGGCTCGGGCCCCTCGTACAGGATCTTGGCCTTGCCCTCGTAGAGCTTCTTGCGCTTGGTGTTCATCTTCGGGCCCCGGGGGGAAGGAAACGGACGGCCTCAAAACGAAAAACGCGCGGCCCGAAGGTCGGGGCGGCGCGGTTCCTGAATCGACGGCGGCTATATAGAACCACGCGCCCTTTAGCCGAAGGGCGTCTGTGACACAAATATCCTGAAGCGACCCTGCGTCAGCCTACGCGACCGAAGTCTGGTTGCGTTCGGTCGCGCCGGGGGCCATAGAGCCGTTTGCGGACAAGACTCGTCCGTGACTGGAGTTACGACGCGCATGACGACCTTCGACGATCGGGAACAGGCCTTTGAGGCCAAATACGCCCTCGATCAGGAACAGGAATTCAAGGCCATCGCGCGTCGCAACAAGATGCTGGGCCTGTGGGCTGCCGAGAAGATGGGCCTGTCGCCTGAGAGCGCCGAGCAATACGCCGCCGCCGTGGTCCGCGCCGACTTCGAGCAGCCGGGCGAGGAAGACGTCTTCCGCAAGGTGGCCGGCGACTTCAAGGCTTCGGGCATGACGGTGTCCGAGGGCGAGCTGCGCTCCAAGATGGATGAACTGGCCTCGATCGCGCGCGAACAGATCCGCGCCGGCGAATAATCGCATCGCAATCGAATGACACAAGGGCCGCAACCGGCGACGGTTGCGGCCCTTCTTCGATCTGCCTCCCGCCGGGGAAACGGGAGCGACCGGAGGCGCCGGGGCGCATCCGAACAACGCGCCCGCGGCCGGTCGGTTCGATCCGATGTCCTATTTCGGCATCAGCACCGTGTCGACGATGTGAACCACCCCATTCGACTGGGCCACGTCGGCCTGGGTGATGGTCGAGGTTCCGCCCTTGGCGTCGGTGATCCGCCACTGACCGCCGCCGGCGTCCTTGACCGTCAGCTTCTCGCCCTGAACCGTGGTCAGGGTGGCGGTTCCGCCGTTGGCCTGGGCCTGGGCGGCGATGTCGGCGGCCGTCAGGCGGCCGGGCACGACGTGATAGGTCAGCAGCTTGGTCAACGCCGCCTTTTGGGCCGGCTGCATCCAGCCCTCGCGCGTGGCGGCGGGAATTTTCTCGAAGGCGGCGTTGTCGGGGGCGAAGACAGTGAAGGGGCCGGCCCCCTGCAACCGTTCCGTCAGGCCGGCGGTCTGGATCGCGCTGACCAGGGTGGTCAGGTTCGGAGCCTTGGCGGCGTTGGCGACGATATTGTCGGACGGGTTCATGGCCACGCCGCCGACCATCGGCTCGGTCGTGGCGGGGGCTGCTGACGGGGCCGGGGTCTCGACGGGGGCGGGCTCCTTCTTGGCGTCGTTTTGACCGCAGGCGGCCAGCGCCAGCAGGGCGACGGTCGAAACAGCCGCAAACGCGGCGGTGCGATAGGTCGTCATGGCTTCTCTCCTTCGGTGAACGGGCGGCGCCCGCGTCGGAGGGGATTACGGCTCAGACCCGAAAAAGGATGCGGCGGGCGTCAAATTTTCCGGCGCGGCCCGTGAACGGGCGGCTTCGTCGGTCAATCCAGACAGGCGTTCAGGACGGACCATCGGCCCAGCTTTTCCTCGAACGGACGCGCGTGGGCGGGGCTGGAGGAGGGCAGGTCGATCAACTCGGCCGTTGTGGCGCCTTCCAGCATGCGTCGCCCGGCGCGCGCCGCCTTTCCGCCGTTGAAAGCCACGGCGCGCAAGGCCGGAAGTCGGTTCGTCAGGGCGATCAAGTCGGCGACCTGAGGGTTGCGGATGGCTGCGTCCAGGCTGCCCCGCCGCTCAGCTGACGCGATCACGTCCCAGAGCCCCACGCCGTGCGTCCGCAAGGTCTCCAGCCGCGCCTCATAGGGCACGGTGATCAGATCCGCCCCGATCACCGCCCCGATTAGCCGCCAGAAGGCGTTGCGCGGATGGGCGTAATACTGCGCCGCCCTCAGCGAGGCGTCGCCGGGTAGGCTGCCGAGGATCAGCAGGCGGGTGCGCTCATCGACGACGGGGGGGAAGGCCTGTTTCGTTGCGACGAGGGACATCACCCCTTGTCTCTGAGCCAGCCGACGATCGAGAGGCGAGGCGCCTTGGCGTAGCCGGCCACCGGGGCGACCGAGTGCGGCTGCGGCACGCGGAACAGCGTCAACGTATTCCAGCGCGGGGCGTAGCCTCGTTGGATGTCGCCGTTCTCGTCATGAAAAAGAAGTTGCCCGCCCCAGTCTTCGCGCCAGCGTCGTGTGAAACCGAGGGTGTAGGCGGTCAAGCGATTGCTCGGCTCCGAACCCACGTCGGTGTGCAGGCCGATGAAGTCGCCTGGACGGTAATAGGTCGCCTGGGAGTCCGCTTTGACGACTTGGGGCTGGCCGGTGACGCGCGCGCCGAACTCGATGAAGGCGGGACTGGTCAGGAATTCTGTCAGGGCGTGGATGGGGTGGCCTGGATCTCGCCTTTCCAGATAGGCGGTCAGCATCGGATAGCACCGGTAGAGAAAGCCGTAGCCGTCCCCGGTGCGGTCAAGCATGGCCTTTAACGCCTGCCGTAGTTGGTCATGATCCGCGCTTTTGAGTTGATCGGCCGTCAGAGCCTTGGGACCGCCCGCGTCCTGGTACGCCATCCCCCAGGGCGTATGCTGTTCAAGTATCTGCGTCAGATACTCAGCTGTCTCCGGCTCGAAGATGTTGGCGATCTGAACGATGCCGTGTTCCAGGTAGGCGCGCGCAAGCCGCCCCTCGTCCAAAGCTGGGTTCAGTCTGAGGACGAGGGATTTGTTCATGTCAGTTCAGCTTCCGAACACCCGCTGGAACACCACGTCCACGTTCTTCGTATGGTAGCCGAGGTCGAACAGGGCCTCCAGCTCGTCGTGGGGCAGGGTGACGCGCGGGTCGGCCTTCAGGAAGTCGATGAAGACGCCTTCGCCGCGCCAGACCTTCATGGCGTTCTCCTGAACCGCCGCATAGGCGTCCTCGCGCGACACGCCCGCCTGGGTCAGGGCCAGCATGACCCGTTGCGAGAAGACCAGGCCGCCCAGACGGTCGAGGTTCTTCTGCATGTTCTCGGGATAGACGTTCAGGCGCTCGATGACGCCCGCCAGACGGTGCAGGGCGAAGTCCAGGTGGATGGTGGCGTCCGGGCCGATGCCGCGCTCGACCGAGGAGTGGCTGATGTCGCGCTCGTGCCACAGGGCGACGTTCTCCATCGCCGGGGTCACGGCCGAGCGGACCAGACGGGCCAGGCCGGTCAGGTTCTCGGTCAGGATCGGGTTGCGCTTGTGCGGCATGGCCGACGAGCCCTTCTGACCTTTGTCGAAGAACTCCTCGGCTTCGAGGACTTCCGTGCGCTGCAGGTGGCGGATTTCGACGGCCAGACGCTCGATCGAGGAGGCGACGACGCCCAGGGCGGCGAAATAGGCGGCGTGGCGATCGCGCGGGATGACCTGGGTCGAGACCGGCTCGACGGCCAGACCCATCTGGTCGGCGACGTATTGCTCAACGGCCGGATCGACATTGGCGAAGGTGCCGACGGCGCCCGAGATGGCGCAGGTGGCGATCTCTTCACGCGCAGTGATCAGGCGGCGCTTGGCGCGCTGGAACTCGGCGTGATAGCCGGCCAGCTTCAGGCCGAAGGTGACCGGCTCGGCGTGGATGCCGTGCGAACGGCCGACGGTCGGAGTGTATTTGTGTTCCTTGGCGCGGGTCTCCAGCGCGGCCAGGACGCGGTCGACGCCGCCCAGCAGCAGGTCGGTCGAGCGCGCCAGCTGGACCGCGAAACAGGTGTCCAGCACGTCCGAAGACGTCATGCCCTGGTGCAGGAAGCGGGCTTCCTCGCCGACGATTTCGGCGACGTGGGTCAGGAAGGCGATGACGTCGTGCTTGGTGGTGCGCTCGATCTCGTCGATGCGGTCGGCGTCGAAGGTCGCGTCCTTGCCGTTGGCCCAGATGGCCTCGGCCGATTCCTTCGGGATCACGCCCAGCTCGGCCATCTTGGTGGCGGCGTGGGCCTCGATCTCGAACCAGATCTTGTACTTGGTCTCTTGCGACCAGATGGCGACGGCGTCGGGGCGGGAATAGCGCGTGATCATGGACCGGTCGTGTCGTGCGCGAGGGGCCATGAGTCAAGGTTCGCCGTGCGGGAATGGAGGCTTTTGGGCATCACCGGCGACCGGATCGACGGCGCGGCGTGTGGAAACCTTGACTTGCCGCGCTCCTGTCCCAAATAGGGCGCGCTCAGAGGACGACCTCTCCCATCAGTGGGCATGACGCTGGGACGACCCGGCATGCCATGCAAGGAGCACGTCATGGCCTGGATTTTCCTTCTTCTCGCCGGTCTGTTCGAGATCGTCTGGGCCTTCCTGATGAAGGCCTCCGAGGGCTTCACCAAGCCCTGGCCGACCATCGGCACCATCGGTTTCATGATCATCAGCTTCGGCCTGTTGTCGATCTCGATGAAGACCCTGCCGCTGGGCACCGCCTATGTGATCTGGACCGGCATCGGCGCCGTCGGGGCCTTCGTGGTCGGCATCGCCGTCCTGGGCGAGCCCGTCACGCCGATGCGCGTCATCGGCGCTGTCCTGATCGTCAGCGGCCTGGTTGTGCTGAAGCTCGCCTCCAGCCATTAATCACGGCGACAGCCTCGGAGCTTCGCCATGGAACTGATCGTCGGACCGCGCCTCTTCTCCACCTGGTCCCTGCGGCCGTGGCTGGTGTTGAGGCGCGCAGGCGCCGTCTTCGACACGCGCGAGGTCTGGTATCGCTCCGAGGCTGAAAAGGCTGAACTGCGACGCCTGTCGCCCTCTGGCTTCGTGCCGCTGCTGAAGGTCGAGGGCGAGACGATCTGGGACACCCTGTCCATCAGCGAATGGGCGGCCGAACGCTATCCCGAGGCGCATCTGTGGCCGGTCGATCCGACCGCGCGCGCCCTGGCCCGTTCGGCGACGGCCGAGATGCACTCCGGCTTCCACGCCCTGCGCGACCTGTGCGGCATGGGGCCGGATCATCCGATGGCCGGGGATGCGCGCAGCCCGGCGCCGTCCGATCCGGGGCTGGACCGCGACCTGGCGCGTCTGGTCGTGCTGTGGTCGCAGATGCGCGAACGCTTCGGCGCGGGCGGGCCGTGGCTGTTCGGCGACTGGTCGATCGCCGACGCCTTCTTCACGCCCGTGGCGGCGCGGGTGCGCCATTTCCAGATCGACCTGTCGGCCCACGGCGACGACGGGACGGCCGCCGCCTATGTCGCCGCCCTTCTGGCCCAGCCGCACTTCCGCGAGTGGGAGGCGGCGGCGCTGTCATCTAACGTTGATTAACCGATCCTGAGAACGCGGGTTTAAGAGAGCGGACTTATAGTCCAGCTTGTTCTCGGAGGGGCGGAGCCATGCGTACGATCAGCAGGAACACCGACTGGGCGCGCACGGCGCGCGCCTATGTCCTGGCGGCGGTGGTCATGGCCCTGGTGTGGACGTCGCTTCTGACCCTGATGGTCTGAGGCGTCTTATCGCGCTTCAGCGCGAGCCGCCGCCCAGCACGGCCTCGGCCACCTGCAGGGGCGCAGGGGGCGGCGCGACGTAATCCAGGCGGATCGGCACGGCGCGCGCGCCCGAGGCCACGGCGTCCAGCGTCTTCACCGGCCCGCCCATCATGCGCTGATAGATCCAGTAGGCCGCGACGACCTTCTCGACGTATTCGCGCGCCTGAGGCACGTCGATGGTCTCGATCAGCAGCAGGGGATCGGCGTCGGCGCCCAGCTTGCGGATCGCCGCCAGCATCGGACCCGGTCCGGCGTTGTACGAGGCCACCGCCTTCAGCAGGTCGCCCTGGAAGGACTCGATCTGGAACAGGCGGTTCACATAATCCTGACCCAGCTTCATGTTCACCGCCGGGTCCAGCAGGCGCTGGGGCGTGCGGACATAGCCCTGGTCGCCGGTCATGTGGGCGGCCGTGGTCGGCATCACCTGCATCAGGCCATAGGCGCCGGCGCCGGAACGGGCGTTGGCGTTGAAGTCCGTCTCCTTGCGCGCGATGGCGTAGACGAGCGCCCTCTCGATGGTGAAGCCGCCCATCGGCTGCAGGTCCGGCATCGGATAGCGGACGGCGTCGATGCGGCTGGCCTCGGACTGGGCCGCGCGGCCGGGCGCGACCAGGCGATACAGGCCGACCCACATCTGGCGCGCGGCGCTGTCGCCGCTGGCGGCGCGCAGGCCGTTGCGGGCGGCCTGCTCGGCGTCGTTGCGGCGGCCGACCTCATACAGGGCCACGGTGCGGCGGGCGTCCTCGTCGGAGCGGATGAAGGCGTTGAGCGCGCGCGTATCCACGCCGATCGGCTCGGGGGTGAATGAGGCGCGTTGCAGCGTCGCCTCATAGGGGCGGGGCCCCTGGTTCTCGATCACCGGCTCCTCGCCCAGTTGGCGCAGGGCGATCTGGCCGTAGAAGGTGGCCGGCCAGCGCGCGGCCTGGCGCAGGTATTCGGTCACGCGATCCTGGCGGCCCGACTGGCCCGCCGCCCGCGCCGCCCAGAAGGCGCCGCCCGAGCGCACCCACGGATCCTCGGTCGGATCCTGGGCGACGTGCTCGAAGGCCTGGAAGGCGTCGGCGTGCTGCTCCATGCGCCAGGCGGCCAGACCCGCCGTCCACCAGTCGCCGATCTGCTGGCCCGTGGCGTAGGCGCCGGGCAGGTCGTCGTTGTTCAGGGCCACGCGCGCGGCCTTGGCCGGGTCGTTGACGCCGCCGTCGCCAGAGCCTGAGCCAGAGCTGGTCAGGCTGGCCCAGGTGCGGGTCAGCAGGCCGCCGGGGCGCTTGGGCTCGGCCGCGCCGTCGGGCAGGCGCCGCATCGCCAGGGTATAGACCCGCTCGGCCATCGGCAGGTCGGAATAGGTCTCGAGCCAGGCCGCGAGTTCGTCATAGGTGGCGACGTGGCTGGGGTGGAACAGGCGCTCGAACTCGACCTGACCCAGCAGGACGCGGTCCTTGGCCTGACGCGCCGAGTTGCGGGCCAGCTCCAGGTCGCCGCGCCGCAGGGCGTCGAAGGCGGTGGTGTAGCTGAGCCGATCCTCGCTGCTCAGCGCCGTGGGCGAAGGCGAGGCGTCCGCGCCAGAGTCTGCGCCAGCGGCGACATAGGGTCGGGAGGTATCGACATCTTCAGCCTGGGCTGCGGTCGCAGCAAGGGCGCAAAGCGCGAAGGCGAACAGAGACGCACGACGCGTCCGGCGGAAAGAATACATGACGCGGCGGCCCCCTTCGTCGGCGTCGGCCCCGTCTCGATTCGGGATTCTACGACGCTCTGCGGACTGGTCTCCAAGGGGGCAGGATGCCTGAATCAGGCGCCCGGCTCAACCACTTCGCTTCGCAGGCGAACGGACAAATCGAGAATATCCTTCCAAACCAGACCCTTGGCCTGGGGCTGGCGCAACAGGAAGGCGGGGTGAAGGGTGGCGATCACAGGCGCGGCGATTCCGCCCTCGGGCAGCCATTCGCGCCATTGGCCCCGCATCCGCATGATGCCGTCGTCGGTCTTCAGCACGGCCTTGGCCGCTGATGCGCCGACCAGCAGAACGGCCCTGGGTTTCAGCAGGGTCGCGGCGCGTTCGACAAAGGGGGCGCAGGCGGCCTGTTCCTGGGGCGTCGGGGCGCGGTTGCCGGGCGTCTTCCAGAAGACGGTGTTGGTGATGAAGGCGTCGTCCAGCAGGCCCGCCGCCGTCAGGATGCGGTCCAGCAGCTGGCCCGCCTGGCCGACGAAGGGCTGGCCGCGCAAGTCTTCCTCGGCGCCGGGGCCTTCGCCGACGATCATCAGCGACCCTTGCGGATTGCCGCGCGCGAAGACGGATTGCCGGGCGCCCATGGCGCGCAGGGGGCAGCCCTCGAAGGCGGCGATGGCCTCGGCCAGTTCGTCAAGGGTGGTGGCCGCCGCCGCCAGGCGACGGGCCTCGGCCGCCGCTTCGCCGGGCGCGGGCGCGGCGCCGGGGGCGCGCAGGGGCGTGATCGTGGCCGGACCCTTGGCCGCGACGGGGGCGACGAAGACGGTGCGGTTGACCGGCTCCGCCTCGAAACAGGCGTCCACGCCTGCGTCGCGCCAGAAGGCGAACAGGGCCTCTGCGGCAGCCATGTCGAGGGAAGGGGCGTTCATGAAGCTATAGGCAATAGGCCTTGACCGCCCCCGCGTCACCTCCCGATAAGGCGGATAACCACGACGACAACGAGGATTCAGGGGACATGGCCGAGGAAATGATCGAAGGCGGCGCCAGGAACGCATGGCAGGAAGCCGTCATCGACAACCTGCCGCCGCTCGAGGCCCTGGCGGGCGTCGAGCGCGAGGTCATGGAATATGACGTCGTCATCGTCGGCGGCGGCCCCGCCGGCCTGTCCGCCGCCATCCGTCTGAAACAGCGGGCCGAGAAGGACGGAAAAGAGATTTCCGTCGCCGTGCTCGAGAAATCGGCCGAGATCGGCGGCCACGTCCTGTCGGGCGCGGTCATCGACCCCAAGGCGCTGAACGAGCTGTTCCCCGACTGGAAGGAGCGCGGCGCCCCGCTGGAGACGCCGGTGACCAAGGACAAGTTCCTGGTCCTGGGTCCGCAGGGGCAGGCCTCCCTGCCGATGTTCGCCATGCCGCCCTTCATGCACAATGACGGCTGCTACATCGCCTCGCTGGGCAATGTCGCGCGCTGGCTGGCCGAACAGGCGGAAGCCCTGGGCGTCGAAGTCTATCCCGGCATGGCCGCCAGCCACGTCGTCTGGGAAGAAGAAACCGGCCGGGTGAAAGGCGTCGTCGCCGGCGTCTTCGGCATCGACCGCGAGGGCAAGCCGACCGGCGAGTTCCAGCCGGGGCTGGAGCTGCACGGCAAATACGTCTTCATCGCCGAGGGCGTGCGCGGCTCGCTGGCCAAGACCATCATGGCCCGCCACAACCTGTGCGACGCCGCCGATCCCCAGAAGTTCGGCATCGGCCTGAAGGAACTGTGGCAGATCCCGGCCGAGAAGCACCAGCCCGGCCTGGTCCAGCACACCACCGGCTGGCCGCTGGACGACAAGACGGGCGGCGGCTCGTTCCTGTACCACTTCGGCGATCGCTATGTGTCCGTCGGCTTCGTCGTCCACCTGAACTACAAGAACCCCTTCCTGTCGCCGTTTGACGAGTTCCAGCAGTTCAAGCACCATCCGGCCATCGCCGAGCATCTGGAGGGCGGCACCCGCGTCTCCTACGGCGCCCGCGCCATCACCGAGGGCGGCTTCCAGTCGGTGCCCAAGCTGGCCTTCCCCGGCGGCGCCCTGATCGGCTGTTCGGCGGGCTTTGTGAACGTGCCGCGCATCAAGGGCAGCCACAACGCCATGAAGACCGGCATGCTGGCCGCCGACGCCGCCTATGACGCCGTCATAGAGGGCCGCGAGGGCGACGTGCTGAGCGCCTATCAGGCCGCCTATCTGCGCTCGTGGGTCTATAAGGAGCTGAAGGTCGTCCGCAACGCCAAGCCGCTGCTGTCCAAGCTGGGCACTATGATGGGCGGGGCGGTCGGCATGTTCGACCTGTGGGTCAACCACCTGACGGGCGGCTTCTCCTTCTTCGGCACCATGCGCCACGGCAAGACCGACGCGGCCTCGACCGAGCCCGCCTCGCAGCACAAGCCGATCGCCTATCCCAAGCCGGACGGGAAGCTGTCGTTCGACAAACTGTCGAGCGTCTTCATCTCCAACACCAACCACGCCGAGGACCAGCCCGCACACCTGAAGCTGCTGGACCCGTCCGTGCCGATCAGCGTCAACCTGCCGAAGTACGGCGAGCCCGCGCGGCTCTACTGCCCGGCCGGGGTGTATGAGGTCGTCTATGCTGACGAGGCGAACCGCGCCGATCCGCGCTTCGTCATCAACGCCCAGAACTGCGTCCACTGCAAAACCTGCGACATCAAGGATCCGTCGCAGAACATTGTCTGGACCACGCCGGAAGGCGGCGGCGGCCCGAACTATCCGAACATGTAAGCCAGCGATTCTCCCTCCCCTTCATGGGGAGGGTGGCTGAGGCCGTCAGGCCGAAGCCGGGTGGGGACGCTGAGGCAAATCAAGCGCCGCGTCCTGTATCAACTAGCCCTCCCCACCCGGTCGTCGCTTCGCTCCGACCACCCTCCCCATGAAGGGGAGGGAGAAGTGTTGTGCGGCTTTTCCCGCACATGATCTTGCGGGCGAAAGGGAAAGCGTGAAGGGTCCGGCCATGCGTTTCGTCTCTTCTCGTCCTGTTCTGTTCCTGGCGGCTTCCGCCCTTGCGCTGTCGCTGGCCGCGCCGTCCCTGGCGCAGGAGGCCCCCGAGCCCGCGCCGGAATCCCCGGCCGAAGAAGTGCAGGACGCAGATGCAAAGGATGCAGAGCCGAACGGCGATCCGGTTCCGCACATCATCATCGCCGACGAGCCGGAAACGCCCGAGGAACCCAAGGTCACGCCCATTCCCGCCGAATGGGCGCCGATCCCTCTGGACGCCGAGAAAAACAGCGCCTTCGGCCTCTATCTGGCGGGCCGTAACGCCCTGACCAGCGGCGAGAGCGCAGTCGGCGCCGACTACCTGGCCCGCGTCTACGCCCTGACGCCGGAACAGCCGCGCGTGCGCGAACAGGCCTTTACCGCCGCGCTTCTGGCCGGCGATCTGGACGAGGCGGGCCGCATCGCCCCCACCGATCCCGAGGTGTCGCCCGTCATCGTCCAGGCGGGGCGCCTGGTGCAGGCGGTACAGACCTATGCCGGCGGGGACGCCCGCCGCGCCAATGCTGAGTTGAAGGTCGCCCCGGTGGGCGAGCCGCATGACCGCGCTGGTTTCTATGTTCAGGCCTGGATCGCCGCCGCCGCTGGGGACTGGGACCGCGCGCTTGCCATGCCGCCGGCGGAATTCGATCCTGTCAGCGCCTTGGTGGCGCGCGGTAACCGGGCCCGCCTGCTGGAGCAGCGTCGTCGTTATGATGAAGCCGACGCCGAGTGGCGCGACCTGACCAGCCACGCCCTGGCCGGCGCTTTGTTCCGCCAGTCCTATGGCGAGTTCCTGGAGCGGCGAGGCCGTCGCGACGACGCCTTGGTCCAGTATGACGCGGCCGTCACGGCCCGTACCGCCGACCGCCGTGTCATGGAAGGACGCGAACGGGTGCTGTCCAAGGCGCGTCCGCCGGCCTTGCTGAACTTCCGCGAGGGGGCGGCTCAGGCCCTGCGCACCGCTGCGGATCAGATGATCGCCCAGCGCGCCTATGAATTCGGCGCCGTCTATCTGCGCCTGGCTCAGAATCTGGCTCCCAGCGACAATACCCAGTTGCTCATCGGCCAGACCTTGATCCAGGGCGGGATCGAGCCCGCCGGCCGCGCCGCCCTGGCTCACGTCAGCGAGGCCTCGCCTGCGATCTACGCCGCCGCGCGCGTGCAGATGGCGATCAGCCTGTCCAAGACCGGCCTTGACGACGAAGCCTTGGTCGAACTCCGCCGGGCGGCTTCGGTGCGACCTGACGAAGCCACGGTGGCCTATATGCTGGCCAGCCAGCTGCTGCAGATGGAGCGGCGGGAGGAGGCTTTGGAGCTCCTGAACGGTCCGCTGCTGAATACGGCGGATCAGGGCTATGAGACCCACTTCCTGCGCGGCGCCGCCTATGAGGCCCTGGATCAGGACGCGCAGGCCGAAGCCGAGCTGTGGGCCGCCCTGCAGATGCAGCCCGACAATCCGACCTTGCTGAACTACCTCGGTTATCTGTGGGTCGATACCGGGACGCGCGTCGCCGAGGGGGCGGCCATGATCGCCAGGGCTCACGCCGCGGATCCCAAGGACGGCAACATTCAGGACTCGCTCGGCTGGGCTCAGTACCGCCAGGGGCAGTATGAGGCGGCGGTGGTCAATCTGGAGGGCGCGGTCGACAAGGAGCCCGCCAACGCCGAGATCAACGACCATCTGGGCGACGCCTATTGGGCCGTGGGCCGTCAGCGCGAGGCGGGCTTCCAGTGGAACCGCGTCCTGACGCTGGAGGTCGACGACAAGCGCCGCGGCGAGGTCGAGGCCAAGCTGCGCGACCGGTTGAATCAGAATCCGACCGGGGATCACGGCCTGGGTTCGGACGACTGACGCCGCCATGTCTGTTTCCGATGTTCTGAGCGGCCTGGCGCCGGCCAAGATCAATCTGTTGCTGCATGTCGGGCCGGTGCGGGCCGACGGCTATCATCCGCTGGTCAGCCTGGCCGTCTTCGCCGATGTCGGCGACCGGGTGACGGTGCGTCGCGCCGAGGCCCTGTCGCTGAGGGTCGAGGGGCCGTTCGCCGCCGGTCTGGACGGGGAGGGCGACAATCTGATCCTCAAGGCCCTGCGCGCCCTGGGCGAGGCGGCCGGGATCGGCGATCCGCCCGTGGCCGTGACTCTGGAAAAGCGCCTGCCCATCGCCGCTGGTCTGGGCGGAGGTTCGACGGACGCAGGGGCGGTCCTACGATTGACGGCGCGCCTGCTGGGCCTCGATCTGACGGGAGGCGCGCTGGAGCGTCTGGCCCTGGCCGCCGGGGCGGACGGCCCCATGTGCCTGCGGGCGCGCCCGGCCTGGGCTTCGGGGATCGGCGAGGCGCTGGAAGACGAGCCGCGCCTGCCCACGCTGCACGGCGTGCTGTTGAACCCCGGCCTGCCGTCGCCGACGGGGGCGGTCTATCGCGCCTATGACGCCGCGCCCGCCGGGGATGCGGATCGGCCGTCGGGGCCCATCGACTGGTCCGTCGCCTCCGTGATCGACTGGCTGTCGGCCCAGCGGAACGATCTGGAGGCGCCCGCCCTGGCGGTCACGCCGGGCATCGAAGAGGCGCTGAGCGCCATGCGCGCCGCGCCGGGCTGTCGGCTGACGCGGATGTCGGGGTCGGGCGCGACGGTCTTCGGCCTGTTTGACGACCGGGCGGCGGCGATCGAGGCGGCCTTCGCCCTGGACCAGCCGGGCTGGTGGTCGCGGCCGGTGGTGCTGGGCGCGCCGGATATCGAACCGCGTGCGGTTATTTAACCGGATTTACAGCCCCTGCGGCCAAGCTGGCGGCCATGACCCAGCTCTCGCCCGAACAGACCGCCGCCTTTGAACGCGTCCTGTCGCGTCTTTCGCCTGCCGATCGCGCTCGCGTCGAAGAGATCAAGGACGCCGCCGCCCGCGCCGCCGCCGAGGTCGCCCCGCACTGGGACTTCGAACTGGCCGCCCGCACCGTGGACGGCCTGCTGGGCGAGGGCGCGAACGACGACCAGAGGCGCGGCCTGATCGCCGCCTGGGGGCTGGAGCTGCCCGGCCGCATCGCCGCCGAGAACCTGCCGCAGGCCGTTCTGGCGGGCTATCCGACCTATGTGGAGCGGCTGGCAGCCTATCTGGATAGCAGGACGGACCCCTATGATCCCGACTTCTGGGCCAAGGACGTGCGGGTGTCCCTGGCGCTCAGCGTGCCGGGCAGCAACACGCAGATGCTGGACCTGTCCTCGCCCGTTGGGCCGGGGCTGGTCGTGCGGCACATGTTGGGCGGGCGCGGCCCCGGCCCCCTGATCGCCTGGGTCCAGACGGGCGGCTGGCGGCCCTGGCTTGAGACGCACACCGAGGCGCGCGACTTGTCGGATTTCAACGAAGCGGGCTGGGAGCGCAACTGGGCCGCCGCCGCCGCCCTGTTGAAGACGCGGCCGGAACTGGCGGGCGTCATCGGCTCCAGCTGGTTTTTCGATCCGCCGCTGGAGGCCATCAGCCCGCGCCTGACCTATCTGCGCACCACGCCAGTGAACAACGGCGCCTTCATGATCCATCAGGGCGGCGGCGATATCCACGACGAGCGCGCCTCCGCCTCGTCGCCCACGCGCCGCGCCATGATCGAGAAGGGCGAATACAGCGCCTGCTCCTGGCTGCTGTGCTGGCCGCGCAGGCCGCTGATTCGCTGGGCGTCGCAGCAGGGCCTCATCTGAGGGCAGGGCGGCTGCAAACCTCCCACCCATAAGGTGCGACATCTTGGCGCACCGTGTCCGGATTTCTCGGCTGAGCCGGGGGACGAAATCTCGTGCCCGGCGCCCGGCCGCGCTCGAAAAAGCGGGGCTTGGAGAAAAATTCTAATTTCGAGCAACTGAAGCGTTGCCGTATCGTAAAATCCTTATTGTGAAGAAGAAACTCCGTTCCATGATTGACAATAGTCGGAACTTTCCGGCTCAAATGCAGATGGAGGGAGCGCCGTGAATCGACGGTCAGGGGACTATCGGGACGGACGCGCCTTTTTGTGCAGTCACCATTGCGGGGAACCATGATCAACGCGTTCAAGGCCGGCCTTCTTGTTGCAGTCGCCGGATCGGCCCTTGTCTGGGCCAGCGACGCCTCCGCCTAGGCGCCGGTCACGCCCCCGGCGGGCGGTTTCTATATGGCGGACGGCTCGCGCACCGCCGATTATCAGGCGGCGCTGGCCTCCTGGCGTGAAGACGCGCAGTTCTCGATCGACTATTCCAAGGCCTATCTGGGTCTGGAGCACGCCTACGCCCTGGGTCTGACGGGCAAGGGCCTGACGGTCGGCGTCAATGACGCGGGCGTCTACATGGACCACCCGCTGTTCGGCGGCGCCGGCAAGATCAAGGGTCTGCACACGGTCGTTTCGGACGACTACGGCAACGACGGCCGCATCAACCCGCGTCGTCGCTGGGAAGGCCACGGCACCCACGTCGCCGGCACCATCGGCGGCGCCCGCATCGAAGGCGAGGCCATGTTCGGCAACGCCTTCGGCGCCAACATCTATTCGGCCACGACCAATTTCGCCGCCGGCGACTTCCTCTGGTACCGCGACGTCTTCATCAACGGCGATATCGTCAGCACGGCCCAGACCAACATCGTTGATCTGGCCGCCACGGGCGAGGTGCGGATCATCAACAACAGCTGGGGTTCGAGCAACAGCCTGCCCTACAATGCGTCCGAGGCGGTGGTGCGCCAGGCCTTCGGCCCCCGCAGCAACTACGGCGACTTCTACAAGCCGGTGCTCGACAACGACGTCCTGGTCGTCTTCTCGGCGGGTAACGGCTACGGGGCTCACGCCGGCATCGACGCCGCCGCGCCCATGTTCGATCCGCGTCTGCGCTCCAACTGGCTGTCCGTCGCCAACTACACAAGCGACCTGACGCCCAGCGCCTCGACCAGCTTCTGCGGCCAGACCGCGACCTGGTGCGTTGCAGGACCGGGCCATCAGATCGTTTCGTCGGTGCCGGGTTATGACTTCAGCCTGAACGCCATCGCTGCAATCTACCGTCCGGCGGACTATCGCCCGCTTTATACGGCGACGAGCGTTGCGGCGCTGCAGACCGCTTCGGTGAACCGCTTCCTGGGCGAGCTGAACACCTATCTGACGAACAAGCGCGCCGCCGCCGCCGCCGGGCGCCCGTTCGACGAGGCCGCCGCGCGTCGTCGCGTGGCCGAAGAGGCCGTCGCCATCACCCTGATCTCCGGCGGTCGTCTGGGCGATCCGAACGGCTTCACCGCTCAGCTCGCGGGTCTGCTGACCTCGACCAACAACATGGCCCTTCTGACGCCGGACTTCTCGTCCGACGTGCTGACCCAGGCTAACGCCCTGCTGATGCAGCGCCTGGAGACGCTGATCACCTACACGGGGCCGGGCTATGAGGCCTATACGGGCACCTCGATGGCGGCGCCGAACATCTCGGGCTTCGCGGCCCTGCTGATGGAGCACTTCCCCGAATACGACACGGCCCTGATCGGCGACATCCTGGTGTCCAGCTCGCTGGACCTGGACACGCTGGGCGTGGACCTGAAGTCGGGCTGGGGCGCGCCTCAGATGCAGGTCGCGCTGCAAGGCCCGACGGCCCTGCGCGACGTCCGCGACGTTGATGTCCGCGTCGGCACGGTGGACGTGTGGAGCAACGACATCGGCGACGCCCGTGATCGTTATTCGGCCGAGGTTCTGGCCTCCTATCCCGACGACATCGGCGGCATCGTCAAGAAGGGCGGCGGCGAGCTGATCCTGACGGGCGCCAACGACTACAGCGGCGTCACCCGCGTCGAGGGCGGCCTGCTGACCGTCAACGGCAGCCTGATCAACTCGGCCTCGACCGTGGCCGAGTTGGGCATGCTGGGCGGCGTTGGTCGTCTGGCCGGTCTGACCGTCGAGAAGGGCGGCGTTCTGGCGCCGGGCGGCTCGGGCAATCTGTTCGGTACGCTGACGGTCGCCGACGACGCCGTATTCAAGGCCGGTTCCTATCTGTGGATCCGCTCGAACGTGAACGGCGCGGCGCACTCGCGTCTGGCGGTGGAAGGCAAGACCACGCTGGAAGGCGGCGAGGTCATCGTGAAGGCCGACCAGGGCAACTGGAATCTGCGTACCCGCATGAACATCCTGCAGTCGGCGGGCGGCGTCACCGGAACCTTCACGGGCGCCAAGAGCGATCTGGCCTTCCTGACGCCGATGCTGACTTACAGCGCCAACACCGTGCATCTGACGCTGGCGCGCAACGACGTCACCATCGCCTCGGTCGGCGCCACCCCGAACCAGAGGGCGCTGGGCGGGGCCCTGGACGTCATGACCGCTTCGGCCATGACCAATCCGCCGGCCGGCCGCAACACGGCTCTGGAAGACGCCATCCTGGACGGCAGCGCCGACAACGTCCGCGCGGCTCTGAACAGCCTGACGGGCGAGGTTCACGCCACCCTGGCGGGCGTCGCTTCGGGCGACTCGCGCTTCATCCGAGACGCCATGCTGACGCGCGGCCGTAACGGCACGACCGAGGCGACCGACGGTCGCGGCGTCGCCGTCTGGGCCTCGGGCGTCTTCGGCAGCGGACGTCAGGACAACGGCGAACTGGCCGGCTTCCGCAGCGAGGCCACCGGCTATCTAGCCGGCGTCGAGAAGACGCTGAACGGCCGCGCTCACATCGGCGTCGCCGTCGGTGAGAGCCAGTCGGAAATCCGCGCCAACCGTCTGCGTTCGACGGGCGAGGTCAAGACCCAGCACATCGGCGTCTACGGCGCCGCGACGCTGGGCGGCTTCGACTTCCGCCTGGGCGGCACCTGGATGGATTCGCGCACCCGCACCGACCGTTCGGCCTCGCTGAACCGCTTCAACGAGCAACTGACCGGCCGCTATGACGGCGAAGCCTGGCAGGCCTACGGCGAAGTGTCGTGGCGCAAGTCGGTCATGGCCTCGACCGTGCTGGAGCCGTATCTGAACTACACCCGCGTCGAATATGATGCGGACGTGGTCGAGCGCGGCGGCGACGCGGCCCTGTCGGGCGACGTCTCCCAGACCTCGGACCTGCTGACGGCGGGTCTGCGCTCTGAGACGCATCTGGCGGGCGGCAACGGCCGTCCGGCGCTGTCGGCGATCGGCCACCTGGCCTGGACCGAAGACCTGAGCGGCGACGGCCCCGTGTTCAACGCGGCCTTCTCGGACGGTCCGGTGTTCCGCGTCGAAGGCGCCGATCTGAACTCGGGCGCGCTGCAGGCGGGCCTGGGCTTCAACATCGAGGCGTCCAAGTCGACCAATATCGAGGTCGGCTACTCGGGCGTCTTCAACGACGACTACAAGGACCACCGCCTGACCGGCCGCGTCAGCTTCCGGTTCTGATAAGGCGGGCGTCGGGGCTTCGGCCCCGGCGATCCTGACGGACAGACGCCGTCGCCCTCAGCGGGCGGCGGCGTTTTCTTTGGGCGGGATTTAAAGGTCGCCGCTCAATCGCTCCCACGCCTCGCCGACCGGCAGGATCTCCAACCCCGCCGCCTTGGCCAGGCGGATCAGGCGGTCCAGATCCTCGGGCGTGCAGCCGTAGGGGGTGGGATCGCTCTCGACGTCATGGCCATAGGCGATCAGCCAGCCGGGCGCCTCGGCCGCGCGGGCGACCAGGGCCTCCAGGTCGTAGTGGGGCAGGCGGCGGGACTCCAGGCCGATGGCCTGAAGGTTGGCCCGGTCGGCGCGTCCGGCGTTGACCCCGTCGCGCACGCCGCGACCCAGCAGGAAGCGCTCGTCGATCACCGCCTTGGCGCCTAGAGCCACGTCGCCGAAGGGCCAGGCGAAGGTGGTCATGACGTGGCCATCCAGTCGTTCGGCGACCCACTCGGCGTTGCGTGCCAACTGGCCCGTCAGGTCGGCGGGGCTCAGGCGCAGGGCGCTGACGTGGTCGAAGGTGTGGCAGCCGACTTCATGCCCGGCCTCATGCGCGGCCTGCAGGTGTTCGACCTCGAACTGGGCCTTGCCGATGTTCTCGCCGCCGCACAGGCCGCCCGCGACGTAATAGCTCGCCCGAACGCCGTGTTCAGCCAGGATCGGCCCCGCCTCGGTCCAGGCGCTGGCCGGGAAGTCGTCGAAGCTGAGGCTGAGAATCCCGCGCGCCGGCGCGACCGTCACCGGCCTGACGCCCATATAGCGCGCCGCCCGGCGGCGCATCTGATCGATCCGTTGCTGCATCATGGGCGCCTTCTAGCGCAGATGCGCTTGCAGAAGGGTGAAGGATTGCACCGCCTCGCCTTGCTGGCGAAGCGTGGCGGCCCTATGGTCCGCGCCTCCCGAAATCGGACCGAAATGTCGACCGTGGCCGCTGCTGAACCTCTCTCGTTTCAGGATCTGATCCTGACCCTGCACCACTATTGGAGCGAGCAGGGCTGCGCCATCCTGCAGCCCTATGACATCGAGGTCGGCGCCGGCACCCTGCACCCCGCCACCGTGCTGCGGGCGCTGGGCAAGAAGCCGTGGAAGGCCGCCTATGTCCAGCCGTCACGTCGCCCCGGCGACGGCCGATACGGCGAGAACCCTAACCGGCTGCAGCACTATTACCAGTATCAGGTCATCCTGAAGCCGAACCCCGACAACCTGCAGGAGCTGTATCTGAACTCCTTGCGCGCCATCGGCATCGACCCCAGCCTGCACGACATCCGCTTCGTCGAGGACGACTGGGAGAACCCCACCGTCGGCGCCTGGGGCCTGGGCTGGGAGGTCTGGTGCGACGGCATGGAGGTGACGCAGTTCACCTATTTCCAGGGCGTCGGCGGCATCGAGGTCGACGTGGTCTCGGGCGAGCTGACCTACGGGCTGGAGCGTCTGGCCATGTATGTTCAGGGCGTCGACAACGTCTATGACCTGAAGTTCAACAAGGAGGGCCTGACCTACGGCGAAGTCTTCCTGGAGAACGAGCGCCAGCAGTCGGAAGCCAACTTCCACGGCTATGACGTCGCCGCGCTGAAGCGCCGCTTCGAGGACATGGAGCGCGAGGCCGCCCACTTCCTGACCATGAAGGGGCCGCAAGGGCAGCCGCTGGTGCTGGCCGCCTATGACCAGGTGCTGAAGGCCTCGCACCTGTTCAACCTGATGGACGCCCGCGGCGCCATCGCCGTCGCTGAACGCCAGAGCTACATCGGCCGCATCCGCGACCTGTGCAAAGCCTGCGCCCTCGCTCAAGTCGAACACGAACGGGCGACGGCGTGACGATTGACGGTCACGCGCAAGCTCCCTTCCCCCTTGATGGGGGAAGGGCCGGGGATGGGGGTGACGCCGCCAGCCCAGTGCGCGCCCGCCATCTGACCGGTGCAGTCGGCCGCGCCCGTCGCCTGCGACGCGACATGACCTTTCCCGAACGCATCCTTTGGGACGAACTGCGTCGCTTAAGACTCAACATCCGTCGCCAGGCGCCGATCGGCCGCTACATCGCCGACTTCGCTCATCATGACAGCCGCCTGATTGTGGAAATCGACGGACCGCTGCACGACGAACCCCAAGCGGTCGCCTATGACACCGAACGCACCGCCTGGCTTGAAAGCCAAGGCTTTCGCGTGGTCCGCTTTTCCACCAAACAGGTGACGGACGGCCTGCCGGACGTGGTCGACGCGATCCGTGCGACCGTGCTGTCACCCCCATCCCAACCCTTCCCCCATCAAGGGGGAAGGGCTCTCTGGCGCGCCCGCGATCAATGGGTGCGGGACGAAAACTGATGCCCCAGCTTCTCCTCGAAATCTTCTCTGAAGAAATCCCCGCTCGCATGCAGCAGGGCGCCGCGCGCGATCTGGAGCGCATGGCGTCGGATCGCCTGAAGGCCGCGGGCCTGATCTGGGACGCGCTGACGACCTATGCCGGGCCGCGCCGTCTGACGCTGGTGATCGACGGCCTGCCCGCCGCCACGCCCGACCGCAATGAAGAGCTGAAGGGCCCGAAAACCTCGGCCCCCGCGCAGGCGCTGGAAGGCTTCCTGCGCAAGACCGGCCTGACGCAGGACCAGCTGGTCGAACGCGACGGCGTCTGGTTCGCCGAAATCAGCAGCAAGGGCCGCGCGACCACCGAGGTCGTGGCTGAGAGCGTCGACGACATCATCCGCCATTTCCCCTGGCCCAAGTCGATGCGCTGGGGCACGGGAACCCTGCGCTGGGTGCGGCCGATCAAGCGCATTCTGGCCCTGTACGACGGGGCGGTGATCCCGTTTGAAGTGGATGGAATCCCATCCGGCGACGTGACTGAAGGCCACCGCTTCATGGGCGCGGGCCAGCCGTTCGCGGTCAAGGACTTCGCCGACTATCGCGCCAAGCTGGAGCGCAACTTCGTCCTGCTGGACGCCGCCGATCGCAAGCTGCGCATCCTCGAAGGCGCCAAGGCCGTCTGCGCGGCCAAGGGGCTGGCCCTGGTCGATGACGACGGCTTGCTGGACGAGGTGTCGGGCCTGGCCGAATGGCCGACGCCGATCCTGGGCGACATGGACCCGCAGTTCCTGGCCCTGCCGCCGGAAGTGGTCCAGCTGTCGATGAAGGTGCACCAGAAGTATTTCGCCGTGCGCGAACCGGGCAAGGAGGGGCTGGCGCCGCACTTCGTCGTCGTGGCGAACGTCGAGGCGACCGATGGCGGCGCGGCCCTGGCGGCGGGCAACGCCAAGGTGCTGTCGGCCCGCCTCAGCGACGCCGAGTTCTTCTGGACCGAGGACCAGAAGGTCGGCTTCGACGCCTGGAACGCCAAGCTGAAGGACGTCACCTTCCACGCCAAGCTGGGCACGCTGGCCGAGCGGGTGGACCGTATCGCGGCGCTGGCGCGCGAGATCGCCCCGCTGGTCGGCGCCGACCCGGCTCAGGCCGAACAGGCCGCGCGCCTGTCCAAGGCCGACCTGGCCTCGGGCATGGTGGGCGAGTTCCCGGAACTGCAGGGGATCATGGGCGGCTACTACGCCCGTCTGGCCGGTCAGCCCGACGCCGTGGCCGACGCCATCCGCGACCACTACAAGCCGCAGGGACCGGGCGACACCGTCCCGACCGCCCCGGTCACGGTCGCCGTCGCCATGGCCGAAAAGCTGGACACCCTGGTCGGCTTCTTCGCCATCGACGAAAAGCCCACGGGCTCGAAGGATCCCTACGCCCTGCGCCGCGCCGCGCTGGGCGTGATCCGGCTGGTGCTGGAGAACGGGGCTAGGTTCGGTTTGGTTGATGTGACCGCTCGTCCTGCGGCCCGTGTACTCTTGGAGGGGGCGAGACGCGCCGCTGAACAAAAGTGGCAACAGGTCGAAGATCTGAAGGGAATGCCCGCGGACAAGGCGGGTAAAATTTTCTCGCGAATGCGCGAAATTGCCGAGAAATTTGAGCAAGCTGACGATCTCTCTGAGCTTGGTTACGAGGTTCTTCGGGAGAATGAGCTGGCTGACCTTCTCTCCTTCTTCGTCGACCGCCTGACCGTGCTGCTCCGCGACAAGGGCCAGCGTCACGATCTCGTGGCGGCCGTTTTCGCGTTGGGCGACGACGATCTGGTGCGGATCGTGCGTCGGGTGGAGGCGCTGGCCGCCTTCCTGGCGACGGACGACGGGGCGAACCTGCTGGCGGGTTACAAGCGCGCCGCCCAGCTGCTCAAGGCCGAGGAGAAGAAGGGGCCGCTGCCGGAAGGCGCCGTCGCCACCGGCCTGCCGAACCAGCCGGCGGAAGAGACCGCCCTGGCCTTCGCCGCCGCCGCCGCCGCCTCGGCCGTCGACGCGGCGCTGGAGGCCGAGGACTTCGCCGCCGCCATGACGGCCCTGGCCGCCCTGCGCGGTCCGGTGGACGCCTTCTTCACCGCCGTCATGGTCAACTCCGACGTGGCCGAAGAGCGCGAAAACCGCCTGAAGCTGCTGGTCCAGGTGCGCGGCGTCATGAACCGCGTCGCCGACTTCGGCCAGATCGCGGGCTGACGCGCTCAAGCAGCCGAAGGCGTTCGCGCACAAAAATCGTCCTTCTCCCCTTGTGGGAGAAGGTGGCCCGTCAGGGCCGGATGAGGGGTGTCGGCTCTGCGTTTGATCGGAAGCCGCTAACCTGTTTCCTCGCACCCCTCATCCGTCCGGCTTCGCCGTCCACCTTCTCCCACAAGGGGAGAAGGCTCTGAGAGTGCTACCGCCTTCGGCTGCTTGAGCCCCCTCTCCCTCAAGGGGAGAAGGATCAGGCCACCGCATAGCGGGCGGTGATCCCGTCCGGCTGGAAGTCGTGCTGCGCCAGCCGCTCCAGCGAGGCCAGGACGCGGGCCAGGAAGTCTTCGGGATCGCCGTCCTCGATCGCCGGGCGCAACCAGTCGGTGACGAGGGCGCGCGCGGGATAGGTTCCAACCGGGCCGGGGACGCTCAAGGCCACCTCGATACCCTCGGCGATCCAGCCCGCCACAGTGACGAAGAACTCCATCCCCGCCAGGAAGTCCGAGCGGCGCAGGACATAGAGGGTGATCACCCCGTCCTCGACCCCGTCGGGCCGCACGATCACGCCGCTGCGGTCCGGGCGCCAGTTGTCCGATAGTTCGACCGCGCGCCACAGGCAGAACCACACGCGGCAGGTCTGCGGCCGGATTTCGTGCACCGAGCACCCGGCCCCATCGACGCAATAGCCGCACAGCTCTCCCGTCGGCTTGGCCAGTTCAGGCAGGTCCAGCGGGATCACGCGACAGCACTCGACGCAGCCGCCACAGGTCCGGTCGGGAAGAAGGGGAAGACTCATGCCCGCCCCTTAACCGAAAACCTGGCGAAAAGCGCCTGCGGCTCAGATCGGCGCCACGGTCAGTTCGATCAGGTCGGAATAGAGACCGGCCCGACGCCGCGCCGTCTCACCCACCTGCAGTTGTAGATCATATGCGTCTTCGCCCAGGCCGGTGCCCTTGCGGCTCTCTACCTGACCACCCGTGCCCAGGTTGATGGAGCGGCTGCCCAGGCTCAGGCGGTAGGGCACCCACCAGGACGAGTCCTCGGCCAGCACTAAGCGGCCCTTGTTGCGCGACGACACCGCGACGCGATAGCCGCCGGTGCTCTTGACCCACACCTGCAGCGGCAGATTGGTCCCGCCTTCGGCCAGTTCGCCCAGTTCGATCCGGCCGCCGCCGTCCGTGCGGGTGAATGCGCCGCGCAGGCCCATGACGGCCGACGGCTGGACGTTGAGCGCAAGCACCAGCAGCTTCTCCGCTGAAATGCGATTGTCCTTGGCGCGGAAGGCGAATTGCACCGGCTGTTCGAACAGGCCGTCCTGGCTGAGTTGATCGACATCGACTTCAAGACGATAGCGGCGCGTGACGCGCGCGCCCGGCTGAAGCGCCAAGGCCGCTCCGCTTGAACGGGCTTGGGATCGGCCGGCTACCGGCGTCAGGTTCGCCGCGGAATACTCGTCCGTCAGGCTGTAGGGCAGGGTGGACCAGCGGCCGCTCGGTCCTGTGGTCGGCCGCAAACCGAACGGCTGTCCCACAGTGTTGACTTCCACCTCGCCCTCACAGGCGGCTGCACCGTCGTTTGACCAGGCGATGTCGAAGGTGGCGAAGGCCGCATCGTCGCCATAGGGGTCGTAGCCGCGGATCTCCCATCGCGCCTGCTGAGGCTCGATCTTCACCTGGCAACCGGGGGCCGGGCGCGACGCCTGCGCCGAGGCGGCTCCGGCCGCCGCGAGCGACGCGATCAGCGCCATGCCGGCGAAGGCGGACGACGCACGTTTTTGAAGAACGCTCATGCTCAATCTCCTTCAGGCGCAGCGATGTCGACGTGGATGACACGCAGATTGTAGAGGCCGTCGTTGTCGGCCGGGACGGTGAAGTCGAAGCCGCCCCTGGGGTCGGTGAACAGTTCGACGCGATAGCGCCCGCCCGGTTTCAGCCCCTGGACGGCGAAGCGGCCGACGCTGTTGGTGAAGAAGGGCTGGGAAGGGGCGTCGGGTTCGTCCAGGGCGATCACGCGCCCGCCGATCAGCGACAACGGCGCCGGGCCCGCGGCTCCGCGCCCGGTGACGGAGCCCACGGCGCTGACGAAGGCGTCCGAACCGATCTCGAAGGCGTAGCCGCTGCGATAGGCCGGCCGCACCCGCCGGACACCCTCGCCGATATCGTAGCCGGCCGGTACGTCGATGACGTCGTAATAGACGGAATCGTTCACGTATGATCCCAGGTAGGGATAGAGCACGGGGCCAAGGGGGCCGCTGGCCGCTGAATAGCGGCCGTCGCGCAGGACTTCGCCGGCGATGACCGGACGGCCTTCCAGGCTGGGGTGGCCGTACAGGATGGCGAAGCTGTCGGCGACGCGCCGGCCAATGGCGGCCTTGCCTCCCGCGAAGGCGATGGCGGTCGAGACGCTGGCCGTCGTGACCTGCTGGTCGCTGATGGAGCCGAAGTCCTGGCCGTATCCCGCGTGCGAGACCGAAGCGTTGAAGCGGTTGCCGACATAGTCGACGCCGCCCGTCAAACTGGCGGGGCCGTCGTCGTAGGTGGCGATAGCGGAATAACCGATCGAACCCGCCAGATTTTCGGGGATCTTGTAGAAGGAGGCGCTGGCGCTGTTCAGGTTGGAATCGTAACGCGCGTCAGCGCGCACGTCGCTGGACGGCCGCCAGGTCAGGGCGAAGGTAAAGCCCCAGCCGTCGCGGTCGCGGCGGCCGCCGGGCGTGTCCTCGTATTTGAGGTAGTTCACGCCCGCCTGGGCGCTCCACTGGCGATTGATGGCGTAGTTGGCCGTCAGGTCCGAGCGGAAGGAATCCCCCAGTCCGGCGTTGTCTCGCGATTTGTTGTAGGCCAAGCCCACGCTGCCGTAGAGACGATCGGAGAAGACGCGAGAATACTGGCCATAGGCCTGCCAGGCGATTGGGTTGGACGCGTCCGGGTCCGAAAGCGTCGCAAAGCCTTCCGACACATGTTCGAACTGGAGCGTGAAGAAGTCCGAGGTCGTGGGGCGGTCGATGTAGAAGTCGTAGGCTGCGACCAGGGCGTAGCCGCTGCCGGCCGTGTTGCTGTTGCTGGCGCCGGCCTGAAGGTTCAGGCGCGACCCGTTGCGCAGGATGAATTGGGTCTGGGCGTTGGCCATCTGGACCCGTTCGCTGGCCTGAAACCCGACGCCTAATGCGGGCCTGTCGATGAAGGCTTTGCGCCAGTAGCCGGTGAACGCGAGGTCGCCATCCGAATAATCCGGCTGGCCGAAGCTGGGCCGCCCGACGACACCGAAGTAACCACCATACTCATATTCGCCGGGGTCGAGGTCGATCGAGTCGATATAGGCGCTGTAGCGATAGGACTGTGATGCGCCGGATCCGTCCACCACTACGACTTCCAGGTCGTTGCTGCCTGTCTGTACCGGCAGGTTGGAGAGGTCGTACTGGCCAGGATCCAGGCGCAGTTCGCGCACTAGGGCGCCATTGCGCAGGATACGGACGGTGGATTCGCTCTGCAGCAGCAGTTGGCGATCCTGACGGAACACGTTCGGACGATAAGGATCGAAACGCCGTCTTTGGCGCGTCACCCCGACGCCGCCGACATCGGCATACCCCTGCAATCCGCGGAACTCGGGGTTGAGGTCGCCGACGGTCCAGCGCCTGTATTCCTGCGGTTGATCATAGACAAAACGGGCGTAGCGCCTCAGCCATTCATAGTCGCCGGATCCTAGCGTTTCGCGTCCCTGAACTTCGGCTTCCAGAACCAGGCCCCGCCAGCGGCCGGCCCCGTTTAGATAAACATTCGGCGCGGGAGCTTCGCTGGTTGCGTGACGATAGCTCCAGGACGCAGCCGCGTTCAGAAAGGCCGAGAAGGGAAGGGGAGACGCGCCTGCTTCTTCGGGGCCGCCGCGTTCGAACAAGACTTCCAGGCGGCGCAGGTTGGGGGCGATGCGCACTACCAGCAGAGACAGGGCCGTCGGATCGTATTCGAGCGAAACGCCCTGATCTGCCAATTCGTCGCCTTCGAAACCCTGCTGACCGGCCAGCTTCATCGTGAGCGCCGCAGCGGCCTCATCGGTTAGCAGGGGAGCGATCAGTTCAAGAAAGCCCGCTGAATCGACGATGAAACGGTCGTCGCGCGTTAGCGTTACCGGCACCTCCCCCAGCGGCCGCCGATTGAAGGTCAGAGGCGCGGTCAGGGTGATGTCGCGGTTGTAGGGGTTGATGTTCGGCCGAACGGCGGCCGCAGGCGCTGCGTCGGTCTGACCCGTGGACGCTGTCTGAACGTCTGCTTGATCCGGAGCCTGAAGCGCGGCGCCGGTTGCGACGCTTTCCTGAGGCGAATCCTGGAGCAAGGGAGGGGCCGTGATGATGGGCGCGTCCTCTGGGAGCGGAGCCGCTCTGGCGGGGGCCGCGCCGTTTGACGCCAGCACGGATGCCAGAATCGCCGTGGGGACCATGCGGGGCTTCATTGGCTGAAGCGCACCTTGATCGGCGCGTCAGGCGAGAAGGCGACGCTGGTGGGCAGATAGAAGGTCCGGTCGCCTTTCAGAGGTTCAAGATAGCCGGCGCCCACCGCCTCATTGACGGTGGAGGCGTCCAGTCGGATTTCCGTGCGGGTTCCGTCCGGGCCGCTTCCCTCGACCCACCATGTGGCGCCGCTCATCAGGGCGTAGCGGCGGCCGGCGTTGCGCACGCGGACCTCGACGCCGGGAACCTTGTCGGCGGTCTGCGTAGGCGTAGCCTCACCGGTCCCGCCGAGGCTTTCATCAATCACTGGGGCGGCTGGGGCGGCGTCTATTTCAATCGCGCGAGCGCTGACCACAGACACGTCCGCCGTTGCGCCCGGAGGGGCTACGGTGACGAGCGACTTCATATGATAGACGACCTGAACCTGGGCGGCGAGGTCGCCGCTGGCGCCCTCTTCCAATTCGACGGGAAGCTGGCGAATGCCGACGTAATAGGCGCGCGATACGTCGATGTCGGGGTCTCCGACCCACTGGACCCGGATCACCTGGCGGCCGCGTACAGGCACGACGCCTTGCGGCGGGAAGACCAGGAAGTCCTCATCCGCGGGCGTTTCGACAAGCTTGCCGTCCTCGTCGAAGGAGATGCGCGTGATGCGCGTTTCATAGGGCAGCGCTTTGGCGGCGAGGTTCTGCACCTCGATCCGGGCGGAGGAGCCGGCGCCGCGCGAAGAAATTTCCGCGACCATGGGCGATACGCGCATCGCTTCGACGGCGGTGGCGGTGATTCCCAGGAACAGGGTAGCGGCCAGAATTAACCCGATACGGGATCTTTTCTTTGGTTGGTCGGCGCGCATCGCGGTCCGATATTTCAGCCCTAGTCCCATATTTATTCTCCCCCACGGCCTGCGCATTCGTGTACCGACGTCATGCAGAATTCGTGCCACTGATACGCGAATGACGTGCGTACTGATGCTTGAAGCCCGCCCGACAGGGCCGGGCGGGCTTCTTCTCGTCACTGGGCCGTTTTTAGATGGCGGCCAGTTCGATCGTCAGGGTGTCCTGATAGGTGCCCGAGACCAGCGACTTGTTCGGGACCGGCACGTTGATGTTGACGTTGAAGTGCGACTTCCAGGCGCCTTGGACCTTCAGGTCGCCGGCTTCGGTGGTGTCGACAGTCAGCGTTTGCGTCGAGGCGGTCGCCGAACCGGCGCCGGCGGGAACGCCGGTCCAGGTCGCATCCACCTTGTACGGCAGGTTGGCCTGGAACTGGGCGCCGTCGAAGGCGCCGGCGAAGTTGGACTTCATGCCGGCAATGCCGTTGGCCTTGGTGATGCGGACTTCGTTGCGGGTATTGCAGCCTGCCGTGTTGGTCTCGATCGAGGCGTTGGCGGCTCCGGCCATGTCGAACGCGTCGTCAACGCCGCCGTTGTCCAGCGTGTTGATGCCGATCTGGCCGAAGTTCAGGACGGTGTTGATGTTGCCCGAGTAGAAGGAGCAGTCTTGCGAGACCTCGCCGCGCAGGGTGAAGCTGGCGGTGGCGTTGCCGGCGGTGCCGATGTTGTTGGCGACGCTGCCCGAGGCCGAGATCCACGACGCGACTTCCTCGCCGCCGAAGAAGGTCGACAGGGCGTTGGCGCTCTGGCCGGCGATGGCCGAACCCTGGCCCGAGCCGCTGATGCTGCCGACGATCGGCAGGTGAGCCGCGCTCTGGCTGAAGCTGCCGGCCGAAGCGGCGGTCGCGGAGAGGGCCAGCACAGCGACGCCGGCGATCAGTTGATAGGCTTTCATTTCAGTCTTCCTCCAAGAAGTGCGCAGGATTGCGCCAGTCACACCCGCTTTGGCCGCGCCGCACACGCCGAGCTTCCGCACCGTCCGCTCAGCAGCCCCTCTGGGGCGCCAGGCATCCGCTCGACGCTCGATATGCGTTGCGTCCATCGCCGGTCCTTACAGCCTCGGAACGAGGCTGATCTCCACGGTTTCCCAGTAGCGCCCCGCCAACAGGCCGGCGCCTTCGGGCTCCATCATCTCGATGTTCAGGCTGCCGCCGTCGAAGGCGACGCCGCCACGGCTTGAGATCACTTGTCCCGCTTGCAACTGCCGGCTGGTGAAATCGCCCGCCGCCGCGCCGCCGCGCCCGCCGCGGCCCGGATGTCCGGTTTCGAGGGGCACGTTGATGGCGAGGCGATAGGCCGCCAGGCCGCTGTACGGCCCTTGTCCGCGGGGCAGGCTTTCATGCGCCAGTCCGCCATTGGCGGAGCGCAGATTGATGTCGAACGGGACGTTGCAACTCAGGCCGAAGCGCGTCTCGACGGCCAGGCCGCTACGTCGCAAGTCGCCGAAATCGACCCCGCCCAGGGCGCCGATATCGCAACGCGGTGAAATCCGCCCGACGGCTTCGAGCGTCAGTGACTTGCGCCCGGCGTCGTCCGCCTTCGCCGTCGTACCCGCGACGGCCAGCATGGCGACTGCAAGCATACAGGCTGTTCGCATCTGCTCCCCGGCGTCGGTCGCCGCTCCCTCGTTCGAGGGCTAAGGAGCACGTTAGGCTTTTGTTAATCGTCCCCCATTTGGGGTACGCGCTCGAAGAAAAAATAGTTAATTTCATGATTATTCGATGAAATTCGCCGCGTAAGCGAATTGGGGCGGCCTTCCCCCTTGTCGAATTCGTTGACGGAGCCCGGCATGAAAACCCTTTTGGCGGCCATTTACGCTCTGGCGCTTGTCGGTGAGCAGGACGCCGCTACGCCTGATGCTGCTCCTGCGGCTGTCCTTGAGGTTCAACATCGAGCGGACGCTGTCGGTGATCGACGCGTCTTCGTCAGCGAGACCGAACTCTCTTCATCCGGGGCGGGCGGCGACGCGCGTCAGGTCAACCGCCAGAAATTCGAGCTCGAGACCATGGCGGCTTCAACGGAGGGAGTGACGCTCCGGTTCAGGCTGTTGGAGGCCTCATTGACTGACAGCAGCGCTCCCGATCTGGAGCGTCTTCTCAAAGCCTGGATCGGGGTGGACGTGGTTATCTCTGCGGATAGCGCTGGGCGGCCGATTGCGTTCGAGGATTGGCCGGCCGTACGAGACGCCTACGCCGCTCGGCTTGGTTCCCTCGGACTGACGAAGGGTGAGCGGGACGTCTTGGTGGCGGGGCTCGACACGTTGTCGTCAGAGGTTCGGCTTTCCCAACTGTTGAGCGATGTGGCCCTCCTGGCGGAGATGCAGCCGCGCCAGCCCTTGACCGAAGGGCGTTTCGAGCAGCCGGTTCAGAGCGCGGGCGAAACCTCCAGATCAGGGGTGCAATCGGTTTCCCGATCCGTTGACGGATGCGGGCTTCTGCTCACGCGATCGCTCAGTGCGGAAGGGCCGGGCTCTGCCGGTGCGGCGGACAGCATGAAGCGGGATACGCGCGCGACCCTTTACGTGACGGATGGATGGGTTTCTGAAGTCAGTCGTACGACCACGATGCGCGTGGGCCATGAACGTTCGGATGAGGTTGTACGTATCGTGCGTGACCCACCGCCGCCGTGTCCTGCAGCCTGATCATCATTGACGGATCAGGACAGTCGGAAGGGCGATATCTTGGCGAACATCTCTTCGCGGCTGCTGACCCCCAGTTTGGCGTAGGCGCGTTTGACGTGCGTGCGGGCGGTTTCCAGGGTCACGCCGAGGTCGTGTGCGGCTTCCGTCACTGTAGCGCCGTCGACCAGACGTTTCAGCAGGGTCGTCTCCGCCGAGGTGAGGTCGAGCGCGGGGCCGAAATCGGCCCATAGGCGGCGTGATCCTGCGGTGTCGCTGAAAGCCAGGATGACTGCGTCGGCTTTACCGAGCGCGATCCGCACAGCCCGGATGATCAGGCAGTCTCCGCCGCCGTCACGTCGCGCCAGAACCCAGGCTCTAGGCTCGTCACCCAGATTCTCGAGAAAGGCGGCGAAGGCGAACAAGCCGGTGCGTTGTGCGAAGCTCAGCCGCCCGCCGACCTCTCCAAGATCTCGGTCGATGTCCAGAAGCCGCCGCCCTTCGTCATTGCTCCACAGAAGGTGGAGGCTGGGCGTAATGATCATCGCAGCGCGGCTGCAGCTTCTGCTCCAGGCTTCAGAGCAGGCGGCTTCATTGACCGATTCAATTTCATAGAATCGACGCGCCTCTGCCGTTCCCTTCAGGCCCACCCCGTACCCTCCGTCGACAATCTGGCGTCCGCAGACCCCATCTCGCTTCCCTCGACATTATATCGATCAGCGAACGACGTCATTATGTAAAATCGAAAGAGGGGATTGTAAATTTTCAAGCCCGTGCAGCGCCCAAGGGTGATCCGCAGGCAGGCAAACAAAACCCCCCGCCGACGTATCGGCGGGGGGCTGGGGTTGAGCGTTCGGATCAGATTGGCTGGATCGTCAAGGCGAGGACCAGCGGCTCTTCCAGTTGTACGTCGTCGAAACGGTAGGCGATGGTGCGGATAGCGGCCATGTTGGAGCGACGCAGCTCCAGGTTGCCGCTCTTGGTCAGGTTTAATGACCGTTCGCCATAGGTCATGCGCGCCTTCTCCGTCTGTTTGAGCGGTCGGTAGGCCGCTGAGACGGTGAAGCCTCCGGGGCTGTTGCAGGCTTCGATCACCGAACCTGTCCGACCGGTTTCCGCCACGACGGTCGCGTCGGGCCTCACCCAGCACGCGACCGGTACGACCGCGCGCAGTTGATAGGAACCGCCAGCCTTGGGGCCGGCCGAAGCGATCTGCGGCGAAGCGAAAGCCGTCACGGCGATGGCGACGGCGGCGAGAAGCGCGTGGCGGCGCGATCGCATCAACTTGGTCATGGCGTCCTCATGGGCTCCTGATTGCAACAGGACCATAAGGGAGGGGCTCTTAACGCTCGCCGATCAGACAGCCTTAGCGGGCGCTTAAACGCCATCGTGAATCAGCGTTAAGTTTCATTATCTTGACGGGCAAGAAAAGACACTCTGGCCAGCCGTGCCGGAAGCGCGCCGGTCCAGCGGGACGTTCGTCTGATCGTGAACGGGCGGTGAACCGTGTAACGTCGGCGCTTGGTCGAATGTGACGTCCTACGGCGTCACGGCGGCCGGTACGTCCAGCAGGCGACGCTTCTGAACTTCATACTCATCGCCGGAAATGGCGCCGCTGTCACGCAGCTCTGCGTACTTGGCCAGTTCATCAACGGACGCGGCACGCGGTGCGGGGCTGGAGTTCAGGCGTTGCATGAGCGTGTTATTGTGCTCAGCTACCATCCCGCCCAACGTGAAGAGGTCGATGAGCAACCAGATCCCGAGCGGGATGAGGAAAAGCAGCCCAAAACCTAGAAACCAAATCGTGGTCCAGCCGAAAAACGACAGGAGCAATTGGGTCACGGCGGAGCCTGTGCGGCCGATGTAGAAGCGGTGCCCGCCGAAGCCGCCGGCGAGGAACCACAACAAATACGCGACGCCAGCCGATTTCTTGTTGGCCTCGAAGGTCATAATCGCCTGGGCGTCGGCGCTCAAGGGGCTGTTCGTCATGGATTTTGTTTCCCAGCAGTGACGTCGTTCTTTCAGGCGGGCGCGCGCATGTCAACGAGGAGGCTTGCCCGCAACATGGTCACGCGCATGTCCCTCCGGAGGGCGGCGGCGGCTGTTCTTGTCGATGGGCGCGTCCGCGATGATGAGGCGTTTCCAGCCGAGAAGGCGGGGGCGTTCTCACCGAGGTTCGAAAGGATGAGGTGCGCAGGCGGGGGATCAGCGGCTGCTGACGCAAGACGCTTTCGCTATGATTGGCGACATGCAACACGCACAAGCTTTGGTCAACCAGACTGGGAAGTCAGCCAAATCGAATGGTAGCGGACTGAAAATGAGAGAAATGGCGATGGTGTGGCGGACAGAGAGGGATTCGAACCCTCGATAGAGTTGCCCCTATACACGCGTTCCAGGCGTGCGCCTTCAACCACTCGGCCACCTGTCCATTCCACCTGAGCCCGGATGCGTCCGGGGCGGAGCCGTCGGGAGCGGACCGACGGGAGGGGCTGATTAGAGCATGACGCCCCCATGGGCAAGCGCCCTTGAAGCCTCCATATAGGCGAAGACGCTGTTTTCGCGGAGTTCGCGCCATGTTGTTGAAGAAGAATGCTGAACTGCCCACGCCTGAGACGGCTCTGCCCGGTCGGGCCGAGGCGTTGCCGACCGATGAGGCCCACTTCGTCCTGGGCCATGCGCTGAAGGGGCCGCATCCGGCGAGACTGCAGACGGCTGTGTTTGGCATGGGCTGTTTCTGGGGCGTCGAGCGGGTGTTCTGGCAGTTGCCGGGCGTGTGGGTCACGTCGGCGGGCTATGCGGGCGGGATCACGCCCAACCCGACCTATGAGGAGGTCTGCTCGGGCCGCACCGGCCACACGGAGGTGGTGCAGGTGGTGTTTGATCCGGCCCGGATTTCATACGGCGACCTGCTGAAGGCCTTCTGGGAGAACCATGACCCGACGCAGGGCATGCGCCAAGGCAACGACCAGGGCACGCAGTATCGCTCGGCCATCTATACGTTGAACGAGGCGCAGCAGGCGGAGGCGCTGGCCTCGCGCGAGGCCTATCAGGCGGCGCTGAGCGCGGCGGGGCGCGGGGCGATTACGACCGAGATCGAACCGGCCGGGCCCTACTATTTCGCCGAGGGCTATCACCAGGGCTATCTGGCCAAGAATCCGGCGGGCTATTGCGGCATCGGCGGGACGGGCGTGGTCTGCCCGATCGGCTTGGGCGTCGGGGCTTAGGATGGATCGCGCGGGCGTGGGCAAGGCCTGCCTGGCTTTGCCGGGGGCGACGATGGATCACCCGTTCGGGCCGGGCCATGACGCCTATAAGGTCGGGGGCAAGATGTTCGCCATCATCGGGGCCGAGGGCGGACTGTCGTTCAAGGTCTCCGACATCGCCTATGAAGTGCTGACCGAGGAGGGGCGGGCGGCGCCGGCTCCCTACTTGGCGCGGGCGAAGTGGGTGCATCTGGCCGGTCCGGGCGATTGGCCGGATGATGAACTGGCCGATCACCTGAAGTCGGCCCACGCCCTGATCGCCGCCAAGCTGACGAAGAAGGCGCGGGCCGAACTGGGGCTTTAGGCGGCGGCGTTCCGCGATCGGAACCACAGGTAGAGAATCCCCACGGGCGCGATGAAGATCGAGAAGCCCCACAGGAAGAAGTTCACCAGCACCTTCAGGAACATCAGGACGACGGCGTTCATGAAGAAGACGGTCTCGCCCATCATCACCCGCTTGATCTCGTCCCAGACCAGTTTGGAGAAGGGAAACAGCAGGGCGCCGACGCCGAACACGGCCAGGGTCACGGCGCGGTCATGCAGGGGCTTGGCGCCGTCCAGCGACAGCACCATCCAGATCATGAAAGCCATGAAGGCGGCGCTGAGCACATAGGCGCGGATCAGATAGCCCGGCTGCACCGAGCTGAAGATGCGTTTGATGAAGTTCATGTCGGAGGGAGGCTTTCTTACCGGGTCTTGGTTTTCTGTTCGGCGATCCAGCGGTCCATGCGGGCGTCCAGCAGGGCTAGCGGCAAGGCGCCGTCGACCAGCAGGGCGTCGTGGAAGGTCCGCACGTCGAAGCGGTCGCCCAGTTCGCGTTCGGCCTTCTGGCGGATTTCACGCAGGCGGATTTCGCCGATCTTATAGGCCGTGGCCTGGCCGGGATCGCCGATGTAGCGCTGCAGTTCGGTCTCGATGTTGTGCGCGGACAGGGCCGAGTTGTCGCGGAAGCAGGCGCGGGCCTGTTCCTCGCTCCAGCCCAGCCAGTGCAGGCCGGTGTCGGCCACCAGACGACAGGCGCGCCACATCTCATAGCTGAGGCGGCCGAACCGCTCATAGGGCGTGCGGTAGATGCCCATCTCCTCGCCCAGGAACTCGGAATAGAGGCCCCAGCCTTCGCTGAAGGCCGTGACCGAGGCGTCGCGGCGGTAATAGGGCTGGTCCGCGGCTTCCTGCTGCAGGGCGATCTGCAGGTGGTGGCCGGGCACGGCTTCGTGCACCGTCAGGGCGGGCAGTTCATACAGGGGCCGCTGGTCCAGCTTGCCCGTGTTGACGATGTAGCCCCCGGCCACGCCCGTCGCCATCGAGCCTGAGTTGTAGCGGCCGGTGGTGTAGGTCTCCTCCATCTCGATCGGCACCGGACGCACGCCGTAGGGCAGGCGCGGCAGGGTGGCGAACAGCGACGGCAGGCGGTCATCCGAGCGCTTGGCGATCTCGGACGCCTTCTCCAGCAGTTCCTCGCGGGTCTTGGCGTAGAACTGCGGGTCGGTGCGCAGGAAGGTCAGGAAGCCGGCGAAGTCGCCGGTCCACCCGGCGGCGCGCATCTCCGTCTCCATGCGGGCGCGGATGCGGGCGACTTCTTCAACGCCGATCTGATGCACCTGATCGGGCGTCAGATCGGTGGTGGTGTGGCTGCTGACCAGGAAGGCGTAGAGGTCGCGGCCGCCGGGGCGGTGGACCAGGCCCGGCTCCTGCGGGGCCTTGGGCGCGTATTCGTCGCGCAGCAGGTCGCGCCAGGCTGTGCGGCGGGCGGTGATCGGTCCCTCGACCAGGGCGCGGGCGCGGGCGCGGAACTGCTCCTGCTGGGCGGGGGGGATGGAGGCGGGCAGGGCGTTGAACGGACGCAGCAGGACATCGCCCGCCTCCCCAGGTTTCAGGTCGCGCTCGGCCTGGGCCAGGGCGCTGTCGACGACTGAACGGGCCTGAATCAGGCCGGTGTCCAGCCCGCGCCGGGTGTTGGCGATCCCGGCGTCATAATAGGCGGGCGCGGCCTCCAGACGCTTCAGCCAGGCCTCGGCGTCTGCGGCCGTGGCGATGCGCGCAGCGGGCGCCAGATAGGCCAGAAGCTGGCCGGGACCGCCTTCGGAATCAAAGGCCAGACGCGACGGGTCCAGTTCGATCCGCTCCTGTTCGCGGCCGATCAGATAGCCGACGAAGGCGTGGTTCAGGCGGTGGGCGTCGTCCAGCGCGGCCGGGTCGATGGCGTCCAGCTGCGCTTTCAGGGCGTTCAGCGGGGCGCGGCGGGCCAGTTCGCCCGTACGGCTGGCGTCGGGCAGGCGCGACAGGGCGGCGCGGTCGCCGTCCATGCCCGAGCCGATGGGGTCGACCTGGCGCAGATAGGCTTCGTAATCGACCAGCAGGGCGTCCAGCGCGGCGGCGGTCGATGACTGGCCTTGAACGACGGCGGCCTGGGCCGGCAGGGCGGCGGCGCCCGCAAGGCCCGACAGGCCGATACCGGCGGCGAGAAGAAGATGACGCATGAACTAAAGCCCTCCCAAGAACTGTCGGGGAGGGGAGCGGACGTCACCGCTGCGGTCAAGCCTTCAGCGGCACAACGCCAGGAAACGCGCCGCGCGGTCTTCCGAACCCGGCTGGGCGGCCATCATCGCACGCTGGTCCCCGTTCCACACCGCCAGCCAGCCGACGCGACGAAACTGCAGGAAGACGGGGTGGGAGGCGGGCGCCGTGGCGACCAGGTGGACGCCGTCGTGCATGTCGGCTGCCTCGACGCGAGCGGGAAAGGTTTCGGTGTCCCCGCCCGACTCCAGGGTGATGGCGCGACGGTTCGGCGCCTGATCGGCGGCCAGGGACAGGCCGATCTTGCCCGAGCCGGGCGCGCACATGAGACTGAGCGGCACGTCGTCCGACTGGGCCAGGCCGTAGGACAGGCGCGGCTCGTCCGGGTCTTCGTTCAGGAACCAGTCGTAGCCGGCGACGGGCAAGGGCGCGCCGGTCGTGCTCAGAGGGGCGATACTGGGAGCGCAGGCGCCCAGCGTGCTCATGGTGATGAAGGCGGCGGTCAGCCAGCGGGCAGGGCGCATCCTCGTCCTTATCCGGTGCACAGTTCGGCGAAGCGGCGCAGCTTGGACAGATTCGCCCGATCGATCTCGATGGCGGTCGCCTGATCGCCGAGGGCGAGGGTCAGGCGGCCTGAAGCCAGGAAGGCGGCGAAGACGGGATGGTCGGCGCGCAGCGTCGCCTCCAGCCGTCCGCGTCGCGCGCGGGCCTCGACCTCGGCCGAGGCGCTGCCGGAGCGGATGACGGCGAAGCCGTCGGCGCCGGGCGCGTCATGGAAGGCCAGGCGAACGACGCTGGAGCCGGGCGCGCATTCCAGCGTGGTGCGCAGGCGCGGCGTGTCGGGAATCTCATTGGCCAGAACCAGGGGACCGTCGCCGCTGTAGAGGGTCCAGGTCCAGCCCTCGGACGGGCGGGCGGACCGGGCGGGCGATGCGGCCTGGGGCCGCTCTGCGGGCGGATGCGCCCCGGTCTGAGGGGCCGTCTGCACGGCCAAGGAGAGCAACGTGGCCTGAACCAGGCCGAGCATTGAGGTCATGTTTCAGCCCCCGCTGAGGAAGACGGGGGACTGTGGTCAGGCATGTCCCGAAGCGCAATAGCTAAGAAACCCCTGGACCATTCGCCGCTCCGCGCGGGTGGCGGTCAGCTGGCGGTCCCCGGCCTCGGTCTGGACCGTCATGCGGCCGCCGCGCGCCAGGCCGGTCAGGGCCGCGTCGCCGAGCGGCAGGCGCGCCTCGAAGGCCTCGCCGTTCGACAGCGGGTCGATGGGCTGCGGCTCGTGCGAGACCAGGATCAGGCCCGCGCTGCGCGGCTGGACGTCGCCGTAGACCACGGCGGCGCCGTCGCCCGGCGCGCAGGTCAGCATCAGGGCCAGCTGGTCCGAATCCGGCAGACCATAGGCCAGTTTGGCCATCGGCCCCTCGTGCAGCATATGCCAGCCGGCGACGGCCTCGGCGCCGCTGCGGGACGAGGACGGAACATGGGTCGCCGCATGGGCCGCGACCGCGGCCAGGCCGACGACGGCCAGGATGGGAAAGACGGTTTTACGCATGACAAGTTCACTCGCGTTCGACAGATCAAACGCGGGTCGCTTGTTAACGGTTCACGGCTCCGCTGGATCGTGCGCGATTCAGTGATGCGGTGCGGCCGGAAACACACGTTTCGGTGAACGCGGGTCAGAAGGGGCTGAAGCGCTCGACCAGGGACTGGGCGGCGGGCGTCGCCTGCATCCGGCTGATGTCGCCGCGCCCGCCGTAGCTGATGCGCGCTTCGGCGATCTGGCTGTGGCGGATGGTGTTGGCGCTGGAGATGTCCTCGGGCCGGACGATCCCGGCCACGGTCAGCTCGCGCACCTCGCGGTTGGTGCGCACTTCTTGCCGACCCTGGATGACCAGGTTGCCGTTGGGCATGACGGCGGTGACGACGGCGGCCACTGTCAGGTTCACCCGCTCCGAGCGGTTGACGCTGCCCGAACCGTTGGCGTTCACCGCCCCTTCCGTGCCGATCATGTTCGCGGCGTCGAAGCCGCCGGGGAAGGCGCGGCCCAGGCTGTTCTCCAGGCCGAAGAAGTTGGTGACGCCGCCCGAGGCGCTGTTGGTGCGGTTGCGCTGGGTGGTGTTCTGGGTCTGGGCGCGGTCGTTGATGTCGATGGAGACGGTCAGGATGTCGCCGACGCGGCGCGCGCGCTGGTCGCCGAAGAAGCTGCGCGCGCCGGTGCGCCACAGGCTGTTGGCGCTGGCCGAGGTCGGCTCGGGCAGATAGGCCTGCTCGACCGGGACCAGGGCGGCTGGATAGCCGATGGGGGCCAGTTCCGGCCCCTTCACCGCCTCGATGGCGGTGGAGCAGGCGGCCAGGCTGAGGGCTGACAGCGACAGGGCGGCGACGGTGATGGGGCGCATGATGGAACTCTCGCTCAACGGGCGGCGAACTGTTGCGGGTTGCGGCGGGCGATCTGGGCGGCGGGACCGGCGACGGCCCGGCCGGGGGCCACAGCCACGGCGTCGATGGTGCGGTTGGACTGGACGTTCAGGACCGGCACGGCTTCGCCCGCCGAAGCGTTGCGGGTCGCCTTGCCGGTGACGGTCAGTTCGACGCCGTCGTTGATATAGGCGACCTCGACCATGTCGTTGCGGGCGATGACCTGAGGCGAGGCCAGGTCGCGCGGACCGACGGGCGAGCCGGCGCGCAGGGCGCGCTTGGCCTGAAGACCGATCACCGCCTCGGCGTCCTGGGGGCCGCCCGCGGGGGCCAGGTGCGACTGGACCGAGGTCCAGACCACGTCCTCGGGCTGGATTACGTCGCCGGCGGCCAGGCTGCGGGCGTAGGTCAGAACCTCGACGCTGGAGCCCGCTCGGGCGGGCGCGCCGACGCTGGCGGCCGCGGGTCGGGCCGAGGCTTCTGCAGCCAAAACGCCGCTAGAAAGGGCGCTGCCTTCGCGCACCACGATGCGGCGCAGGCCGGTCGGATTGCTCCACTCCAGTCCGGCGCGGCGCGCGGCGATCTGGACCTGGGAGGCTTCCAGCACGGCGGTGGCGCCGGCGCGGCGGCCGACCACGACGTTTGAGGCGGCGCCCGCGTCGTCGAACAGTTCGCCCAGGGTGATGCGGCCGTCGTCGTCGACCGGATCGGGCAGCAGATTGACCGGCCCGGCCCATGCGGGGGCGGCGAATGCGGCGACGGCGGCGGCGAGGATCAGGGCGCGCTTCATGGCTCAGACCTTCCCTTCAGCTCTTCACCTGAGCCGAGACGGACAGCATCTCATCGGCGGTGGTGATGACCTTGGAGTTCATCTCATAGGCGCGCTGGGCGACGATCAGGGCGGTGATCTCGCTGACCGCGTCGACGTTCGAGGCCTCGGTGTAGTGTTGCAGCAGATTGCCGTAGCCGACGTCGCCGGGCGCCCCCACCGTGGCCGGACCCGAGGCCGCCGTCTCCAGCAGCAAGTTGTCGCCGATGGCTTCCAGCCCCGCCTCATTGAAGAAGGTGGCCAGTTCCAGCTGACCCACGACCTGCGGCTCGGTCTGGCCGGCGGTGGTGACCTGAACCTGGCCCGATTTGGAGATGGAGACGTCCAGGGCGTCCTGCGGAATGGCGATGGCCGGTTCGACCGCATAGCCGTCGTCCGTCACCAGCTGGCCTTCGCCGTTGACGGTGAAGTTGCCCGCGCGGGTATAGGCCAGCTCGCCCGAGGGCAGGGTGATCTGGAAGTAGCCCTTGCCCTGAATGGCGATGTCGTAGGTGTTGCCGGTGCGGTTGGGGCTGCCCTGTTCGGTGATGCGATAAACGCTGCCCGCCTTGACGCCCGAGCCGATCTGGATGCCGGTCGGCACCACGGTGCCCTGCGACGAGGACTGGGCCCCCATGCGCTCGACGTTCTGGTACAGCAGATCCTGGAACTCGGCCCGCTGACGCTTGAAGCCGACCGTGTTCATGTTGGCGATGTTGTTGGAGATGACCTCCACGTTCAGCTGCTGGGCGGCCATGCCGGTGGCGGCGGTGCGAAGCGCGCGCATGTCTCAGCTCTCCCTTACGAAACCCGGCCCAGCCGCTCGACGGAGCGGCGTGACAGGTCGTTGGCGTTTTCGATCATCTTGGTGACGCGCTCATAGGCGCGGCTGATCTCGATGAGGTTGGTGATTTCCACGAGGGTGTTGACGTTCGAGCCTTCCAGCATCCCCTGGCGGACCTGGGCGTCGGTGGCGTCCATCGGCTGGGCGTTGGAGGCGTTGCGGTACAGGCCGTCGCCGGACTTCTGCAGCACCGACAGGGCGTCGAAGCGCACCACGGTCAGGCGGCCGACGGGTTGGCCTTCCTGGCTGATCGTGCCGTCGTGGCCGACGCTGGCGGGGCCGCGTTGCGGGTCCAGAACGATCTCGGCGCCGTCGGCCATGACCGGCAGGCCCTGCTTGGTCGTCAGTCGCCCGTCCGGGTCGGTCACGAAGGCGCCGTCGCGGGTATAGGCGGGGCCGTTCGGCGTCTGCACGGTGAAGAAGGCGCCTTCGCCCTCGATACCGAAGTCCAGCTCGCGGCCGGTCTGCTTCAGCGTGCCCTGGCCGAAATCGCGACCCACGCCCTTGTCCAGCACGAAGCTGGCCGAGGGGCGGATATTGTCGTTGCGGGCGCGCTGACCCACTTCGGTCCCGACCATCAGCTGTTCGACCTTGAAGCCGGTGGTGTCGGCGTTGGCGACGTTGTTGGCCACGATGTCCAGCTCGCGGCGAAGCGTCATCTGGCGAGACAGTCCGATATAGGCGGCGTTTTCCACGAGCGGGCTCCTTTCGCCGTTTCCCGTCGCAACGACCGTGCCAACAGGGTTAACGCCCGTGGAATGGGGGTTTGAGCGGTTTCAGCCCCTGCGGCGCCCGGCAGGATTTGCCGATTGTAAACGCCTCGTTAACCAAAACAGGGCCACACCCGGCATGTGAGGATCGGGGCGGCTTACGCATGCTGAAACTGAAGCGGGGCAAGAAGAAGAGCGAAGCGCCGACCGGCGACGACGCGAACCTGCCCGCCGTGAGCGACGGCGCGCCCGGCGCCGAGGGCGAGGACGGCGAAGCCGCGCCCGCCAAGAAGAAGATCCCCCTGCTGTTCATCATCATCCCGGCGGCCCTGGTGGTGCTGGGCGGCGGCGGGGCGACGGCCTTCCTGCTGATGAAGCCCAAGCCCGCCGAGGCGGCGGGCGACCACGCGGCCCCGGCCAAGGAAGAGAAGAAGGGCAAGAAGGAGGGCGGCGGCCACGGCGGCGGAGAAGGCGAGGCGGCGCCCGAGGGCGCGGGCAAGATTGCGGCCGGTCCCGACGGCGTGACCTTCTACACCCTGCCCGACATGATCGTGAACATTCAGTCGGCCGACGGACGCCCGACCTATCTGAAGCTGCGCCTGACGCTGGAGACGAAGGACGCCGCCGTCGCCTCGCACCTTCAGGCCGAGGCCCCGCGCATGCAGGACATGTTCCAGGGCTTCCTGCGCGAACTGCGGCCCGAGGATCTGGCCGGGTCGGCCGGGTCGTATCAGCTGCGCGCCGAGATCCTGCGCCGGGTCAATCTGATCGCCGCGCCGGGCAAGGTCGACGCCGTGCTGATCGAAGAAATGCTGGTGCAGTAGGGATGACCGACGCCCTGGCCCCCGAGACGGAACTGGACCCCTTCGGCGGCGACGCCGACCTGGGCACCGACCTGGGCGCGGGCCTGTCCGAACGGGTGCTGAACCAGGACGAGATCGACAGCCTGCTGGGCTTCGACATGGGCGGCGGGGACGACTCCGAACGCAGCGGCATCCGCGCCATCATCAACTCCGCCCTGGTGTCCTACGAGCGCCTGCCGATGCTCGAGATCGTCTTCGACCGCCTGGTGCGGTTGATGACGACCAGCCTTCGCAACTTCACCTCCGACAACGTCGAGGTCAGCCTCGACACCATCAGCTCGATCCGCTTCGGCGACTATCTGAACTCCATCCCGCTTCCGGCCATTCTGGCCGTGTTCCGGGCCGAGGAGTTGGACAACTACGGCCTGCTGACGGTCGATTCCAACCTGATCTATTCCATCGTCGACGTGCTGCTGGGCGGGCGTCGCGGCACGGCGGCCCTGCGCATCGAGGGGCGGCCCTACACCACCATCGAACGGGTGCTGGTGCAGCGCATGGTCGAGGTCATCCTGAACGACGCCCGCCAGGCGTTCGAGCCCCTGACCCCCGTCCACTTCAACCTGGACCGGCTGGAGACCAATCCCCGCTTCGCCGCCATCGCGCGCCCGGCCAACGCCGCCATCCTGGTCAAGCTGCGCATCGACATGGAAGATCGCGGCGGCCGGGTCGAGCTGCTGCTGCCCTATTCGACGCTGGAGCCCATCCGCAAGATGCTGCTGCAGCAGTTCATGGGCGAGAAGTTCGGTCGCGACAACATCTGGGAAGGCCACCTGGCCACCGAGCTCTGGACCACCGAGACCGAGGTGCGCTGCGTGCTGGACGAGCAGCAGATGCCCCTGTCCAAGGTGCTGGACCTGAAGGTCGGCGACACTCTGATGCTGAACGTCACGCCTGAGTCTGAAGTGTCGGTGCGGGCGGGCTCCATCCCGCTGACCACCGGCCGCATGGGCCGCAAGGGCCAGCACATCGCCGTCCGCGTCGAAGGCCCCATCAGCACCGACGCCGCCGCCCGCCTCGCCAGGGAGAACAGCTGACATGACCGGCATCATCCTCGACTCCATCCTCATGCTGCTGCTGGTCGCGGCCATCGGCTACGGCATCAAGCTGGAGCGCAAGCTCAAGACCCTGCGTGAGGGCCAACTGGCCTTCGCCGCCGCCGTGACCGAGCTGAACAGCGCCGCCGGACGCGCCGAACAGGCCCTGGCCACCCTGCGCGCCTCGGGCCAGGAGACGGACCTGCTGCACGACCGCATCATCAAGGCCCGCGCGGTGAAGCAGGAGCTGGAGGTGCTGATCGCCCGCGCCCCCGCCCGCCCGAGCGACAGCCGCATCGAGACGCGCGACGACGAACGCCGCGCCGCCGCTCGTGCGCCGGTCAGCGCGGAGCCGATGGTCGAACCCGAACCCGCCCGCACCTCTTCGGTCGCGCCCTTGCTGGACGACGAGGCCCGCGCGCGTCGCATGGCCTCGCTGATGGAGCGCATCGAGGGCGCTCGCGCCGTCATGAAGGCGCCGTCGCCGAAGCCCGCCCCCGCCGCAGAGCGCGCCTCGCCGGTGATGCAGGCCCTGGCCGCTAACCATGCTGCGCAACAGAGCCTAAACCGCGCCCGTCGTAGTCTGGACGACGACCTGTTCGCTGCCTGATGTCAGCCCCTATGTCCGAGGCGCGAAGCATCTTTTTTGCCCTATGTCCGACGCGCGGCGCCGGACGACTTGAGGGCGCCTTTCCTGAGTTTGACCGATGAGCAAGCTGCCCCGCCTTCTGCCCCTGATCGCCGTCGCCATCGGCGGCGTCGTGGCCGTGCGCGCCGCGGGCGTGGCGCCGGAGCTGTTCCAGGGCGCCGCCGCCTGGGCTCAGGAAGCGGTCGCGGGGGAGGGCGAGGCGGCCAAGCCTGAGGCCAAGCCCGCCGCCGTCTGCGCCCTGACGTCGGAACAACTGGCTCAGCAGGCGGGCATTTCTCCGGCTGAACTGCGGATCATCCAGTCGCTGTCCAAGCGCCGCGACGCGCTGGACGCGCGCGACGCCGACTTCGCCACCACCCTGCCGCTGATGGTGGCCGCCGAGCAGAAGCTGGACGCCAAGCTGCAGGCGCTGGAGGCCCTCAAGGGCGAGATCAGCGCTCTGGTCGGCCAGGTCGATGAGAAGGAAAAGGCCGAGGCTGACCGTCTGGTCGCCGTCTATTCCGCCATGCGGCCCAAGGAGGCGGCGGCCGTCTTCGCCACTCTGGACGACAGCGTGCGCCTACCCGTCGCCTCGGCCATGCGCCCGCGCACCCTGGCTGCCATCATGGCCCAGATGCAGCCCGCCGCCGCGCGCGAACTGACCGAAAAGCTGGCCAGGCGCTTCCAGGCCCAGCAGTACGCCGCTCGCGCCGCCGCCGCTTCGGCGCCGACAGAAGCCGCGCCCGCTCCGACGCCCGCCGCCCAACCGACGGCCCAGCCTGCAGCCGCGCCCGCGCCGACCCGTGCGGCTCAGCAGACCGCGCCGCGTCGCGCGCCGACGCCTGCCGCCAACCGCCCCGCTGCGCGACCGGCGGCCCAACCCGCCGCCCAGCCTGCGGCCAAGGCGCCGGCGCCCGCCGAGACCGGCCCGCGTCCCTACGCCCCGGCCCCGGCCGACGCCCCGGCCGCCGCGCGTCAGTCGGTGCAATAGGCGAAGGTTGTCGCAAAGGCCTTGCGCGGCTATTCAGCCCGCTTCGATTTTTCGCGAGACCTTTCCATGTCCGACGTCCTGCCTGACCGCCTTTCGGTCGATCCCGACAGCCCCTTCCACAACGCCGAACTGCTGGCGCGTGGCGTGGGCATCCGCTTCAAGGGCGAGGAAAAGACCAACGTCGAGGAATACTGCGTCTCGGAAGGCTGGGTGCGCCTAGCCGTCGGCAACCGCGTCGACCGTCGCGGCAAGGCCCTGACCGTCAAGCTGCAAGGCCCGGTCGAGCCCTTCATCAAGGGCGAGTGATTTAGAGCCTTTGATTTCCGCCCAGCGGCGAAGCTGAGACTTTCGGTCGCAGTCTTCGCCCGCTAGGGTCCGCGCCTGTCGTTTGAGTCTGGGAGGCGCTCTTGTCGTTCACTATCCGTCTGATGGCCGCCGGCGCATTGGCGCTCGGCCTTGTCGCTACGCCGGTTCTGGCGCAGGACGCTCGCGCCATCCGCGCCGCCGAACAGGTGCGCGATCAGGCGCTGAAGGGCAATATCGCCCTCGACTACGTCACCCAGATCACCACCCGCTTCGGCCCGCGCCCGGCGGGCTCGCGCGCCGAGCAGGACGCCTCCGCCTGGGCCGCCGACTACATGCGCGCCCACGGCTTCCAGAACGTCCGCATCGAGCAGTTCCCCCTGATCGGCTGGGAGCGAGGCGAGGAAAGCGTCGAGATTCTGGGCGTACGCCCGCAGAAGCTGGTCGCCGCCGCGCTGGGTCATTCCATCGCCACTCCGGCCGAAGGCGTCGAGGCCGAGGTCGTCTTCTTCGATGGTCTGGACGCCCTGATGGCGGCGCCCGCCGGGTCGCTGAGCGGCAAGATCGCCGTGGTTGACGGCGGCCAGATGGTGCGGATGCAGGACGGCTCGGGCTACGGCCCCCTGTCGCGCATTCGCGGCGTCGGCCCGACCGAGGCGGCCAAGCGCGGGGCGGTCGCCTTCGTCATGCGCTCGGCCGGGTCGGACGAACATCGGATGCCGCATACCGGCACCACCCGCTATGTCGAGGGCAAGGTGCCGCTGCCCGCCTTTGCGCTCAGCGCGCCGGACGCCGATCAGATCGCGCGTCTGGTCGGCATGGGCGAGACGGTGCGCCTGCGTCTGAAGTCCACCGCCCACACCTATGAGACCCACAGCCAGAACGTGATGGGCGACATCGTCGGGGCCTCGCGCCCGAACGAGATCATCGTCCTGGGCTCGCACATGGACAGCTGGGATCTGGGCACCGGCGCCATCGACGACGCCGCGGGCGGCGCCATCACCCTGGCCGCGGCCAAGCTTATCGCCGAGCAGGGCCGACCGGCCCGCACGATCCGCGTGGTGCTGTACGGCTCGGAAGAGGTCGCCCAGCCGACCGACCACGGCAACGGCGGCGGCGCCTATGTCCGCAACATCGGCGCGGCCGTCGAGAAGCACGTCATCGCCGGCGAGAGCGATTTCGGGGCCGATCGCGTCTACGCCCTGGGCCTGCCGCCCGGCTCTCAGAACACCGACTTCGCCAAGATCGCCGAGGGCGTCCTGCGTCCGCTGGGCGTACTGCCGGGCGAGGCCGAGCTGTTCGGCGGGGTCGATATCGGTCCCCTGGCGCGCGCGGGCGTTCCGGTCTTCGGCCTGCGCCAGGACGGCACGCGCTATTTCGACCTGCACCACACCGCCGACGACACCCTGGACAAGATCGATCCGGCCCAGATGACCCAGAACGTCGCCGCCTGGGCGGCCCTGGTGCGCCTGATCGCCGATTCAGATGTGGACTTCCGGGCCGCCCGTGCGGCACAGGAGGCGAAGCGCTGAGGCGCGCGCCGCGAGCGTGGCGAAACTGGTAGACGCAGCAGACTTAAAATCTGCCGACCTTGGTCTTGCGGGTTCGACCCCCGCCGCTCGCACCATCTTCGGCCGGATCTGATCCGGCTGACGCCCTTGCGGGCCTTGGTCCTGTGAGGCCGTTTCCACGCCTGCGTTCCTGAACGCAGGCGTTTTTTGCGTCTGCGGCCAAATGCTGCCTGGGCTCAGAGCCTTTGGCGCGTGCGTCCTTGTCGCCGTCGCATCCCTGCGTTCCGAAATGTGATGTCGATGAATGCAGTTTTCACATTGGTGCGATTTCTGTATCGGAGATGGGTAATCGCTGACTCTAAAGTATAGATTGTTATGAATATCATTTCAGTCGACTTTCTTCGTCATCAATATCGTATGTGATAATTGAGATTCGAATCTCTTTCGTTTGGTTGAAATTGACCTGAATTTTGTCAAGTCTATCGCGCTGCACAAAAACTTTATCTCAGCTTCGCTGTTGATGTATTAGGCTGTCTCGTCGCGGCTTGAGGGGTTGAGCCGCGCTGGCGCGTCCGATGCGCCGTTCATTGCGCCTGGCTCTCGTGTCGGGCGCCAAGGCAACCGTGACATCTCGTCTGTCTGCGCCGCTGTGCGCGGCGGCGTTCTTGCGGCTGCGCGGATGGCGGGCAGGGGGCTCGCCGGACGATAGAGAGACAGGAGCGCAGGCGCGCGTGGACGACGTACGACTTCAACAACTGGGCGGGCCGCTGACGATCGGCCTGCTGGTGCTGTTCTTCGGCCTGACCATGCTGATCTCGCTGCGGATCAGCCGACGTAAGGAAAACGCCGACGCCTATATGACGGCCGGGAACGGCATCGGTCTGGGCGTCTCGGCCGCCTCGATGACGGCGACCTGGATCTGGGCGGCGTCGATGTACGCCTCGGCCACCTCGGGCTACGTCTACGGCATATCGGGGCCGATCCACTATGGGCTGTGGGGGGCGCTGATGATCCTGTTCATCTACCCTTACGGCCGCCGCATCCGCGCCGTGGCGCCGCGCGCCCACACCCTGGCCGAGGTCATGTACGCCCGGCACGGCCGGTCCAGTCAACTGATGCTGGCGGGCTCCAACGTCCTGGGCAGCGTCATCAGCCTGACCTCCAACTTCATCGCCGGGGGCGCGCTGATCTCCATGCTGACGCCGTTCAGCTTCAGCCAGGGCGTCGTCGTCATCGCCGGGGGCGTGCTGTTGTATACGCTGTGGTCGGGGTTCCGGGCCTCGGTGCTGACGGACTTCATCCAGGTGTGCGCCATGCTGGGCGCTGTGGTCGTGGTCATTCCGGCCATCTTCTTCGCCATGGGCGGGCCCAGCGTCTTCGTCGAGGGCGCGTCCAACCTGACGCCGCAGCAGACCAGCTTCTTCTCGTCCGACGCCTTCCTGAATCAGGGGGCGCCCTATATCGCCGCCGTCCTGGCCTACGCCATCGGCAACCAGACCATCGCCCAGCGTCTGTTCGCCGTGCGCGAAGACCTGATCCGGCCGACCTTCATCACCGCCACGGTCGGCTATGGTGCGACCATCATCGGCATCGGCATGCTGGGGGTCGTGGCCCTGTACGCCGGGATCAATCCGATGGAGGGCGACCTCAACAATCTGATCCCGCAACTGGCCGGAACCTATTTCGGGCCGGTGCTGCTGAGCGTCTTCTTCATCATGATCATCGGCTCGCTGGCCTCGACGGCGGACTCCGACCTGTCGGCCCTGTCGTCGATCATGATGGCCGACATCTATGGCAGGGCGGGCAAGCGCAAGGCTGATCCGCGCCTGATGCTGACCATCGGGCGGGCCACCATGGTCATCGCCACCGGGACGGCTCTCTATTTCGCCGGGGCGCGGATGAACATCCTGGACCTGCTGGTGCTGGTCGGCGCCATCTGGGGCGCGCTGGTCTTCCCCGTCATCGCCAGCTTCTACTGGGAGAAGGTGACCAACAAGGCCTTCACCGTCTCGGTTCTGGCGGCGCTGGCGATCTTCTTCCCGGTGCGGTTCGGCTGGATTCCGATGGACGGCGCCGTCGGCTACGTCTTTGACGCGGTCGCCGTGGTCGGGGTGGGCGTGGTTGCGGGCCTGATGGTGTTCGGCTTCTTCGGCGCTCGGCCCGCGCGGATCGTCGGGGTGGCGGCGGCCCTGCTCGTCGCGCCTTTCGCTATCGGCTTCCTGCATGACTACGCCGTGCTCAGCGGTTCGCTGATCGCCTATGCCGTCAGCACCGTGGTCTGCACCGTCCTGTCCCTGTCCAACCGGACCGGCTTCGACTTCTCGCGCATCGCCCGCATGACCGGCGACTTCGACGAGACCGAGGCTGACACCGTCGCCGCGCCCGCCTTGGCCCGGACAGGCTCGCAACTTCCTCAATCCCGCTGATCGGAGATCGCCATGACCCCCTTCTGGCTTACCGTCTATGTCCTGATGTGGCCCGTCATCGTCGCGGGCGTGCTGGCCTTCATCGCCCGCGCCTTCTTCCGGGAGTGGCTGGACGCGCATCGACGCGGCGAGCCGATGATCTGACGTCGGAGGGCCCTGCGGCCTCCTTTTCATAGCTGCGCTGTCTTGGCCCCGTCATGGCGGCGGCGTAGGGATTTGACGACTTTCTGCTTCGCTTGGTGTTCCCGATGATCCGCAGCCGCCTTCTCGCCTCCGCCCTGGGCCTGACCCTGGGCCTCGTCGCCCTGAGCGGAGCCGCGCAGGCGACGGAGGCGACGGCCCCCGCAGCGGCGCCCGCGACTGAACGGGCCTCGCCCTCGTTGATCGTCACCGTGGTGGTCGACCAGTTGAGCGCCAATCTGTTCAACCAGTACCGCAGCCAGTTCACCGGCGGGCTGAAGACCCTGGCCGATCAGGGCATGGTCTCGATCAACGGCTATCAGACCCATGGCGTGACCGTGACCTGCGCCGGTCACTCGACCGTCCTCACCGGCGCCCATCCGGCGCGCAGCGGCATCCCGGCCAACGACTGGATCGATACGACGACGGGCCAGGAAACCTATTGCCTGGCCGCGCCGCAGAACACCCTGGCCCACGGCAAGAACACCGACAACGGCCCGGTCGGCCCCGGCCAGCTGAGCGCCTCGACCCTGGGCGACTGGCTGAAGGCCGTCAGCCCTGAAAGCCGCGTCTACGGCGTGTCGGGCAAGGATCGCGGCGCCATCAACTTGGCCGGGCACAAGGGCGACGGCGCCTTCTGGCTGACCGACAACTTCGGCTTCACCACCTATGTCGAGCCGGGCCAGTCGGCCGAGGCGCGTCTGGCCCCGGTGGCGGCCCTGAACGCCCGGATGATCGACCGCTTCACCCGCCAGGCGCCCAGCTGGACCTATTCCAACGCCGCCTGCCGCCGTCTGGAAGGGCAGTGGACCATCGCGGGCCAGACCTTCGACTCCAAGGTGCCGCCGGCCAACTTCCGCCTCGATAACTCGCCGATCCTGGACGAGCTGACTATCGAAGGCGCGATCGAGCTGATGGACAGCCGGCAACTGGGCCGTCGCGGCGTCACGGACATGCTGGGCGTCAGCCTGTCGGCCACGGACCGCATCGGCCACAGCTACGGCACCCAGGGGCCCGAGATGTGTGAGCAGATGCTGCGCCTCGATGCGGCCTTGGGCGCCTTCCTGGACAAGCTGTCGACCGTTCCGGGCGGCGCCATCGTGGTGCTGACGGCCGATCACGGCGGCTCGGACTTCCCCGAGCGTTCGGCCGTCGAGGGCTATCCTCATGCGGGCCGGGTGGATCGCGCCCTGCAGCCGCGCGTCAACGCCGCGCTGAAGGCCCGCTTCGGTCTGGACGCCGATCCCGTGGTGTCGTCGGCGGGCGGCTTCGTCATCGTCGACAAGGACCGCAAATCCCTGCCCGAACCGCTGCGTTCGCAGGTGCTTGCCGCCGCGATCGAACTGCTGAACGCCGAGCCACAGGTGGCCCTGGCCGTCGCCCGCGACGAACTGCTGGCCGAGCCTGTGCCGAACTCGATCAACCCCGAAGACCTGAGCGTGCGCGAGCGCCTGCGCCTGTCGGCGGTGGCGGGCCGCTCGCCCGACATCCTGCGCGCCTGGCAGCCGGGCCTGACCGGCCAGGGCCGCGTCGGCGGCGCCATCTCCAGCCACGGCTCGCCCTGGGATTACGACCGCCGCGTGCCGATCGTCTTCTGGTGGCCGGGCGCCGAGGGCCAGGAGCGCTTCCTGCCCATGCGCACCATCGACATCGCCCCGACCCTGGCCAATCTGATCGGCGTCACGCCGGACGCCCCGATCGACGGCCGCTGCATGGACTTGCCGCAGTTCGCCAAGGGCCGCTGCGAGACGAAATAAGGCGGCCGCCGCCATAACTTCGTGTTTCGCGGCCATAAACTCGTGTTTCCATGCCGGGAGGCGGCCTTACGCCTCCCGCATTTCATTGGCACAAGAGACTGAGAAGCGCTTCTGAGGGGAGGCGCCGGCCGTCAGAGCCATCAGAGGAAACCCGTTCATGCAAAGAGCCCGCCGCGCGCGCATCGTCGCGACCCTTGGACCCGCCAGTCGCGCGCCGGGAACGGTCAAGGCGCTGGCTCAGGCCGGGGTGGACGTCTTTCGCCTGAACTTCAGCCATGGTTCCCACGACGATCACGCCGCCGCCTTCAAGGCCGTGCGCGGGGCCGAGATGGCGCTGAAGCGGCCGTTGGGCATACTGGCCGACCTGCAAGGCCCGAAGCTGCGGCTGGGCCGCTTCGCTGATGTCGAGATCGAGGTGAAGCCGGGCCACCAGATGCGCTTCGACCTGAACCCGGCGCTGGGCGACGAGAAACGGGTGCAGATGCCGCATCCGGAAATCCTCAAGTCCCTGCGTCCGGGCGTGTTGCTGCTGCTGGACGACGGCCGGGTGCGGCTGCGCGTGGGCGATCGCACCGACGAATGGTGCGACGTCACGGTCGAGAGCGGCTCCAAGCTGTCCGACCGCAAGGGGGTGGCCGTGCCCGAGGCGGTCATTCCGGTGTCGGCCCTGACGCCCAAGGATCGCGAGGATCTGGCCTTCGCGCTTCGTCTCGGCGTCGACTGGGTGGCCCTCAGCTTCGTACAGAAGGCCGAGGACATGGCCGAGTTGAAGAGCATCGTGAACGGTCAGGCCGCCTGCCTGGCCAAGATCGAAAAGCCTCAGGCCCTGAACGACCTGGAGAGCATTCTCGACTACTGCGACGGCGTCATGGTCGCGCGCGGCGATCTGGGTGTCGAGATGGACCCCGAAGAGGTGCCGGTCGCCCAGAAGAAGATCCTGCGCGCCGCCCGTCAGCGCGGCGTCCCCGCCATCGTCGCGACGCAGATGCTGGAGTCGATGACCAGCGCCCCGGCGCCGACCCGCGCCGAGGCCTCCGACGTGGCCAACGCCGTCTATGAGGGCGCCGACGCCCTGATGCTGTCGGCAGAGACGGCGGCGGGCGACTATCCGCTGGAAGCCGTCGCCATCATGAACCGCATCATGGAGCGGGTGGAGCGCGACCCCCTGTGGCCGGGCCTGATGGACGCCGAACACGCGGGCATGGACATCGACGACGTCGACGCCCTGGTCGCGGCGGCGAGGAAGGCGGCCGAGGCGTCCTCGACCGCCTGCATGGTGGTGTTCACCACCCTGGGCGGCACGGCGCGGCGGATGTCGCGCGAGCGGCCGCTGCAGCCGGTCCTGGCGCTGACGCCCAAGCCCGAGACGGCGCGTCGCCTGGCCCTGGTCTGGGGGCTGGAGCCGCGTCTGGGCGAACAGCCGACCTCGCTGGAAGGCCTGACCGACGATGCGGTCGAGGCCGCCATGCTCTACGGCCTGGCCGAGCCGGGGCAGCGCATCCTGATCCTGGCCGGAACGCCCTTCGGCGCGCCGGGGGCCGCGAATCTGTTGCGTCTGGCCCATGCTCCGGCCCATGCTGCCCCCCGGCAACACGGGGCGAAGCGCGCCCGCAAAACCTGACGGGGCGGAATGATCAAATACATCGGCTCAAAGCGCGCGCTTCTGGGCCAGGTGATCGGCGCGGTGCGGGCGGCTCAGCCGCAGGGCGGGACGGTCTGCGACCTGTTCTCCGGCACCGCGCGCGTGGGTCATGCGCTGAAGCGCGAGGGGTTCCGCGTCTGGTCCAATGATCACAACGCCTACGCCCATGCGCTCGCCACCGCCTATGTCCAGGCCGACCGCGAGGTCTGGGCCGAACGGGCTGAGGCGGTGCTGGCCGAACTGCGCGCCGTGGCGCCCGCGCCCGGCTGGTTCACCCGCACCTATTGTGAGGAAGCCCGCTTCTTCCACCCCGACAACGGCGCCCGCATCGACGCCATGCGCGAGCGCATCGAGGTCATGGGGCTGGAGCCGGAGCTGAAGGCGGTCGTCCTGGTCGCCCTGATGGAGTCGGCCGACCGGGTGGATTCCACGGCGGGTCTGCAGATGGCCTTCATGAAGCAGTGGGCGCCGCGCGCGCTGAAGCCGCTGGAGCTGCGCCTGCCGGACTTGCTGCCCGGCGTGGCGGCGGGCTCGTGCGTGGCAACGCACGGCGATGCGGTCGAGATCGCCGCCGAGGTCGAGGCCGACCTCGTCTATCTGGACCCGCCCTATAACCAGCACTCCTACCTCGGCAACTATCACTGTTGGGAAAGCCTGGTGCTGTGGGACAAGCCGGAAACCTATGGCGTGGCGCGTAAGCGGGTGGACGTGAAGACCCGCAAGTCCGCCTTCAACAGCCGCCCCGGCATCGGCCCGGCCCTGCAGACCGTCATCGAGCGGCTGAGGGCGCCGAACCTGATCGTCAGCTTCAACGACGAGGGCTATCTGAACCGCGACGAGCTGACGGCCATGCTGTCGGCGCGCGGCCATGTTCAGGTGGTCGAGATCCCGCGCCCCCGCTACGTCGGCGCCCGCATCGGCATCCATAACCTGAAGGGCCAGAAGGTCGGCTCCATCGGGCGGCTGAGGAATGTGGAATATCTGTTCGTGGTCACGGATCGGCCGATCGAACTGCCGGTCGCCGCCTGACGGGAACGAAAGCCGGGCGCACGCCGTTTGTGCCGTATGCGTACGCTTTCCAGTCTTCCTCCCCCCGCTTCCCGCTTTGACGTCCGTGGTTTTGACGCTGCGCGTTTCGACGCCCAGCGTCAGGCCGCGCGTCCGGCCCGGACGTCACTGCGGCGCGGGCGCGGGTTGGACGGCTGGACCATCCTGCTGATCGGCGCGATCGCGGCGGGTCTGATGGGAATGCTGCTGGGCGGCGCCCTGTCCGTCTGATTTTCGCTTAGGCGGCGTCCAGCAGGGCCTTGATCGGCGCCCAGCTGCGCCGGTGTTCGGGGCAGGGGCCCAGCGTCTGCAGGGCCTTCTGGTGGATAGGAGCGTTATAGCCCTTGTGGCTGGCGAAACCGTAGCCCGGATAGGTCGCATCCATCTCGATCATCAGCCGATCGCGCGCCGTCTTGGCCAGGATCGACGCCGCCGCGATCGACAGCGACCGGCTGTCCCCCTTGACCACGGGCGTCACCGCGCACGGCAGCTTGAAGCGATAGTTGCCGTCCACCAGGGCGTGAACCGGCGGATGGGCCAAGGCCTCGACCGCCCGACGCATGGCCAGGCCGGTGGCGTGAAGGATGTTCAGCTCGTCGATCTCCTCCACCGAGGCGAAGCCGACGCCCCAGGCCAGGGCGCGGCTCTTGATGAGCGGCTCCAGCGCCGCGCGGCGCTTCTCCGTCAGGGCCTTGGAGTCGTCGATGCCCGGCGGCAGGTCGTCCGGGTTCAGGATCACCGCCGCCGCCGATACCGGCCCCGCCCAGGGACCGCGCCCGGCTTCATCGACTCCGCACACATGACCGTTCCAGGTCGCGCGCGCCTCAAGCTCCAGCATAAGTGTGGGGAAGAGGCGGTCGGTCTTGGCGGTAGCGGTGCGGGCGAGCATCAGGCGTCAGTGCCACGAACCGGAGCATGGGGGAAGGCTGCCGTCTGGCCAGTTGTGTTGTGAGAAGCGGCTGTGCCGAGTGTCTGTTATGGGTGGGAACCTGCCCTTCTAGCGGAAGCGCCGGAAGAACCTGTGGGCCGCATAAAAGACTCCGGCACTGAGGGCAAAGGCTGCCGCTCCGGCGAAGAACCAGAATGGATTTCCGCTTACTTCGGCACCGGGAAAAAAGCTGGCCAGAAATGCGATTAAGCAAACAATCGCGGCAAGCATGGATAGTCCGGCAGGTAACAAGACGAGTGTGCTTGAACCGCGCAGCGGCCGAAAGCGCAGCTGAAGTTTGGACCTAGGATCGTTGTAATCTGGAGCTGACATCCATCGATGATGCTTTTCTAAACGGATGTCCGCAACGGGTCGTGGGCGGACAATCGCGAGTGTCCTGAAATCAGCCGTTGGCGGCGCCCATTTCACCCACCTCCCCATGCCGGAAGCACGTCGTCTGATGGTCGTTGACCATGCCGACGGCCTGCATGAAGGCGTAGGTGATCACCGGCCCGCAGAACTTGAAACCGCGCGCCTTCAGGGCCTTGGCCATGGCGAGGCTTTCGGCGGTCTGGGTCGGGGCTTCGCGGAAATGGCTCCACTGGTTCACCAGCGGTTGGCCGCCGACGAAGGACCAGAGCCAGGCCGAGAAATCCTCGCCGCTATCCCTCATGTCCAGCCAGATGCGGGCGCCGTTGATGGCCGCGTCGATCTTGGCGCCAGAGCGGATGATGCGCGGGTCGGTCAGCAGCCGCGCGCGGTCCGCCTCGCCATAGCGGGCGACGATCTCGGGGTCGAAGCCGTCGAAGGCCTCGCGCATCCCCTCGCGCTTTCTCAGGATGGTGATCCAGGCCAGCCCGGCCTGGAAGCCGTCCAGCACCAGCTTCTCCCACAGGGCGCGGGCGTCATACTCGGGTACGCCCCATTCGGTGTCGTGATAGGCGATGTAGAGCGGGTCCGTCGTCCCGCACCAGCCGCAGCGGCCTTCAGCCTTTTCGGATTCGGTCATGGCGCGATGTTGCTGGAATGTTCCGGCGGCGCAAGCGAAAAGGCCCGACGTTTCCGCCGGGCCTTCCTAGGGTGTTGCGGGGCGTCCTACAGTCGTTCGACCGTGAAGCCGCGCGCGGTCAGCATGTCGATGACGCTGTCCTGGTCGGCCAGGTGGGCGACGCCGACGGCGACGAAGGCCGAACCGGAGCCTTGCATCATCGTCTCGATCCGGTCGGCCCAGTCGGCGTTGCGGACGACCAGGGCGGCGCGGTGGATGTCTTCATGCACGTCGCGGGTGTCGAGGCGGTTCAGGCGTCCGACTTCGGCGGCGTCGCCTTTGAGCCAGGCGGCCACCGTCTGGTCCAGCTTGGGGACGATCTGGCCGCCGTTGCGGACGTAGTTGTTCAGATAGGCGATCTGAGCTTCTTCGCTCATGCCGGCGATCAGACGCAGCTGGCGGTCGGCGGTTTCGAAGCCATGGATGGTTTTGCCCTCGGCGCGGGCACGGTCCATCAGGGTCTTGTCGACCCCGGCTTCGGGGCGATAGCCGGCCTGCATCGGGGCCGTCCCAGCCACCATGAAGGCGGCCAGCCAGGGACGATAGGCGTCCAGCGCCGCGCCGTTGGCGCCGATGCCCTGGGCCGCCTTGTCGAAGGCGGCGAAGTCCTCGGCGCTCAGGATCGACGACAGGGGGCGGTCGGGGGTGACGCCGTGCTGCTGGGCGACGGCGGCGACGACGCTCGGGTCGTCCTGGTCCGCGACCTCGACCCAGAACTGGTCGGCGGCGGCGAAGGCGGCGTCCGCCTTGTCCGAGCCCCAGGCCGTGCCGGGCCGCAGATAGTGGACCGTGCCGAACAGATAGACGGTGGAGTCCGCGTCCTTGACCACCCACAGGGGCGGACCGGCGCCCTCGGCGCGGGGGACGGGAGCGACGGCGGGGGCGGGCGCCGCCTGTTCGGCGTGGGCGACGCCGGGCGCGGCGGCCAGGGCGGCGGAGGCGGCCAGGGCGGCCAGAAGGCCGGCGGCGAAGCGCGAGACATGGTTGGCCGATTGGCCCATGCGGTGAGCGAGGGTCATTACAGTGTCCTTGGATTGTATGGGGTTTCAGGCGTCGCAGGCGCGTCGGCGCGGGCGACGGAGGCAGGCGCTGCTCAGTCGAGAGGCTGGCCGCGGGAAGGCGAGGCGTGGAGAGGGATCAGCGGGCGGCGATCTGGGCGAGGGCGGCCGTCGGGGTTTCGACGGAGCGGCCGAAGGTCGGCACGGCCTGGACGGCCAGGCTGATCAGCAGGGCGCCGCAGACGCCCATGGCGAAGCCCGAGAAACGGTCGGCGGCGGTCGAGAACAGGTTGAACATGATGACGGTCCTTTGATTGCGATGGGTCGATTGAAGGAGAAGGGCAGGCGGGGTCAGGCGATGAAGATGGCTTCGATCGGCTGGCCGAAGAGGCGGGCGATGCGGAAGGCCAGCGGCAGGGACGGGTCGTAGCGGCCCTTCTCCAGCGCCTGGACGGTCTGGCGCGAGACGCCCAGGCGTTCGGCCAGGTCGGCCTGGGTCCAGTCGCGTTCGGCGCGAAAGACCTTGAGGCGGTTGATGAAGGCGCTGGTCATCGGCGGGCGATCCACCAGCCGCACCAGGCGATCCCGTAACCGACGGTCTGGGCGGCGAAGGCGGCGACGACGCCCAGGGCGATCAGGGCCGCGTCGGTGTGCGGCACGGCGGCGGGCGGCAGGTTCACCCCGGCCAGGGCGGCGATGACGACGGCCGCGCCGCCGACGACGAAGCCCAGGTTGCCGCCCCACCACCAGGCCCATTTGTGAGCCTCCTTGGCGGCCTCATCCAGACTGCGCCACCAGTAGAGGGTGTGCAGGGCCAGGAAGACGGCCAGTCCGGCGCCCAGGACGACCACGCCGATCGACGGCGCGCGGCCCCAGGCTTCGGGCCAGAACGGCGTGGCGGCGGTGGCGCTGACACCGACCACGGTCAGGGCGCACAGGGCGACGGTCAGGTCGTCCATCTTCTTCTTGTTGGCGGCGACGGCGCCAGCGGCGGTGGTGATTTGGGTGTTCATGACAAGCTCCCCTGTCGTGTTGACAAGTGAGCTTTACCAACGAGGGCGCATTTACGTCAAGCGACTTTTACATCACGACAAGCAGATTTTCCGTTTTGCTGGATTCCGCCTTACAAATCAGGGATCCAGCCGGGCTTCTCGACCCGCACGGGGCGACCCTCGACGGTCAGATCGCCGTCCATGCGGTCCAGCCGCATCAGGGCGATGGCCCGTCCCTCGGCGCCGGTCATGACTTCGCCGGCCCGCAGTTCGCCCTTCAGCACCTCCGCGCCGCGTTCGGGGGCGGGGCCGTCGAAGGCGATGGCCATCATGCGGTTCTTGATCGTGCCGCGCCGCTTCATGCGCGAGGTCGTCTCCTGGCCGATGAAGCAGCCCTTGTGGAAGTCGATGCCGTTCAGCAGGTCGAAGTCCGCCTCGATCGGATAGGTCTTGTCCATCAGCGCGTCCTGGGTCGGATCGGGCACGCCCAGGGCCAGGCGGTGCGCCTGCCAGTCGGCCTCCACTGCGTCGGTCTCGCTCTGATCGCCCCAGCGGCGGCCGCCCAGGTCGGGCAGGCGCGGGTCGGCGACGAAGCCCTCGGGAACGTCCGCGCCCCAGGCGACGAAGACTGCGTCGGGGATGGGCATGACCTCGACCTGGGCGCGCAGCTTGTAGAGGCTCAGCCGCTGGACCAGGGCGTCGCGCCGTTCGGCCGCGACGTCCAGGACGACACCGTCCTCCTCGCCCCAGATGAACAGGTCGAACAGCAGCCGTCCCGGCGGCGACAGCAGGGCGCCGAAGCGAAGCTCGCCCGGTTGCAACGTCTCCACGTCCTGGGTCAGCAGATTGTGCAGGAAGGGGCGGGCGTCGGGGCCGCTGACGCGGATCAGGGCGCGACTATCAAGACGGGCGATGGACATAAGGCCAAGATAGGCAGGACCGACCGCTTCCTCCAGTGCGTCACGCTGCGTCGTCGCCGCACTGGACGATACATCCTCTCACGGATTGTTACGCCTCCAGCCTCGCCTTCGCAGGTGCAGCGCGCTAGTGAGGGCCCTGTAGGGCGGGACTCATATATAACCCGCACACTTCTACATATGCGGGCTGCGACCCGCAGTCAGACCACGGTTCAGGAACTACGAAATGACCAAGTGGGTGTATGGTTTCGGCGGCGGGTCCGCTGACGGCGACGCTTCGATGAAGAACCTTCTCGGCGGCAAGGGCGCGAACCTGGCCGAGATGTCGTCTCTCGGCCTGCCGGTGCCCCCCGGCTTCACCATCACCACCGAGGTCTGCACCTGGTATTACGCCAACCAGGAAACCTATCCGACCGACCTGACCGATCAGGTCAAGGCCGCCCTGGCCCACGTCGAGGGCGTGGTGGGCAAGACCTTCGGCGACGCCGCCAACCCCCTGCTGGTGTCGGTGCGCTCGGGCGCCCGCGCCTCCATGCCGGGCATGATGGACACCGTCCTGAACCTGGGCCTGAACGACCAGACGGTCGAGGGCCTGGCCAAGCTGTCGGGCGACCGCCGCTTCGCCTTCGATTCCTATCGCCGCTTCATCACTATGTATTCCAACGTGGTGCTGGGCCTGGGCCACGACTATTTCGAAGAGGTGCTGGACGACCACAAGGATCGTCTGGGCGTCTCGGTCGACACCGAACTGACCGCCGAGAACTGGGAGAAGGTGGTCGCGGACTATAAGGCTCTGGTCGAGCGCGAACTGGGTAAGCCCTTCCCGCAGGATCCCCAGGCCCAGCTGTGGGGCGCCGTCGGCGCCGTGTTCGAAAGCTGGATGAACGACCGGGCGAAATTCTATCGCCGCATGCACGACATCCCCGAAAGCTGGGGCACGGCCGTCAACGTCCAGTCGATGGTGTTCGGCAACATGGGCGAGACCTCGGCCACCGGCGTTGCCTTCACCCGCAACCCCTCGACCGGCGAGAACAAGCTGTACGGCGAGTTCCTAATCAACGCCCAGGGCGAGGACGTGGTGGCGGGCATCCGCACGCCGCAGTCCCTGACCAAGGCGGGTCGCGAGGAGATGGGCGAGACGGCGCTGTCGATGGAAGAGGCGATGCCGCAGGTGTTCGCCCAGTTCGTCGACGTGGTGGGGCGGCTGGAAAGCCACTACCGCGACATGCAGGACATCGAGTTCACGGTCGAGCAGGGTCGTCTGTGGATGCTGCAGACCCGCAACGGCAAGCGCACGGCCAAGTCGGCGCTGAAGATCGCCGTGGACCTGGCCTCCGAAGGCGTCATCTCTCAGGACGAGGCCGTCAGCCGCGTCGAGCCGGGCGCGCTGGACCAACTGCTGCACCCGACGCTGGACCCGAAGGCGGCGCGTACTGTCGTCGCGGCGGGCCTGCCCGCCTCGCCGGGCGCGGCGACCGGCAAGATCGTCTTCGACGCCGATGAGGCCGAGCGTCTGGGCCAGAACGGCGACGCCGTCATCCTGGTCCGCGACGAGACGTCGCCGGAAGACATCCACGGCATGCACGCGGCGCGCGGCATCGTAACGGCGCGCGGCGGCATGACCAGCCACGCGGCGGTCGTGGCGCGCGGCATGGGTCGCCCTTGCGTCTCCGGCGCGGGCGAGATCGCCATCAATGAGAAGGCCGGAACCTTCACCGCGCGCGGCCGCACCTTCAAGGCGGGCGAGGTCATCACCATCGACGGCGGCAAGGGCGAGGTGCTGGACGGCGCCGTGGCCATGATCGAGCCGGAGCTGACGGGCGACTTCCAGACCCTGATGGGCTGGGCCGACGGCATTCGCCGCCTGAAGGTCCGCGCCAACGCCGAGACCCCGCTGGACGCTAAGACCGCGCGCGGTTTCGGCGCCGAGGGCATCGGCCTGTCGCGCACCGAGCACATGTTCTTCGACGAGGCCCGCATCGCCGCCGTGCGCGAGATGATCCTCGCCGACGACGAGGCGGGCCGCCGCGTGGCCCTGGCCAAGATCGCCCCGTTCCAGAAGGCCGACTTCGTCGAGTTGTTCACCATCATGAGCGGCCTGCCGGTGACGGTGCGTCTGTTGGACCCGCCGCTGCACGAGTTCATCCCGCACACCGACGCCGACATCGACGCCCTGGCGGCGACGCAGGGGCTGGACGCCGCCAAGCTGAAGCGCCGCGCCCGCGAACTGCATGAGACCAACCCCATGCTGGGCCACCGCGGCTGTCGCCTGGGCGTGGCCTATCCGGAAATCTACGAGATGCAGGTCCGCGCCATCCTCGAGGCGGCGCTGCAGGTGAAGGCGGCCTCGGGCGTCGCCCCGATCCCGGAGATCATGCACCCGCTGGTCGCCCTGGGTCTGGAGATGAAGTATCTGCGCGAACTGACCGACCGCACGGCCAAGGCCGTCTTTGCGGACGCCGGGGACAGTGTGGATTACCTGGTCGGCACCATGGTCGAACTGCCGCGCGCCGCCCTGCGCGCCGCCGATCTGGCCGAGTACGCCGAGTTCTTCAGCTTCGGCACCAACGACCTGACCCAGACGACCTTCGGCATCAGCCGCGACGATTCCGGCCACTTCCTGCAGGCCTATCTGGACAAGGGCATCTTCGAAACCGACCCCTTCGTCCGTCTGGACCAGAACGGCGTGGGCGACCTGATCCGCATCGCCGAGGAGCGGGGCCGTGCGGTCAAGCCGGGCATGAAGATGGGCATCTGCGGCGAGCACGGCGGCGACCCCGCCTCCATCGCCTTCTGCGAGACGGTCGGCCTCGACTACGTCTCCTGCTCGCCCTACCGCGTGCCGATCGCCCGTCTGGCGGCGGCCCAGGCCGCGCTGAGCGCGCGCTCGGGCGAGGAACGCGAAAAGGACCGCTGAGGGAGCTGACGCCTCTCCCTCCCCTTCATGGGGAGGGTGGTCGCGAAGCGACCGGGTGGGGAGGGCCGGCTGATCCCGGCCTCGACCTTGGCGCTTGATTTGCCTTGCCGCCCCCACCCGGCTTCGCCCTGCGGGCTCAGCCACCCTCCCCATGAAGGGGAGGGAGAAGAAACGCTCGCCTTTTTCATGTCGTAAAATAGTCATCCTTGACGGAACGCGGTGTGTGCTTCCGTTCGCACAGTCATCGACTGCTTCATCAAGCATAGGGAACGGCGCGGTGCGCTTGAGCTTTGTTTCTCCGCAAGGTGGTCAGGCCGGTCCTGCTCATCGCAATAAGGAGTGATTGAAGCTCATGCGTAACGTTATTCTCGCCGCTGCCGCCCTTTCTGTATTCGCCCTGCCGGCTGCGGCCCAGGTCGTGCAGCCGGGCGGCCCCACCTACTACGGCACGCTCGGCTATTCCCAGCTGGACCATTCGGATGGAAACCTGGGCGCCGTCACCGGCCGTCTGGGCGCCAAGTTCAACCCCTATTTCGGCGTCGAGGGCGAAGGCTCGATCGGGGTGAAGGACGACGACTTCACCATCGCCGGCGCCAAGGGCAAGATCGAGCACGACTATGATCTGGCCGCCTATGCGGTCGGCACCCTGCCGGTCACGCCGAACTTCGAACTGTTCGCACGCGGCGGCTACGGCACCACGCAGATGAAGGCCGAACTGGCCGGCGTCGAGCGCAAGGCCGACGGCGAAAGCTGGAACTACGGCGTCGGCGCCAACTACTACTTCGACGGCCAGAATGGCCTGCGCGGCGACTGGACCCGTCGCGACTTCACCGACGACGGCGGCGAAGTGGACGTCTATTCGGTCAACTACGTCCGTCGTTTCTGATCTGATTCCCGGCGGATCGGTTGGGCGCGCTCCCCGGCGGAGCGCGCCCTTTCTTTTGCGTCATTTAGGTAACGACGTGTGTGTCTTTTGCGTAACTAATGTTGTGTTTGGCCGCTTCGCCTATGGAACGAGTGTGAGGGCGCAACCATTTAAGCTTCGTTGGATAGGGCATGTGACCACAGAAGTCACATCATCTAAGGAGTATGAAATAATGCGTAACGTTTTTCTCGCCGCCGCCGCTGTGTCTGTTCTCGCCGCTCCGGCGTTTGCTCAATCGAACCCTGAACCGCGTGGCTATGGTTCGCTGGGTTACACGCACATGGAAGGCGATGCGGCCCAGACCGGCGCCGTGTCCGGCCGCCTGGGCGTCAACCTGAACCGCTATTTGGCCGTGGAGACCGAGGTCGGCGTGGGGGTCAAGGACAAGGACATCACCGTCGCCGGCGTCGACGGTCAGATCAAGCACGAGTGGGACGCGGCCGGTTATGTCGTGGGCAAGTATCCCGTCGGCGACAAGCTGGAGCTGTTCGCCCGCGGCGGCTACGGCCACACCGAGCTGAAGCAGGAGTTGGCCGGCTCTGAGAGCAAGGTCGGCGGCGACAGCTGGAACTACGGCGTCGGCGCCAACTACTACCTGGACGGCGTCAACGGCGTCCGCGCCGACTGGACCCGCCGCGACTTCCGCGACGATCGCGGCGAGGCTGACGCCTATTCGGTCAGCTACATCCGCCGCTTCTAAGCGCGGATGGTCTGAAATGACGAAGGCCCGCTCCAGTCGGAGCGGGCCTTTTTCGTTGCTCGGCCTTTAAATGGTCAGGCGACGCCCGGCGCCAGGGCCCAGCGCATCGATCCCTCGCCGAAGGGGCGGATGAAGAAGTCGCGATAGCGTTCGAACACCTCGATGATCTTCATCTTGAGGTCTTGAGTCACCGACTCGCCGCGTTGGCGCTTCAGCGCCGCGACGCAGTTGATCACCATGTCCTGATGGGCCGAACCGCCCATGCGTTGCAGCACCGTGGCCACGTCGTGCGCCAGCGGATCACTGAGTTTTTCAGCCCAAGGCAAAGCTGTCTGAGTCATTCGGGCGCCGTCCCCCCTGCTTCTCGACGCGATACGGTTTGCAAAAATTTCCGAACAGTGCAAGCGCCGCCGGAAATAATGATTCCTGTTCGGCGGGTTTATGGGCGCTTTTGCACAAAAACCGTGCCCGCCGAATAGCCTGCGCCGAAGCTGCAGATCAGGCCCGTCTCGCCCGGCGCAAAGCCGTCATTGTGCAGGTGGAAGGCGATGATCGACCCGGCCGAGGAGGTGTTGGCGTAGTCGTCCAGGATGATGACGTTCTCCTCGGGCTCGGGATCGCGGCCCAGCACCTTCTTGCCGATCAGGGTGTTCATGTTGATGTTGGCCTGGTGCAGCCACAGGCGCTTCAGCCCCTGCGTGTCCAGGTTCAGCTCGGCGGCGTGGTCCAGGATCATGGTCGACACCATCGGCACGACCTCCTTGAACACCTTGCGGCCCTGCTGGACGAACATCTTGTCGGTCAGGCCGTCGGACGAAACCGGTTCGTTGGCGTCGGTCGGCAGGGCGGCGCGGTTCAGGAAGCCGAAATTGTTGCGGATGTTGTTGGAGAAGCTGGTCTGAAGCTTCGTGCCCAGGATGTCCCAGCCGCCCGGTCCGGCCTGATCCTCGGCCTCGATGATGACGGCGGTGGCGACGTCGCCGAAGATGAAGTGGCTGTCGCGATCCTTGAAGTTCAGGTGCGCCGAACAGATTTCCGGGTTCACCATCAGCACGGCCTTGACCGAGCCGGAGGCCACGAAGTCCGCCGCCGTCTTGATGCCGAAGGTGGCGGAACTGCACGCCACGTTCATGTCGAAGGCGAAGCCCTCGATCCCCAGCGCCTGCTGCACCTCGATGGCCATGGCGGGGTAGGGGCGCTGCATGTTCGATGCGGCGCAGATGACGGCGCCGATCTCGCTGACCGGCTTGCCCCAGGCTCTGATGGCGTCCTCAGCGGCCTTCACCGCCATTTCGGCCAGGATGGACAGTTCGTCGTCGCCGCGCGCGGCCAGGTGCGGCAGCATCCGCTCGGGGTCGATGATCCCCGACTTGTCCATCACGTAGCGCGCCTTGATGCCCGAGGCCTTCTCGATGAAGGCTTCGGACGAGGGCGTCTTGGCCTCGATCTCTCCGGCGGCGATGGCCTCGGCGTTGGCGGCGTTCCAGCCTTCGGCCCAGGCGTTGTAGGCGCCGACCAGTTCCTCGTTCGAGATCGACTGTTCCGGCGTGAACAGGCCGGTGGCGGAGATGACGGCTTTTTGCACTGTGTAGTTCCCTGACGCTCGGCGCGCGGCGCCTCGCTGCATGAGGGAACATGGAGTCCCCGGCGCTCGACAAGTCTTATGTCGGCGCCTCGCGGCGAAGTTCGGGCGCCTCGCGGGCCGGACTCAGTCCGTTGCGATGACGAACGTCCTCAATAGGCCGGGGGAAGGCTGCGGTCGAGACTGGCCTTGATGCCGCGCCACCAGCGATTGACGCGGCCGCGCGGCGGGGCAGGCAGGGGGTGGTCGCGCGCGGCGATCAGGGCCTCGACCAGATCCTCGGCCTCGCAGGGCCAGCCGTCCGGCGTGACATAGACCGGATAGCCGATCAGGGCGGCGTGGATGACGCTCTGCAGACTGGCGCGGCGGGTGCGGCGCTCAAACGTCAGGCGGTCGTCGGTCAGCTCCCATCCGGCATAGAAGGGACGGCCATAGACGCTGACCGGCTTGCCCCGCATCAGGGCCTCGAACCCGGTCAGGGAGGTCAGGGTGGCCAGCCGGTCGCAGGCGTTCAGGCAGTCCACGATGTCCAGATCGTCGGCCGAGGCGTCGACCTCCTCCATCGCCGCATGGTCCAGCAGGCCGGGCCGGTTGCCCGCCGTCACGTCCGGATGGTTGCGATAGATCAGGAAGGCGTCCGGGTGATCCGCCCGCGCCGCCCTCACCAGCCCTGAGTTGGTGCGCAGGTCCGGCCCGCAGCCCATCAGGATCGAACGGTCGTTCTCGACCTGACCGACGACCAGCAGGATCGGCCTGTCTTTCGGCCAGTGCGCCGGGACGCCCGCGCCCTTCAGATTGTATTTCGACAGGCCCGCCTCGACCACCCGAACACGAAGCGCCTCGGCGCGTGCGGCCTGATCCGGCGACGGCTCGCCCGCTTCGATCAGGCTCTCCAGGCGGCTGGGCCGGGTCGGGTCGTAATAGACGCCCTGATCGTCCAGAGCGACGGACAGAGCGCCGAAGAAGTCGGAGCCCAAGCCGCGCGAGCGGATGAAGCCGTCCTCCATCCGCACGACCGGCCCTTCGAAGGCGTTGGCGGCGGCGCGGATCTGCGGCGTCTCCTTGCCGGCCCACCAGATCAGTCTGCCGCCCGTCGCCCGCGCATGGGCGACGGCGGCGCTGGAGCGCCAGAAATAGCGGACGCGGCCCTTGGGCGAGTTCAGCAGGCGACGCACCGGCGGCCGCTTGGCCGGGGCGAAGCCGACGGCCGCCCAGTCTCCCGCCAGCCGGTCGGCCCGATCGCGCAGGGCGATCAGCCGCTCCAGCGCCTGTTCGGCCTCGCACCGCTGGCCGGTCACTGGATCGACATAGCGGGTGTAGGCGATCAGGGCCGCCGCCGCGATCTGCTCCAGATCGCGCGCAACGCCGCGCCGTCCAGTCTGCACCGTATCGGTCGTCAACCCCCAGCCCGAATAGAAGGGCGCGCCGAAGCAGCGCACCGGCAGGCCCCTCAACAGCGCCTCGAACCCCAGCGCCGAGGTCACGACATAGACCGCGTCCACAGCCGCCAGCAGATCAGCGGGCCGCACGTCGGTGTCGATCAGGGTGACGCCCTGAAGCTGGTCCGCCGGTATGCAGCCCGACTTGCGCCCGGCCGCCACCGCTGGGTGGCGCTTGACGATCAACTGGGCGTCCGGCTCGTCGCGTCGGGCGGTCGCCAGCATGTCGGAGAAGCTGGCCTCGGTCGCCAGCCCATAGCCGATCGAGGCGTCGCCGAAGGTCTGGTCCACGATCAACACCCGGCGGCCGGGTTTCAGCAGGGCGGCGTCCAGCGGCCCGCCCATGTTGGTCTTGGACACGCCCGAGGCGACGATGCGGTCGATCAGGCCACGCGCGCGGGCCTTCATGGCGGCGTCGCACCAGTCGGGCGCGGTCTGGATCAGATGCTCCAGCCGACTGGGCCGGTTGGCGTCGTAATAGACGCCCAGGTCATCGACGATCAGGCTGAGGCTGGTCGCCCCGCTCTCGCCGATGCCGACCGAGCGCAGGAAGCCGTCCTCCAGCGCGATGTAAGGTTTGCCGTGCTTTGTCGCCCAGCGTCGGCCCGCCTCCGCCGTCGGCTTCATGCCCCAGCCGAGGACGGCCTCGATTGACGACCCCGGCAGGGCGGACAGGTCGTAATCGGGCAGGAAGGCGGAGAGGAACGGAACTTTCAGCACCCCCGGCGCACAGACCCAGGCGCGGGTTTTCGACGGGGGCGGAAGCGGTGCGGTCATGGGATGGTGTCTACGGTTTGTCGAGTCAGGGCGCCACCCCATGCTTCCTTCTCCCACAAGGGGAGAAGGGCTTAGAGGTGGGCCAGCAAATCCTGCGCCTGCTGCAGATGCAGCCGTTCCACCATCTCGCCCTCGACGCGGATGACGCCCAGTCCGGCGGCCTCGGGCGTGGCGAAGGCGGCGGCGACCTTGCGCGCCCATTCGATCTCGTCGAGCGAGGGGCCGAAGGCGGTGTTCGCGCCCTCGATCTGCGAAGGGTGGATCAGGCTCTTGCCGTCGAAGCCGTACAGCCGCCCCTGCGCGCATTCGGCGGCGAAACCCGCCTCGTCCCTGATGCGGTTGAACACGCCGTCGATGACGCTCAGGTTGTTGGCGCGGGCGTGGGCCACGATCGCCGCCAGCCACGGCTTCAGCGGTTCGCGATCCGGCGCTGGGCCGGTCTTCAGATCCTTGGCCAGATCGTTGACGCCCAGCATCAGGCCGCTCAAGGCCCCGTCCGCCCCGGCGATATCGCGCAGGTCCACCAAGGCGCGCGGCGTCTCGATCATGGCCCACAGATCGACGCCGGGGCGCAGCGCCGCCGACAGGGCGTGAACCATGGCCGCGCTCTCGACCTTGGGCGCGACGATCAGGTCGACGGGGGCGTCACGCAGGGCCTTCAGGTCGTCGGCGCCCCAGGGCGTGTCCAGACCGTTGATCCGCACGCCGAGACGCGGGCCGAAGCCGCCCTCATGCGCTGCCGCGACGGCCGCCGCGCGGGCGTCCGCCTTCATTTCAGGCGCGACGGCGTCCTCCAGGTCCAGCACCGCCACGTCGCAGGGCAGGGTGCGGGCCTTCTCGACGGCTCGCGCATTCGAGGCGGGCAGGTAGAGGACGCTGCGCGCGCGCATCAGACCTTGCCCGTGACGGGGATCAGGGCGCCCGTCACGGCTCGCGCCTCGGGCGAGGCCAGGAACAGGATGACGGCGGCCAGATCGGCGGGCGCGACCCATTTGGCCGGATCGGCGCCCGGCATGTCGGCGCGGTTGGCCGCCGTGTCGATGATGGAGGGCAGGACGGCGTTGACCGTCACCGAGGTCGATTTCAGTTCCTCGGCCAGAGCCTCGGTCAGGCGGTGGACCCCGGCCTTGGAGGCGGCGTAGGCGCCCATGCCGTGCCCGGCCTTCACAGCGCCGTTGGCGCCGACATTGACGATGCGGCCCTCAGGTGAGGTTTTCAGATGGGGCAGGGCGGCGCGGCTGGCGTTCAGCGTCGTCTTGACGTTGAGGGCGTGCATCCGGTCCCACTCCTCGCCGTCGCCCTCGACTGGGCTCCAGATGAAGCCGCCGGCGATGTTGAGCAGGGCGTCCAGACGGCCGTAATGGGCGACGACGGCCTCGATCGCCCCCTTGGCCTGAGCAGGATCGGTCAGATCGACGCCGCCGATCTCCAGTACGCCCTCGGGGACGGCGTGGCCGCTGGCGTGGTCGATGACGGCGATGGTCCAGCCGGCGGCCTGCACCGCCTCGACCACCGCCCGACCCAGGGCGCCGTGCCCGCCGGTGATTGCTGCAACCCGTTCGCCCATCGTCTCGCTCCTGAATGGTTCGGCGCGGACCATAGCGGGGCGTGCGGCTTGATCAATCGCGGATCAGGTGTCCCACAGCCGCGCGGCGCCGCGCACGCCCGAGGAATCGCCCCACTTCGCCGGAACGATCCGTCCGTCCCAGTGGTCGGAGAAGACATGGCGCGCCACGACGGCGGGCAGGCGGTCGTAGAGCTCGCCCACGTTCGACATGCCGCCGCCCAGCACGAAGACTTCCGGGTCGGCCAGATTGACCACCATGGCCAGAGCCCGTCCCAGTCGGTCGATGTAGCGGTCGAGGGCGGCGACAGCCTGCGCATCGCCTGCGCGGGCGGCGTCGACGATGGCCTGCGCCGCCCATGCCCGGCCGGTTGTCGCTTGATGGTCGCGCTGGAAGCCCGTGCCGGAAATCCATGTTTCCAGACAGCCGTTCAGGCCGCACCAGCAGGCGGGGCCGGGCGCCTCTTCCGCCGAAGGCCAGGGCAGGGAGATGTGGCCGATCTCGGCGGCGACGCCATGCGCGCCCTCGACCAGCTTGCCGTCGATGACCAGTCCGCCGCCGCAGCCGGTGCCCAGGATGACGCCGAACAGGCTGGCGGCGCCTGCGCCTGCGCCATCGGCGGCCTCGGACAGGGCCAGACAGTTGGCGTCGTTGGCCAGCCGCACCGGGCGGCCCAGCGCGGCTTCGAGATCGTCGGCCAGAGGGCGGTCGTTCAGGTAGGTGGAGTTGGCGTTGCGGATCAGGCCGGTGCGCGGCGAGGGCGAGCCGGGAATGGCCAGACCGAGGGATTGCGCGGGGCCGATCTCGGCTTCGACCCGCGCGATCAGGTCGGCGACCAAGTCGAGGGCGGCGTTATAGGTTCCGGGGTTCGGTTGCCGGATGCGCGCGGCGAAGGCCCCGGACGCATCCAGTGCCGCCGCCTCGATCTTGGTGCCGCCGAAGTCGATTCCGATCCGCATGAAGGGGAGGTAGCACGAGCGCAGGCGAGCGTCGTGTGCGGAACTCTCTCCCGATGGGAGAGGGCTTGAGCCTCCAGGAGCCGGAGGCGACTGGCACAGGCGAAAGGGTGAGGGTTCAGCCCTGTCAGTCGGCGTCAGCCGTCGCGCGACGGCCTTCGGCCGACTTCCCCCGAGAACCCTCACCCTTTCGCGCAAGTACGATCGCTGCGCTCTCGTGCGCTCAAGCCCTCTCCCATCGGGAGAGGGGATAGGCCTCACCCCGCTGCGAACACCTTGGCCATCAGCCGTTCCAGCGCCGCCGCGTCCACGGCGTCGAAGGCGGCCGTCTCGGTCGCGTCCACGTCCAGCACGGCGATCAGCCCGCCCGCTGCGTCCAACACCGGAACCACGATCTCGCTGGCCGAGCGGCTGTCGCAGGCGATGTGGCCGGGGAAGGCGTGGACGTCCTCCACGATCTGAGTCTCGCGCGTCTTGGCCGCCGCGCCGCAGACGCCGCGCCCGAACGGGATGCGCAGGCAGCCCAGCGTGCCCTGATACGGGCCGACCACCAGTTCGTCGCCCTTGGCCGCGTCCACGACGTAGAAGCCGGTCCAGAAGAAGACGGGAAAGGCGTCGGCCAGCATCGACGCCACCGTCGCCATGCGCGCCGTCAGGTTCGGCTCGCCGTCCAGCACGGCCAGGACTTCGGCCTCGACCTCGGCGTAGCGTTCGGCCTTGTCGGCGGGGCGGTCGTCACGGGCGACGTAGGACATCAGGCAAGGCTCAACGCAGTCTAGGGAACGGTATAGTCGCCGCAGTCAGGCAACGGCGCGTCGGGAACATAGGCCTTCGTCGCCGGATCGAAAGTGAAGACGCGGCGCACGCTGCATTCGGCGTCGACGGCCTTGACCAGATCCTTCGGCTTCAGCGGCGGCTTGGCGAGCGAGTCCTCATTGCGCGACACCCGGCCGGGGAAGGTGGTCGCGGTGGAGGCGTAGGTCAGGCGCGGCGGGAAGGCGTCGCCCTCGGCCTTCAGCTCGGCGGCGAACTCATATTCGTCATGACAGGCCCCGGCGCGCTGCTTCATGTCCTCTTCGCCGAAGCAGGCGCGGATCATCAGCGACCCGGACAGGGGGACCGTCAGGATCTCCTGCGGCGCCGCGCCCGGCGTGAACCGCACCAGCGTCCGATAGGACGACATGCCGCCGCCGCCCGAATACATGGCTTGCAGCTCCATGTCGGCGCCGAGGATGACGTCGTCGCTTTCCGCGCGACGCAGGATGGCGCCCGGTCTCCAGAAGCCTTCCGAGTTCTCGCTCTCGATGAGGTGGGAGGCCACGGGCGCCCGCTCGCCGGGCAGGCCGTCATAGAGGCGCAGCACCTGACGCTCCTGGGTCTCGTCCGTCTCGATCAGGGCGCACCAGCGGCGATCGACGGTGCAGGCGGGGATGACCTCGCCCTGAGCGGCGGCCGGAATCGGCTCCAGAGTCTCGAAGGCGGGCGTCTGGACGATGGCGGCCAGGATGGCGCTGAGCAGAGGAGGGGTCATGAAACGGAACTCGGCGTCGAATGATCCCGGCGATGGTAAACCAGACCGCCGGTTGATGGCGAGCGATCGCCGATGATCAATCAAAACATGCGCGGCTATGAGTGCTTTTGGGGTTCAGCAGCTGAGCTAGCCGGCTTGATGCGCGATATCCGCAATCTATTCAGTAACTCGCCTAAAATCTTCGTCGTCTCTGACGGCAATTGCGACGTGGACCGTGCCAGTGGTCCGGTCCAATCACCGACGACGTACACAGCCTTTATCGGTCACGGCGTCTTGATCCTGACGGATATCATCAGACTTGAATCTCAAGCCTGATGGTGGTGTTTACGATTGAATATCGTTGGTATATTAATTTTCACGCAACTGTGGAGGGGGTGTGATGTTTTTGGCAACGCTGTTAGCTGTAGCGATCGCGCAAGAATATGCAGGTCGAGGTCCCATTTGATCAAAACCACTATATTGACCCAAGTGCGCCGCCATTTTCGGATCAGGCTGTCTACCTAGACGATCCGCTGTCGCCGGGCGTGGAGGATCCTATTATTGTCGCCTTTGCAGTTCGGCCTGGTACGAGATACACGTCAACAAATGCAAGCGGAGGTAGTGTTACGTTCACGTTGACCGCACCTGCGCGAGTGACCGTATCAATCCCACTTAATGAGTCGGCAGACGGCGGTTTTGGGTACGGGAACATCCTTTAGGGGTGTCGATCGGAACCGTAGCGGTATTCCAGATCTCCTTGAAGGCAGGGAGATTGTTATCAGTCCCTTGCAAGGCTAGGGCAATTGAAGAAAATTAATATCATAAGTCGGCGGCCTTCAATCGCTTCTGCGTCGTTTTTGGCTGGAGCAATTTCAATTTTATTGAGCGTTCTTCTATATGTTGTTGTCCGGCATTTTTTCTATGAATATTGGTTTTCTTTTTTCATTCTTGGAAATATTTATTTGCTTTCTTGTTTATCATATATTTCTATTGTTTTGATGTTTGTTGGCGTTTTTCTTGTTTCTTGCGCGGGTTTTATTAGATTTCTGCATAGGTAATTCTCAAATTGTATTTAAGAATATTTGATTTTGATCTGACTTTTCGATTGGTAGGCCCGGAGGGACTCGAACCCCCAACCAGACCGTTATGAGCGGTCGGCTCTAACCATTGAGCTACGGGCCCCCGAAGCACACGAAGGCGTGCCTAGCAGGCGGCGCGGCGGCTGCAAAGCCGCCTTGGACCTGTCGCGCTTTTCACGCCGATGAACGGAACCTGCACAGGGGGCTTTTGCGTTCGTTCAGCTTGAAACGGTCAAGTTAGGCCGTGGCTGGCGAACACGTCCGCCCAAACGAATTCGACGGAGACCTCGTAATGACCCGCACCGCACGCGCTCTGATGCTGGGCACGGCCCTGATGACCTTGGCGGCGCCGGCCGTCGCGTCCGCCCAATCCCAGCCCGGCGGCTCTTCCCCGATGCAGGTGCACGCCATGGCTCAACAACCCGCCCTGAACCTGTCGGCCTACGGCGAGGTCAAGGTCGCGCCGGATCAGGCGACGATCAACTTCGGCGTGGTGACCGAGGCCCCGACGGCCCAGGAGGCCATGGCCCAGAACGCCCAGCAGATGACCCGCGTGGTCGCCGTCCTGCGCCGCGCCGGGATCGTCGAGCGCGACATCCAGACCTCGGGCCTGAACCTGTCGGCGCAATATGACTATCAGCAGAACGAGCCGCCCAAGCTGCGCGGCTACCAGGCCTCGAACCGGGTTACGGTGACGATCCAGGATCTGAGCAAAGTCGGGACGACCGCCGACGCCGTGGTCGCAGCGGGCGTCAACCAGATCGACGGCATCGGCTTTGGTCTGAAGGATCCGAAGGCGGCTGAGGATCAGGCTCGCGTGCTGGCCGTGCGCGCCCTGCAGGACAAGGCGCGTCTGTACGCCCAGACCCTGGGCGTCGACCTGGGGCCGGTGCGCTCCCTGACCGAGGGCGGCGGCTATGCCCCCGAGGTGCGGCCGCAGGCCATGTACGCCCGCGTCGCCATGGACGCCGGCGGCGCCTCGACCCCGGTCTCGGCCGGCGAGCTGACGGTCCGCATCGACATCAGCGGAACCTACGACATCGGCCGCTGATCGCGACCTTGCGATGAATGAGAAGGGCTCGCCGGCGACGGCGGGCCCTTTTTGATGGGTTTATTACCGTCCGTTCATTTGACGCGCCGGGCGCGGCCTCTATCCTCATTCTTGGCCGCCTCTGGCCGCGATCCTGGACGTCCGCCTTTCCATGAAGCAGTTCTTCCTCACCATGCTGGGCGTTTTCGCCGGGCTTGTGGCCTTCTTCGTCGTACTGCCGGTGGTGGCGCTGATCTTCTTCGCCATGGCGGCCGGGGCCTCCAAGCCGACGACGCCCGCCCATACCGTGCTGGAGCTGGACCTGCGCAGCGGCCTGACCGACCAGACGCCGATCAACCCCTTCGCGGCCTTCAGCGGCCCTAGCCTGTCGGTGGTTCAGGTCGTGGACGTGCTGGCTCAGGCGACGGCCGACGACAACGTCAAGGTTCTGCTGGTGCGCGCGCCGGAAGCCGGCATGACGCCCGCCTCGGCCGATGAAGTGCGTCAGGCGATCGCCCGCTTCCGCGCCTCGGGCAAGACGGTGATCGCGCACAGTCAGGGCTTCATGCCCGTGGGCGCGGTGATGTCCAGCTATATGGTCGCCTCCAGCGCCGATCAGCTGTGGCTGCAGAACACCGCCGGCTTCCAGGCCGTGGGTCTGGCGGCGGACAGCGTCTTCCTGGGCCGCGCCTTCGAGAAGTATGGCGTCAAGGCCGACTTCGAGCAGCGCTACGAATACAAGAACGCCGTCAACGAATTCACGCAGAGCGACTTCACCGCCCCGCACCGCGAGGCCATGCTGGCCTGGATGGGCTCCATCTACGACAGCGCCGTCGCCAGCATCGCCCGCGATCGCAAGACCACGCCCGAGGCCCTGAAGGCCATCGTCGAGGCCGGTCCCTATACGGCGGATCAGGCCCTGTCGCTGAAGCTGGTCGACAAGATCGGCCAGGTCGAGGAAGCTGAGGCCGCCGCCAAGACCAAGGCCGGCAAGAACGCCAAGATCGTGAAATTCGGCGAATACGCCTCGCTGAAGGGGACGCGCACGACCTCGGGTTCGGGCTCGGCCAAGTCGGCCATCGCCATCGTCGGCGGCGAGGGCGCCATCATGACCGGCCGCGGCGCCAATGACTCGCCCTTCGGCGGCGGCTCCATGATCCGTTCAGACGACACGGCCAAGGCCATCTATGAGGCCATCGAGGACAAGGACGTGAAGGCCATCGTCTTCCGCGTCTCTTCGCCGGGCGGTTCGCCGGAAGCGTCGGAACAGGTTCTGGCCGCCGTGCGCGCGGCCAAGGCGGCGGGCAAGCCGGTGGTGGTGTCGATGGGCGCCTATGCCGCGTCCGGCGGTTACTGGATCAGTTCGGAGGCCGACTGGATCGTGGCCCAGCCCTCGACCCTGACCGGCTCGATCGGCGTGTTCGGCGGCAAGTTCGTGCTGGCCGACGCTCTGGGCCGTTTCGGCGTCGACATGCGCGGCCTGTCGGTCGGCGGCGACTACGCCGACGCCTTCTCGCCGACGCAGGGCTTCGACCAAGGGCAGCGCGCGGCCTTCGCCGCCTCGATGGACCGCATCTACGAAGAGTTCGTCGCCCGCGTGGCCAAGGGGCGCAAGCTGCCGGTCGAGCGTGTGCGCGAGATCGCCAAGGGCCGCGTCTGGACCGGCGCTCAGGCGCACGGCCTGGGTCTGGTCGATCAGCTGGGCGGTCTGGAAGAGGCCGTGGCCAAGGCGCGCCAGCTGGCCAAGATCCCGTCGTCCGAGACCGTTCGCTTCAAGCGCTTCCCGCAGCCGCAGACGCCTTGGGAGGCCCTGGCGACCGCCTTCGGCGCCTCGGGCCAGGCGGCTGAAGCCATGGTCAAGGTCGGCCAGGTGATGGGCGATCCCGCCGCCCAGGCCATGCTGAACCGCGTCGAGACCGACCGGATGCGCAGCCGCGGTTCGGTGGTCCTGGCGGATCAGCCGGCCTTCTAAAGCTTCGCCGGGACAACAAATGTGACTGGTGCGTGATGTCGCAGTGCATTGACCGTTCAGGTCGATGGACCGACATTGCGCCTGAGGCGTTCATCAGGACGCTGAGAGAGGCTTTGAGTTCATGATCAACTCCGACCCGATGAGCCAGCTGGGTTTCAATGCGCGCCGTCGGCCCGGTTCCGGCCTGCTGGCGCCCTTCGTCTGGGTCGCGGGCCTGATCGCCACCGCCCTGGCCGTCACGGTCGGCGCCCTGCTGGCCGTCTTCACCGCCGCCGCCGTGGCCATGATCGCCCTGGTGGCGGGCGTGCTGGTCTTCTTCGCCGGTTTCGCCCTGCGCGCCCGTCGCGCCATGACGGCGCGTCGTCGTCGCGACGACGGCGTCATCGACGCCAAGAAGGTGGGCGACACCTGGGTGGCCTACGGCTGGGAAAAGGACGGGCGTTGATCGCCCGCCTCATGAGCCTTCGGCCATGACCGTCTACCCCGACGCGCCGTCCCCGAACTTCGACGCCCGGCGCGGCCCGCCGGACATGCTGGTGCTGCACTATACCGGCATGGAGACGGCCGAGGCGGCGATCGCCCGCCTGCGCGACCCCGAGGCCAAGGTCTCGGCCCACTATGTGGTCGATGAGGACGGCTCCATCCTGCGGCTGGTGCCGGAAGAGCGCCGGGCCTGGCATGCCGGGCGCGGCGCCTGGCAGGGTGAGACGGACGTCAACGCCGCCTCCATCGGCATTGAGATCGTCAATCCGGGCCATGAGTTCGGCTATCGCCCGTTCCCCGAGCCGCAGATCGAGGCGGTGATCGCCCTGACGGCGGACATCCGCACCCGCTGGTCCATCCCCGACGCCCGCATCATCGGCCACTCCGACCTGGCGCCTGAGCGCAAGCAGGATCCCGGCGAGCTGTTCCCGTGGAAGCGATTGGCCGAGGCGGGACACGGCCTGTGGTTCGATCCGGCGCCGGAACGCATCGGCGCCCTGGGCGCGCCCCTGTCGCCGGGCGACGAGGGGCTGGGCGTCATCGTCCTGCGCTCGGGCCTGCACCGGCTGGGCTACGGAGTGCAGCCGGGCGGGGCCTATGACGAGGAAACCCGTCTGACGGTCGAGGCCTTCCAGCGCCACTGGCGGCCGGATCGGGTGGACGGCGTGGCCGACGGCGAGACGCGGGCGCGTCTGGTCGGCCTGCTGCAACTGGCCTCGGTCGAGAGCGTCACCGGCGTTCTGGATTAAGCGACTCTTCTCCCTCCCCTTCATGGGGAGGGTGGTCGCGCAGCGACCGGGTGGGGAGGGCAGGGCTACATGCGCCGGTCGCCTTTATTCATTATCCGCCGTGGGTTTGTCGTCTCGCCGCCCCCACCCGGTTTTCGCCCTTCGGGCTCAACCACCCTCCCCATGAAGGGGAGGGAGAGTGTCGGCGCGCTTTGTCTCACATTGACCTTCCGCCCATTCGCGCGCATCTAGCGCTCGCCAGACGGCCGGGCGGTCGCGGCGGGGGCTTGCTCCTGTCGAGGAAAGTCCGGGCTCCACGGTGAAAAGGCGGCGGGTAACGCCCGCCCGGGGCGACCCGAGGGACAGCGCCACAGAAAGCAAACCGCCTGGGCTTCGGCTCAGGGAAGGGTGAAAGGGTGGGGTAAGAGCCCACCGCGTCGGCGGCAACGTCGACGGCATGGCAAGCCCCGCCTGGAGCAAGACCAAATAGGGACATCGCGCGGGGCTCGCTCCGCAGGGTTCACCGCCCCAGATGTCCGGGTAGGTCGCGAGAGCCGTCCAGCAATGGGCGGCCCAGAGGAATGATCGTCGCCGCTTTCGGGCGGAACAGAACCCGGCTTACAGGCCGTCTGGTGTTTATTTCAGGGGCGACTGACCCTCTCCCGGCGGGAGAGGGGAAGCCGTTAACCATTCCGTTGAAATCAAGGCGTTAGAACCCATCCACAGGCTGTGAATACTTATTTTGTTCTTTGTATGTTCTGATTTTACAGTCCTGACGACGCCATCGGAACCGCAAATTAGGTTAAAGGGCGTCAACTAATCCCATTGAGGCCCATTCTGTCCCATGCTATCCCAATGGCTCATGAGTAGGGGCTGAAAGCCCGACGCGTGGGTTTTCTTCAACGGATTTCAGGGACGGGCCGCAGGGTTCGATAGGGCAGGGCGTGTTTCTCTCGACCTACGAGAAGCAGCTGGACGGCAAGCGCCGTCTCCTGATCCCTCAGGAATTCCGCACGGCTGAGAACGGCGCCGAGCATGGCGTCTTCTGCTTTCCCTCTATCGAAGCCGATTGTCTGGAAGCGGGCGGCGACAAGCTGTTCGCCGAATATCGCGCGGTGATCGAGAGCCTGCCGTTCGGCGATCCCTATCGCTCGGCGCTGGAAGCCTCGATCTTCGGCGAGCAGAAGCCGCTGGCCTATGACTCGGGCGGGCGCATCACTCTGCCGGAACATCTGTGCGCCGAGGTTGACCTGTCCGACACGGTCGTCATCTACGGCGTCGGCGAGCGCTTCCAGATCTGGAACAAGGACAAGTGGGCCGCGCACCGCGCCGAGCAGCGCCGCATGGCGCGCGAGGGCCTGAAGCAGTTCGGCGAGATGCGGCGTCAGGCCCAAGGTCAGGCGATGGCCGCCAAGACGGGAGGGGCGGCATGACCTCTCCGCACGCGCCTGTCCTGCTGGCCGAGGTGATCGAGGCGCTGGCGCCCAAGGCGGGCGATGTGATCATCGACGCCACCTTCGGCGCGGGCGGCTATACCCGCGCCATCTTGGAGCGCGGGGCGGATGTGGTGGCGCTGGACCGCGACCCGACGGTGCAGCCGTTCGCCGAGGCCGTGGCGCGCGATTTCCCCGATCGCTTCCAACTGATCCGCACGCCCTTCTCGGGTCTGGCCGAGGCGTTCGAGGAGAGCGGCAAGGCGAAGCTGGACGGCGCCGTCTTCGACATCGGCGTCTCGTCCATGCAACTGGATCAAGCCGAGCGCGGCTTCTCCTTCATGCGCGACGGGCCGCTGGATATGCGGATGAGCGATGAGGGCGCGACCGCCGCCGACATCGTCAATACCTGGGACCACGGGCCGCTGGCCCATATCTTCAAGCTGTACGGCGACGAGCGCCAGTCGGGTCGGGTCGCCACCGCCATCCTGCGCCGCCGGGGCGAGCAGCCGTTCACCCGTACCCTCGATCTGGCCGAGGTGGTGGAGAAGGCTCTGGGCGGGCGTCGCGGCGCCGCCATCCATCCGGCCACGCGGGTGTTTCAGGCCCTGCGCATCGCCGTCAACGACGAGCTGGGCGAGCTGGAGCGCGGGCTGGAGGCGGCCGAGGCGACGCTGGCGCCCGGCGGGCGGCTGGTCGTCGTCACCTTCCATTCGCTGGAAGACCGCATCGTCAAGGCCTTCATGACCGAGCGCACGGGCAATGCGCCGGGCGGGTCGCGCCATGCGCCGGTCGCGGTCGAGACGCGCAAGCCCAGCTTCGACCTGTTGTTCAAGGGCACGCGCGAGGCGGGCGAGGCCGAACTGGCCGCCAACCCTCGCGCCCGCTCGGCCAAGCTGCGCGCAGGCGTTCGCACCAGCGCCCCGGCCTGGGGCGCGGTGAAGGGGAGGGGCGCGTGATGGCCGTGCCCGCCCCCGTCAAGCGCCTGTTCGAGTGGAAGGTGCGCGGCGTGCGCTGTGTCGAGATCATCGGCGTGGCCTGCGTGCTGGCGCTGGTCTTCTCGGTCTATATCGCCAAGGCGGCCGCCGCCCGCGAAAGCGCCGAGATCAGCAGCCTGGAGCGCGACATCCGCGAGAACCGCGAGCGGGTCCGCTTGCTGCGCGCTGAGGTCACGCGCCTGGAGCAGCCCGCGCGGCTGGAGGCCCTGTCGCGCGAGATCGGCCTGGGTCCGGTCGATGTGAAGAAGCAGGCGGGCGAGGCGGCCCTGCCCGCGATCGCGCCGCCGCCGGCTGAAAAGCCTGCCGCCGCATCTGCGGCCCCTGCTGCGGAGGCCGTGCAATGAGCGTGCATGACCATCACGGCATGGGCTATCGCGGTCGTCCGCAGGCGACCTTCGGCGGCGCGGTCTCGGCCTGGGGGCGCTGGGTCGCCTCCCTGGTGTGGAACCTGGAGCATTCGTTCGAGCGCGCCCGCGCCGATGCGCGCCCGGAAGAAGACACCCGCGTCCGCATCTTCCTGATCATGGCGGCCTTCTGCGTCGTCTTCTCCTGCCTGGCTCTGGGCGCGGCGCACGCCGCCCTGCTGACGCCGCGTGGCGGAGCGGGGGCGGGCTTCAACCCCGGCGCCCTGACGCGCGCCGATCTGGTGGACCGCAACGGCCAGTTGCTGGCGACCAACATCACCCACTACGGCCTTTATATCGACCCGCGCGAGGTCTGGGACATTCCGGCCGCCAAGGCCCAGCTGCGCCGCGCCCTGCCGCGCATTTCCGCCGCGCGTCTGGACCGGGTGCTAAGCGGCGAGCGTCGTCTGATCGCCCTGAACGGCCTGACGCCGGCCGAGCGCCGGGCGGTCCACGCCCTGGCCCTGGGCGGGGTGACGTTTGAGCCGGAAGACCGACGGGTCTATCCGCTGGGAAGTTCGGCCGTGCACCTGATCGGTCGTTCGGACACGGGCGGCCAGGGCGTCGCGGGCGCCGAGCTGGCCTTCGACCAGGAGATCCGCGCGGCGGGCGCCGCCAGCGAGGACTTCCCCCTGTCGATCGACCTGCGGGTCCAGGGCGTGGTCGAGAACGAACTGGCCATCGCCGCCGAGGAGCATAAGGCCAAGGGCGCCGTCGCCGTGGTCGCCGATGTGCAGACGGGCGAGATCCTGGCCATGGCCTCGTGGCCGACCTATGACGCCAACCGCCGCAACGCCGCGCCGGAAGAGGCCACGTTGAACCGCGTCGTCTCGGCCCACTATGAGATGGGTTCGGTGTTCAAGAGCTTCACCGTCGCCGCCGGCATCGACACCGGCCGGGCCGACATGAACACCCTGTTCGACGCCTCCCAGGCGCTGCAGATCGGCAAGCGCCGCATCACCGACTTCCACGCCACCAACAAGGTGCTGACGCTGGAGGAGGTCTATCTGCATTCGTCCAACATCGGCACCTCGCGACTGGCGGTCGAGATGGGCGGTGATGTGATGCGCGACTACTTCCGCCGTCTGGGCCTGCTGGACGCCGCCCCGATCGAGCTGAAGGAATCCGCCGCCCCGCCCAAGGTGAGGAAGTGGGACGACAGCACCCTGGCGTCGCTGTCCTTCGGCTACGGCATCATGGTCACGCCGATCCAGTATGTGTCGGCTTATGGCGCGCTGGTGAACGGCGGACGCTATGTGCCGCCGACGCTGCGCAAGGGCGGCCGTCCGAACGCCCAGACGCATCAGGTCATTTCGCCGGAAACCTCGGCCAATATGATTGATCTGATGCGCCGCAACGTCACGCGCGGTTCGGGCCGGTTCGCCGATGCGCCGGGTCTGCGCATGGGCGGCAAGACGGGCTCGGCTAACAAGCTGGTCAACGGTCGCTATAATCCGGCGGTGGCCGTCGGCTCCTTCGCCGGGGTCTTCCCGGCCGACGGGCCGGTGGACGCCAAGCGCTACACCGTCTTCGTCCTGATGGACGAGCCGGGCGTCTATCCGCGCACCGGCGGCTATGTCGCCGCGCCCGCCGTGGGGCGCATCGCCGCCCGCATCGCCGGCTTCCTGGGCGTCGAGCGCAAGGCCGACCGCTGGTCCACTGCGCTCGGCGAAAAGATCCCCGAGTTCCAGGACGTGGAGGGCGACGGCCGATGAGCCAGCTGCGCCTTTCCGAACTGCTGCGCCGCGACGTGGCCTCGGATCCTGAGATCACCGCCGTCACCGCCGACAGCCGTCAGGTCGTGCCCGGCGCCCTGTTCGTCGCCCTGCCGGGGACGCAGGCCGACGGCCGCGCCTTCATTCCGCAGGCCCTGGCGAAAGGCGCGGCGGCCGTGCTGGCCCCGTCGGACACGCCCGCAGGCGCGGCGCCGCTTCTGGTCGGATCAGGCGATGTGCATCGGGCCTACGCCATCGCCGCGCGGGCCTTCTACGGCGCCCAGCCGCGCACCTGCGTCGCCGTGACCGGCACCAACGGCAAGACCTCGGTCGCCAACTTCTGCCGCCAGATCTGGGCTGGGCTCGGCCTGAAGGCGGCCAGCATGGGCACCCTGGGCGTCGTCGGCCAGAAGGGCGACAAGACCTACGCCCTGACCGGCCCCGGCCTGACCAGCCCCGACGCCGCCGAGGCCGCGCGCCTGCTGGCCGAACTGGCGCGCAAGGAAGTCACCCATCTGGCGCTGGAGGCCTCGTCCCACGGCATCGACCAGCGGCGTCTGGACGGGGTGGCGATCAAGGCGGCGGGCTTCACCAATCTGACGCAGGACCACCTCGACTATCACGGCACGATGGACGAGTACCGCGCCGCCAAGATGCGTCTGTTCGAGGCCCTGCTGCCGCGCGGGCGCACGGCGGTTCTGAACGCGGATTCCGACGCCTATTCGGCCTTCGCCTCGGCCTCGATCATGGCGGGGCTGGGCGTGATGGGCGTGGGCGAGCGCGGACGCGACCTGACCCTGCTGGCGCGCCGGGCGACGCCGGAAGGCCAGCGCCTGACCCTCGATGTGCGCGGCCGGGTGCATGACGTCCTGCTGCCGCTGGCGGGGGCGTTCCAGGCGTCCAACGCCCTGGTGGCGGCGGGCCTGTGCATCGCGGGCGGCGAAGACCCCGACCGCGTGATCCCGGCGCTGGAGCTGATTCAGGGTGCGCAGGGCCGCCTGCAACGCATTCCCGGCGGGGCGCGCGGCGGCGAGGTCTATGTCGACTACGCCCACACGCCGGACGGGCTGGAGACGGTGCTGAACGCCTTGCGCCCCCACGCGACGGGCAAGCTGATCGTCGTCTTCGGCGCGGGCGGCGACCGGGATCGGGCCAAGCGTCCGCTGATGGGCGAGATCGCCGGGCGTCTGGCCGATACGGCCATCGTCACCGACGACAATCCGCGTTCCGAAGACCCCGCCGCCATCCGCGCCCAGGTGCGCGCAGGCTGCCCCGACGCGCTGGAGATCGGCGACCGCCGCGAGGCCATCCGTCACGCCGTATCCCTGATGCGTGAAGGAGATGTGGTCGTGATCGCCGGAAAAGGGCATGAACAGGGACAGATCGTCGGCGGGGTGGTGCATCCCTTCGACGACGCCGCCGAAGCGACCGAAGCCCTGAAAGATCATGCCTGACGCACACACGCCGCTCTGGACCGCCGAAGCGATCGCCTCGGCGACCGGAGGACGGCTTCATGGACCCGACGCCACTGTCTCGGGCCTGACTTACAACAGCCGCGAGATCCAGCCGGGCGACCTGTTCCTGGCCCTGCACGGCGCGCGCGACGGGCATGAGTTCGCCGCCGCCGCCTTTGCGGCGGGCGCGACGGTCGCCATGGTCGATCGCCCGGTCGAGGGCGGGCCTTACGTTCTGGTTCCCGACACCTTGAAGGGGCTGGAGGCGCTGGGCGTCGCCGCGCGCGACCGCGCTCGCCTGCGCGGCGCCGTCACCGGCAGCGTCGGCAAGACCAGCGTGACCCAGGCCATCAAGGCCGGTCTTGATCTGGCGGGGTCCGCCCACGCCTCGATCAAGAGCTACAACAACCACATCGGCGTGCCGCTGACGCTGGCGCGGATGCCGCAGGGCACGGACCGGGCCGTGTTCGAGATCGGCATGAACCATCCGGGCGAGATCGGGCCGCTGTCGGCCTTCGTGCGCCCGCACGCCGCCTGCGTCACCACGGTCGGGCCGGTGCATATCGAAGCCTTCGCCGATGGCGAGGCGGGCGTGGCGCGCGAGAAGGCCGCCATTTTCGAGGGGCTGGCGCCGGGCGGGATCGCCGTGGTCAACGCCGCCGACGCCCACGCCGACATCGTGCGTCAGGGGGCGGAAAAGGCCGGGGCCGTGGTGCGGACCTTCGGCCATGATGCGGGCTGCGACGCGCGCCTGCTGGACTTCGTCTCCGACAGCGAGGGCGCGACCGTCACGGCCGAGCTGGACGGACGGCGCATCGAATATCGCCTCGCTCAATCGGGCGTGCACTGGGGGCTGAACAGCCTGTGCGTCATCCTGATGCTGCAGGCGCTGGACGTGTCGCTGGACACGGCGCTTCAGGCGCTGGCCGGGTTCCAGCCTCTGGCCGGGCGCGGGCAGATGAAGACGGTCTCTGTCTCCGGCGGCGACTTCACCCTGATCGACGAGAGCTACAACGCCAATCCGCTGTCGATGAAGGCGGGCTTCGTCAGCCTGGGCGCCAAGCCGGTGGGGCCGGGCGGCCGCCGCGTCGTCGTACTGAGCGACATGCTGGAACTGGGCGAACACAGCCGCGCCCTGCACGAAGGGCTGGCCCCCGCCATCGTCGCCGCCGGGTTGGACGTGGTGCACACGGCCGGGCCGCAGATGCGCCTGCTGCATGACGCCCTGCCGCCGTCGCTGCGCGGCGAGTGGCGCGAAACCGCCGCCGAACTGGCCGCCGAGGCCGCCCTGCTGGTGCAGCCGGGCGATGTGGTCATGGTCAAGGGCTCGAACGGGTCGAAGGCCTCGCTGGTCGCGGCCGCGCTTGCAAATCTCGGCGTGGCCGAACAAGAGGCGCGCGTCGCCGCCGAGGCCCAAGGGAAGTCCGCCTGATGTTCTATCTGCTCTATCTCTATTACGCGGACATCGCCCAGGAATATCCGCTGCTCCACCTGATCCAGTATCAGACGGTGCGCGTGGCCCTGGCCATGGCCACGGCCATGATCGTGGCGGTCGCCATGGGCAGCCGCTTCATCAACTGGATCCGCGCCAAGCAGGGCCGGGGCCAGCCGATCCGCGACGACGGCCCGGTGTCCCACCTGTCCAAGGTCGGCACCCCGACCATGGGCGGGCTGATGATCCTGGCGGGCATCGGCGTGGCCGTGCTTCTGTGGGGCGATCTGACCAACCCCTATATCTGGATCGTCTCGGGCGTGACGGCGGCCTTCGGCGTGCTGGGCTTCATCGACGACTACGCCAAGGTGACGAAGCAGACCTCGGCCGGGCTGACGTCCAAGCAGAAGCTGCTGGCCCAGACCGTCGTGGCCGTGATCGCCGGCGTGCTGACCGTGCTGTGGATGACCCAGTCGCCGACCTCGCCGGGGCTTGAGACCTCGATCGCCTTCCCCTTCCTGAAGGCGGTGCTGCTGAACATCGGCTGGTTCTATGTGGCGTTTGCGGCCTTCACCATCATCGGGTTCTCGAACGCGGTGAACCTGACGGACGGGCTGGATGGCCTGGCCATCGTGCCGGTGATGATGGCGGCGGGCGCCTTCGGCATCATCAGCTACTTGGTCGGCAACTTCCTGTTCGCGGACTATCTGCAGGTCCACCACGTGCCCGGCGCGGGCGAGCTGGCCATCTTCTGCGCCGCCATCATCGGCGGGGGCATGGGCTTCCTGTGGTACAACGCCCCGCCGGCCAAGATCTTCATGGGCGACACCGGCTCGCTGGCCCTGGGCGGCGCCCTGGGCTCGATGGCCGTGGCGACCAAGCACGAGCTGGTGCTGGGCATCGTCGGCGGCCTGTTCGTGGTCGAGGCGGCCTCGGTCATGATCCAGGTCGGCTACTTCAAGCTGACCGGCAAGCGCATCTTCCTGATGGCGCCGATCCACCACCATTTCGAGAAGATGGGCTGGCCGGAATCGACCGTCGTCATCCGTTTCTGGATCGTCGCCGCCATGCTGGCGCTGCTCGGTCTGGCCACGCTGAAGCTGCGTTGAGCCGATGATCCCCGTTCCCGGCTTCGAGGGGCGTCGCGTTGCGGTCTTCGGCCTGGGGCGGTCGGGGATCACGGCGGCGCGCGCGTTGCAGGCGGGCGGGGCCATTCCCGTGCTGTGGGACGACGGCGTCTCGGGCCGGATGCAGGCCGAGGCGGAAGGCTTCCTGGTCGAGGATCTGACGCGGGCCGACTGGTCCGGGTTCGCCGCCCTGGTGCTGTCGCCGGGCGCGCCGCTGACCCATCCCAAGCCGCACTGGAGCGTCGAGCGCGCCCATGAGGCGGGCGTGCCGGTCATCGGCGACGTGGAGCTGTTCGCGCGGGCGCTGGCCGCCCTGCCGCCGGGGGAGCGGCAGCGCGTGGTCGCCATCACCGGCACCAACGGCAAGTCGACGACCACGGCCCTGATCGGCTGGGTGCTGAAGCAGGCGGGCTTGAGCGTCCACATCGGCGGCAACATCGGCATCGGGGTTCTGGCGTTGCCGGAGCCGACGGCGGATGCGGTCTATGTGATCGAGGTGTCGTCCTATCAGCTGGACCTGACCACGGGCTTCGCGCCGGATGTGGCGATACTGACCAATGTGTCGCCGGACCATCTGGATCGCCACGGCGGGATGGAGGGCTATGTCGCCGCCAAGCGCCGGATTTTTCAGGCGCAGGATGGTGAGGCGCTGGCGCTGGTCGGCGTGGATGAAGAATGGGGCCGGAAGGCTGCGGCGGATCTGCGCGCGCAGGGGCGGCGGGTTGGGACGGTGCTGAGTCTTCCTTCTCCCCTTGTGGGAGAAGGTGGATCGCGCAGCGAGACGGATGAGGGGTTGCTCCTCGTGTCCGGCGGCAGGGCTGTGGTTTCAGTTGGCGAGACCCCTCATCCGAGCCCTTCGGGCCCACCTTCTCCCACAAGGGGAGAAGGGTATGGGGCGGCGGCGGGCGTGTTGACGGCGGGCGGCGAAGTGCTGGCCGATCTGACCGCCGCGCGGTCCTTGCCGGGTCGCCATAACGCCCAGAATGCGGCCTTCGCTTACGCCACGGCGCGAGCGCTGGGCGTGTCGCACGAGGCGGCGGTCGAGGGTCTGCTGAGCTTCCCAGGCCTGTCGCACCGGATGGAGGCCGTGGGTCGTCTCGGCGGCGTACGCTTCATCAATGACTCCAAGGCCACTAACGCCGACGCCGCGCGGCAGGCGCTGGCCTCCTACCCCTCCGTCTTCTGGATCGCAGGCGGCAAGGCCAAGGACGGCGGCATCGACAGCTTGCGCGACCTCTTCCCGCGCGTGACCAGGGCCTATCTGATCGGGGAGGCGGCGGACGCCTTCGCCGTCACTCTGGCCGACACGCCGCACGTCGTGGCCCATACGATGGAGCGGGCCGTCGAACTGGCCGCCGTCGACGCGGCTGCGGCCGGGGGCGAGCAGGTGGTGGTGCTGTCGCCCGCCTGCGCCAGCTTCGATCAGTTCCCCGATTTCGAGGTCCGGGGCGAGGCGTTCGGCGCCGCCGTCCTGAGCCTGGGCGCACGGCCGGAGCCCGCCGCATGACCCACAACAGCTACAGCCATCCCTTTTCGCGCAATGACCAGAGCCTGATCGCGCGCTGGTTCTGGACGGTGGATCGCGGCCTGCTGGGCGCGGCGCTGACGTTGGTGGGGCTGGGCGTGGCGCTGAGCTTCGCCTCCAGCCCGGCGGCGATCTTGGCTGATGAATCGATCAGCGATCCCTTCCACTATTCGTGGCGGATGATGGTCTTCTCGACCATGGGGCTGATCGCCATGCTGAGCGCCTCGCTGCTGTCGCCGCGCGGGGTGCGGCGGATCGCGGTGCTGGCCCTGTTCTGCGCCATCGTGGTCATGGCGGCCCTGCCCTTCATCGGCGATACAGTGAAGGGGGCGGCGCGCTGGATCAATCTGGGGCCGTTCAGCCTGCAGCCGTCCGAGTTCGCCAAGCCGGGCCTGATCGTCTTCGCCGCCTGGATGTTCGCCGAGGCCCAGAAGGGCGAGGGCGTGCCCGGCGTCAGTATCGCCTTCGGCCTGTGGGCGCTGACGGTCGGCCTGTTGCTGATCCAGCCGGATATCGGCCAGACCCTGCTGATCACCACGACCTTCATGGCCGTCTTCTTCATGGCCGGGGTGCCGCTGAAGTGGGTGGCGGCCCTGGCGGCGGTCGGCGCGGGCGGGGTGGTGTCGCTGTATTTCATGTTCAGCCACATGCGCGACCGCCTGAGCCGCTTCCTGTCGCCCGAGACGACCGACACCCACCAGATCGACCGCGCGTCCGAGGCGATCCGCGCCGGGGGCCTGGTCGGGCGCGGCATCGGCGAGGGGGTGATGAAGCGCCACGTCCCCGACCTGCACACCGACTTCATCTATTCCGTCGGGGCCGAGGAGTTCGGCCTGGTGCTGTCGCTGATCATGATCGGGCTTTACGCCTTCATCGTCATTCGCGGGATGCGCAAGGCGATGAAGCTGAACGACTCCTTCGAACAGACGGCGGCGGCGGGGCTGTTCATGCTGATCGGCCTGCAGGCGTGCATCAACATCGCGGTGAACCTGAACCTGATCCCGACCAAGGGCATGACGCTGCCCTTCATCAGCTATGGCGGCTCGTCCATGATGGCCATGGGGCTGACCATGGGGTTTGCGCTCGCCCTGACCCGGCGCCGTCCGGGCGCCTATGAACTCGGCTCGAACGTCGCCCCGCGCCGTCGCCTGCTGCCGTAAGAGAGTATCGCTCATGACCAAGGTCTGCGTCGTCGCCGCCGGGGGCACCGGCGGCCATATGTTCCCCGCAGAGGCCCTGGCCCGCGAGATGGCGGCGCGCGGCTGGCGTGTGGTGCTGGCCACCGACAAACGCGGCGAGCAGTACGCCCACGCCTTTCCGGCCGAAGAACGCCTGGCGCTGGACGCGGCGACCGGCTCCGGGCCCATCGGCCTGATGAAGGCCGGTCTGGCGATCATGAAGGGCGTCGGCCAGGCCAAGGCCGCGTTCCAGCGCACCGGCGCGGACGTGGTGGTGGGCTTCGGAGGCTATCCGTCGGCGCCGGCCCTGCTGGCGGCGGTGACGACGCGCCGCCCGACCGTGATCCATGAGCAGAACGCGGTGCTGGGCCGCACCAACCGCTATCTGGCGCCCAGCGTGGGCGTGATCGCGGCGGCCTTTCCGACCCTGGGCCGGGCGCCGGACAAGCTGAAGGACCGCGTCCAGCTGGTCGGCAATCCGGTGCGGCCGGACATCCGCGCCCTGTTCGACCGGGCCTATGCCGCCCCGGTCGAGGGTGGGCCGATCCATGTGCTGGTGACAGGCGGCAGTCAGGGCGCCCGCATCCTGTCCGAGACCACGCCGCGCGCGCTGGCGGCCCTGCCCGAGGCCATCCGCAATCGGTTGAAGGTGCAGCAACAGTCGCGGCCCGAGACGCTGGAGGCCGCGCGCCAGATCTACCTCGACGCCGGGATCGAGGCCGAGGTCGCGCCCTTCTTCCGCGACATGGCCGACCGGCTGTCCAAGGCGCATCTGGTGATCGGACGCGCGGGCGCCTCGACCTGTTCGGAGCTGGCCGTGGCGGCCCTGCCGTCGGTCCTGATCCCGCTGAAGATCGCGATGGACGACCACCAGACGCTGAACGCGCGGGCTCTAGCCGAGGCGGGCGCGGCGAAGGTGATCGCCGAGGACGACCTGACGGTCGAGAGCCTGACGGCGGCGCTGACCGCGACCCTGTCCGATCCGGCGGGGCTGGCGGCCATGTCGTCGGCTGCGCGCTCGGTGGCCATCCCGGACGCGGCGCAGCGGCTGGCGGATCTGGTGGAGGCGGCGGCCAAATAGACCCTTCTCCCCTTGGGGGAGAAGGTGGTCGGCGAAGCCGCTCGGATGAGGAGGACGTGTCCTCCATTCGCACGGGCTGATGTGGGCGTGCGTCATTTGGCGTCCCCCTCATCCGTCTCGCTGCGCGAGCCACCTTCTCCCCCGGCGGGGAGAAGGTCTATGGTCTGACCATGCCTCAGTTCGTCACCAACCTGACCAACACCATCTTTGCGCTCTGGCGTCAGTTCCACTGGCTGCCGGAATGGGCGGTGGTGTCGATCATCACCGTGGTCTTCGTCTTCATCGGCTGGGCGGCCAACCAGGTGGTGTTCGCCCTGCTGAAGCTGGCGGTGCGCAACCGCGACGACTTCTGGAAGGGGATGCTGAAGCGCGCCCGGCTGAAGGTGCGGATCGCGGTGATGATCATCGCCCTGGCCCTGGCCGTCACCGTGTCGCCGCTGGACCCCGAGCCGTCGCTGTTCATCCGGCGCAGCCTGCTGTTCGGCTTCATCCTGGTGTGTGGCTGGATGTTGGCGGGCGCGGTGGACATGGGCGCCATCGTCCACCTGAAGAAGTTCAACATGGAGGCGGAGGACAACCTCTACGCCCGCAAGCACGTCACCCAGACGCGCATCCTGCAACGGGTCGCGGCCATACTGATCGGTCTGATCACCCTGGGGCTGGCGCTGCTGACCATTCCCGGCGTCAAGCAATGGGGCTTGTCGCTGCTGGCCTCGGCAGGGGTGGTCGGCATCGTCGCCGGTCTGGCGCTGCAACCCTTCCTGACCAATCTGATCGCGGGCATCCAGATCGCCACCGCCCAGCCGATCCGCCTGGACGACGCCGTCATCGTCGAGGGCGAGTGGGGCCGGGTGGAGGAGATCACCTCGACCTATGTGGTGGTCAAGCTGTGGGACTGGCGGCGCATGGTGCTGCCGCTGACCTACTTCATCCAGAAGCCGTTCCAGAACTGGACGCGCGAGGATTCGCGCCTGATCGGCGTGTCCTTCCTCTATGTGGACTACGAGGCGCCCATCGACCGGCTGCGGATCAAGCTGGAGCAGATCGCCCACGCCTCGCCGCACTGGGACGGCGACGTGGTGGCCTTGCAGGTCACGGACATCACCGAGCGGACGGCCCAGGTGCGCTGCCTGACCAGCGCGCGCAACGCCTCGGTCGCCTTCGACCTGCGGGCCGAGGTGCGCGAGAAGATGCTGGCCTTCATGCGCGACGAATGCCCCGAGGCCCTGCCGCGCGACCGGATGGATTTCGACCGCGACGCGCGACGCGGTTTGCGCCTCAAGACTGAAGAGGCCTGATCGGTCAGGGCTTCAGCCTGGCGCGGCCGATCCACACCGCCGCTCTGGCCGAGGTCGCCTCCACCGCAGGGAAGGCCTCGCCGCAGGCCGTGGCGGCCAAGGCCGAGGCGTCCTGGCTTGGGGCTATGACGGCCGGCGGCGAGCGTTCGGGCGTGACAGGGCCTTCGGTCCCATCAGCGCGCAGGGAGGCGAAGTCCAGCCGGTCCGCTGTCCAGGCCGCGCAGTCGAAGCGCCACCAGGACCAGCCGCCGACGTAGGCGACGCCGCCGATCAGCATGTCCTCGCGGCTGATCTGCAACGACCTCATTCTGACCGTGTGCGCGCTCTGCTCAGGCTCCGTCGTGATAGAGGCGATGTCGGCGAAGACGGCGAACCGGCTGCTGCCGGTAAACGCCAGTTGTGCAGAAGGCGGTGCAACCTCCACGACGGGCGCGGGCACGGGAATGATCAGCATGGTCGCTCCAGATGCGCAGGGCGTTTGTTTGGATTAACCCTGTCCGCATACCCGACGTTGAAACGGCCACGCTAGACAGCTTGCATGCATCACGCGCCTTCCGATCCGGATTCCGCCCGTTCGTCGCCTGATCGGCGGCGCGTCCCGCGCCGATCGTTTCGTCAGGCGCGCCGGACGGAGGAGCGCATCCGCCTGCTGGGCGAACCGGTCGATCTGGTCCGCCCTGAAGAGGTGATGCTGCACCTCGAACGCAGCATCGAGGCGGGTGTGCAGAGCGTTGTCGCCAACCACAATCTGCATAGTCTCTATCTGATCCGGCGCACGCCGGGGATGCGGCGCCTGTACGATGCGGCCGACCTGATCGAGCTGGACTCGACGCCGCTGATCCATTTCGCCCGTCTGCTGGGCCATCCCGCGCGGCCGCAGCACCGCTGCACCTATCTGGACTGGCGCGATCATTTCTGGAGTCTGGCCGACCGCAAGGGCTGGCGCGTCCTCTATGTCGGCGGCGAGGACGGCGTGGCCGAAGAGGCGGCGCGGCGACTGACGACCCGCTATCCGGGCGCAATGGTGAAGGGACTCAGCGGTTATTTCGACGCCACGCCGGGGTCGTTGGGCAATACGGCGGTGCTGGCGGCGATCAAGGACTTCGCCCCGCACGTGCTGTTCGTCGGCATGGGCATGCCGCGCCAGGAGCTGTGGATCGCGGACAATCTGGCCTCTCTGCCGCTGGTTCCGATCCTGCCGGTCGGCGCCGCTTTCGACTATGAGGCCGGGGTGCAGAAGGCCGCGCCGCGCTGGATGGGACGGCTGGGCGTCGAATGGCTGTTCCGCCTGTTCGCCGATCCGAAGCGGCTGTTCGCGCGCTACTGCATCGAGCCGTGGTTCCTGATCGGACCCGCTCTGGGCGACGTGCGCGCGGCCATGCGGCGCAGGAAGCGCTGAACCGCGTCCCTTGTCATCCATCGCAATGACGCTGATTGAGGCGTTGAATTCTCGAGGCATTTTCTTGACTGGACTGGATCGACCGGCCGTCCTCTAGCCATTCCGCATACTCCTCAGCGCGCCGACGACGGCGCGGGCTGACAAGGAGACGACCGCGCCGATTTCAGACGATTCAGACGAATTGGACTCTGTTTTTTCTGCCCAAGTCGACCACGCGCCTCAGGTCAGGCCGTGACGATCTCTTCGGCTTGTTGCAGGTCGACGCTGACCAACTGGCTCATGCCGCGCTCGGGCATGGTGACGCCGTACAGGCGGTCCATTCGGCTCATAGTCACCGGGTTGTGGGTGATGACGATGAAGCGGGTGTCGGTGCGGCCGCGCATCTCGTGCAGCATCCGGCAGAAGCGGTCGACGTTGGCGTCGTCCAGCGGCGCGTCCACCTCGTCCAGCACGCAGACCGGCGCCGGATTGGCCAGGAAGACGCCGAAGATCAGGGCCGCCGCCGTCAGGGCCTGCTCGCCGCCGCTCATCAGGCTCATGACCGACAGCCGCTTGCCGGGCGGGCAGGCGTAGATTTCCAGCCCTGCCTCCAGCGGGTCGTCGCTCTCGACCAGCTTCAGCTCGGCCTGACCGCCCCCGAACAAGGCCTCGAACAGGGTCTTGAAGTTGGTATTGATGACGTCGAAGGCGGCGATCAGCCGCTCGCGCCCCTCGGCGTTCAGTTCGTCGATGCCGTCGCGCAGTTTGGCGATCGCCTGCGTCAGGTCGATGCGCTCGGTCTTCATGGCGCTGAGCCGGTCGCCGTATTCGGCCGCCTCTTCCTCGGCGCGCAGATTGACCGCGCCCAGCGCCTCGCGCTCGCGCTCAAGGCCGTAAAGCAGGTTCTCGGCGCCCGCCGCGTCCGGCGGGCGGGCGATGGCGTCGTCGGTCAGCTTCTTGCCCAGTTCCTCGGGCGACATCTGCGCCGTCTCGCGGATGTTGGCGGCGGTCTCGGCCAGCTTCTCGGCGGCGGCTTCGGCGCGGGCGTGAAGGCCGGCCCGGCTTTCGCGGGCCTGAGAGGCGGCGGTTTCGGCGGCGCGCGCGGCGCGGTCGGCTTCCTGCGCGCCCGCTTCGGCGACGGCGACGGCGTCGGTCGCCGCCTGCTTGCGCTTTTCGGCCTGGGTCAGAGACTCCATCAGGGCGTTGCGCTGCTCGGCGAAACCGGCGGGTGCGGCCTCAGCCTTGGTCAGTGCGGCTTGGGCCTTCTCCGCATCGCGCTCCAGCGTCTTGAGGCGGGCGGCGCTGTCGCCGGATCGCGTAACCCAGCCCTCGCGGGCGCGGGTCAGGCTGCCCAGACGCTGCTCGCGCATGGCGCGGTCGCGAGCCTCCTCGTCGCGGGTCGAGCGGGCGGCCTGCGCCGCCAGCCGGGCGCGTTCGGCCCCGCCGCGCGCCTCGGTCAACTCTTGGCGCAGGCCGACTACCACGTCGGAGGAGGACTCCACCGAACTGGCCTCGGCGAAGGCGGCCTCGGCCTCCTGCACCTCGCCCTCTAGCCGGGCGACGCTTTCGTCCAGCGACTGGGCGCGGGCCTCCTTGCGGGCCTGATCGCGCATCAGGGATTCCAGCCGGTCGCGGGCGGACACGACCTGCTTGTCCAGCGTAAAGGGGCGCAGGCGCGCGGCCTTCACCTCCTCCTCGGCGGCGCGGAAGGCCTCGCCCGCCGCCTTCAGCGACCCTTGCGCGGTCTCCAGCGCGGGCTTGCCGAGGTCGATGTCGGCCTCCAGTTCCGACAGGCGGGTGCGCTGGGCCAGACGCACGGCGGCGGGCCGGGGCGCCTCGGCGCGGCTGACGAAGCCGTCCCAGCGATAGAGGTCGCCCTCCACCGTCGTCAGGCGCGCGCCGCGCGGCAGGGCGCGGGCCAGTTCGGCGATCCGCTCGCGCGGGGCCACGCCGCAGAAGGCCAGACGCGCCGCCAGCTGATCGGGCGCCGTCACATGGGCGGACAGGGGCTCGACGCCCTGCGGCCAATCCGGCGGCGAGGCCTCGGCGCCCGCCCAGTGCGCCGGGGCGCGGGCGTCCAGCGCGGCGTCCAGATCATCGCCCAGCGCCGCCGCCAGCGCGGCCTCATAGCCCTTGGCCGCCGACACCCTGTCCAGCGCCGGGGGATGCTCGCGCTTGCCGGTGACCAGTAGTTGCGCCAGCCCGCGCGCCTCGGTCTGCAGGCGGCCCAGCCGGTCCTCGGCGGTGCGGGCGGCCGTGCGCGCCTCCTGCTCGGCGCGGGCGATGTCGCTGCGTTTGGTTTCGGCGGCCTCGACGGCTTCACGCGCGGCGGCGAGATCGGCCTGCGCCGTTTCCAGCGCCGCCTTGGCCGTCTCGATCTCGGGCGTCTCCAGCGGGCCGAGCGCCTCGCGTTCGCGCCTAGCCTGTTCGTGCTGGCCCTTGACGCGCGCCAGCCGGGCCTCGGCGTCGCGCTTCCGAGCGCTTTCGGCGTTGGCGCGGGCTTCGACGGCGGCCAGCGTTCCGGCCAGCCGTTCGACCTCGGCGTCGGCGGCCTTGCGCGCGTCCTCAGTCTCCAGCAGGGCGCGTTCCAGTTCGGGGCCGCGCTCGGGAGCGGCGGCGATCTCGGCCTTCAGCTTTTCCAGCTCGCGGTCCAGCCGTTCCAGTTCGCGTCCGGCGTCGGCGGCCATGCCGTCCTCGCGCGCGCGGTCGGCCTCGATGCGGGCGACCTCGGCCTTCAGCCGGTCGACCTCGGCGCGGGCGGCCTGTTCGGCCATGTCCAGCCGGTCGCGCTCGATGATGGCGCGGTTCAAAAGGGCGGTGGCGACCGCGTCTTCCTCGCGCGCAGGCTTCAGCCCTTCCTGAGCGTTCAGGGCCGCCGTCTGGGCCGCCGCCGCCGCCGTGGTCGTTTCGGCCACCAGCCGGTCGGCTTCGCGTAAGTCAGCCGCCGCCGTCTCGGCCGCCGCCTTGGCGTCGGTCCAGCGGACGTAGAGCAGGGCCGCCTGCAGGGCGCGGATCTCGGCCGAGATCTTCTTGTATTTTTCCGCCTGACGCGCTTCGCGTTTCAGCTTGTTCAGCGTCGACTCCAGCTCCTTGCCGATGTCGTCCAGCCGGTCGAGGTTGGTCTCGGCGGCCCTCAGCCGCAGCTCCGCCTCATGGCGCCGGGTGTGCAGGCCCGCCACGCCCCCGGCTTCTTCTAGGATGCGGCGGCGGTTCTGGGGCTTGGCGGCGATCAGTTCGCTGATCTGGCCTTGGCGCACCAGGGCCGGACTGTTGGCGCCGGTCGAGGCGTCGGCGAACAGCAGCTGAACGTCGCGCGCCCGCACCTCCTTGCCGTTGATGCGATAGGTCGAGCCGCGCCCGCGCTCGATCCGACGCGAGACTTCCAGCATGGGGCTGTCGGTAAAGGGCTGGGGCGCGCGCTTCTGGGCGTTGTCGATGGTCAGCTGGACTTCGGCGTGGTTGCGCGGCGGACGGCCCGCGGCGCCCGCGAAGATCACGTCCTCCATGCCCTGGCCGCGCATGGCCTTGGCCGAGTTGGCGCCCATGACCCAGCGCAGGCTTTCCAGCACGTTCGACTTGCCGCAGCCGTTCGGCCCGACGATGCCGGTCAGCCCGGCCTCGATCTGCACCTCGGCCGGGTCGACGAAGGATTTGAAGCCGACGAGCCGGAGGCGCTGGAACTGCATCGCGTCTCGATCAGCGCGCCCGGATCAGCGGGTCGATGGCCGCCGACAGGGCCTCCAGCGAATGGTCGCTGACCCGCCTGCCGTTGACAAAGAAGGAGGGCGTGCCCGTCACCCCTGCCGCCACGGCGCCGTCGACCTCGGCCTGCAGGGCCTGGCTGGTCGCCGGGTCTTTCATGCAGGCTTCGATCTGTTCCTGACTGCGGCCGCTGGCGGCGATGGCGGCGGCGAACCAGTCGCGGGCGTCGCCTTTTTCAAAGGCGGCGGCCTGACCGCTCATCAGGCTGTGGGCCACGTCGAAGAAGCGGTTCGGGGCGGCGCAGCGCGCGATGCCCGCCGCCGTCGCCGCGATCTGGGCCGGAGGCGTCGGCATGTCGCGAAACACCAGGCGCACCTTGCCGGTGTCGATATAGCGGGCCTTGAACTGCGGCAGGACGTCGTTGGTCCAATGGACGCAGTGGCTGCAGGTGAATGAGGCGTACTCGATCACCGTCACCGGCGCATCGGCCCGGCCCAGCACGCGGTCCGTCGCCGTGACGGCGGGCACGGCCGCCGTCGCAGAGGCGCGCGTCATGGCAGGATCGAGCGCCGCCGAGGGGCTGGCGACGGCGACCGCCGCCAGGGCGGCTGCGCCTAACAGGGCTTTGAATGTCAGGCGCGACCGCGGCATCGGCTTACTTCGCCAGCTCGGCGTCGATGACTTCCGACAGGCCCGACAGCGAGCTGTCCGCCACCTTCACGCCGTTGACGGTGAAGTAGGGTGTACCGGTCACGCCGGCGCTGATGCCGGCCTGGATGCGCTTCTCCATGGCCTCGATGGCGGCCTTGTCGCGGATGCAGTCGTTGATCTGCTGCTCGCTGAGGCCCGCCGCCTGGCCGGCGCGGAACAGGGTGGTGCGCGGCGCGACGCCCGCCTGCCATTCCTTCTGGCTGGCCATGATGTCGCTGACAACGTCGAAATACTTGTCCGGACCGGCGCAGCGCGCGATCAGGAAGCCGGCGACGGCGATGTCCTGGGGCGGGGTCGGGAATTCGCGGAAGACGAAGCGGACCTTGTTGTTGTCGACGTACTTCGTCTTGAACTCGGGCCAGACCTCTTCATTCCACACGGCGCAGTGGCCGCAGGTGACCGAGGCGTACTCCACGACCGTGACCTTGGCGCCTTCGGGCGCGCCCTTGGCCATGTCGCCTTCGACCTCGCCGCCCGCGCCGCCGGCCGAGCAGCCCGCCAGCACGGCCATCGAGGCCAGGGCGGCGGCGGACAGGGCCGCGCGGCGGCTCATGGCGGCGTATTTGAAGATCGGGGCCATCGGCTGGTCCTTGTCAGAAATGAGATTCAGAAACGTCGCGCGATTCGTGCGCGCTGGCGAAATCGTCTGAATGTCGAGAACGCCGATGGCGAAGGTTTGTCAACGCTCCTCGTCGCGCGGGGGCTGCGACAGCACGGCGCGGCCCAGCTTGCCCAAGGCCGCTTTCAAGCTGTCGGGCGCCGCCTCGACCGAGGCGTTCAGTTCGGCTTCCGTCGCGGCGGGAAGGGGCGGCAGGACCGCGCGGCCGCGCGGGCGGGGCTTGGCTCCGGCGGCGGGCAGAGGCTTCACCGGCCCCTGGGCGATGCGCAGCTTCTCGACCGAGCCTGCGCCCAGGAACAGGTTCACGCGCTGAATGATGTCGGCCGACTGGTGCTGGACCAGCAGGGCGGCGGGCCCGGCGACACGCAACTCCAGCACGCCGCCTGCGTTGCCGCGCCCCTTGGTCAGCTTCTGCGGGCGGGTGACGCGAGCCAGCCGCTCGCCCACGATCTCGACCCAGCGCGGCTCCAGCGCCGAGGCGCCGCGCCCGAACTGGGCGTCCAGCTTCTTGATCAGCGGCGCCAGCGACCGGCCCGCCGGGGGCGGCGGGCGCAACGGCGGGCGCGTCCGGCGGCGGGCCAGGATTTCGCGCGCTTCGCTTTCGGTGGGCAGGGGACGACGCATTCGTCCTATATAGCCTGCCCCATGCCCGACGTCCCCTCTCTCCGCGCCGCCCTGCTCGATTGGTATGACGCCCATGCGCGCAGCCTGCCGTGGCGCGCGCCGCCGGGGGCGAAGGCGAAGACCGACCCCTATCGCGTCTGGCTGTCAGAGGTGATGCTGCAGCAGACGACGGTGCCGCACGCGGCGCCCTATTTCGAGCGGTTCACCACGCGCTGGCCGACGGTGGGCGCTCTGGCCGCCGTCGAGGACGCCGAGCTGATGGGCGCCTGGGCGGGGCTGGGCTACTACGCCCGCGCACGCAATCTGCTGGCCTGCGCCCGCGCTGTGGCCGCCGATCACGGCGGAGCCTTCCCACAAACCGAGGCCGAGCTGCTGGCCCTGCCGGGGGTGGGCGCCTACACCGCCGCCGCCGTGGCCGCCATCGCCTTCGATCGACCCGCCAACGTCGTCGACGGCAATGTCGAACGGGTGATGAGCCGCCTGTTCGCGGTCGAGACTCCACTGCCCGCCGCGCGGCCCGAGCTGCGCCGTCTGGCCGCCCTGTTCGTCGACGACCACCGACCCGGCGACTGGGCGCAGGCGCTGATGGACCTCGGCTCGGGCGTCTGTCGGCCCCGGTCGCCGCTGTGCGATCAGTGCCCGCTGACCTTCGGCTGCGAAGCGCTGAAGACGGGGGCGCCCGAACGCTATCCCCTGAAGACGAAGAAGGCCGAGCGGCCGCATCGGCGCGGCCATGCCTATGTGCTGATGGATGACGCGGGGCGCGTCGCCCTGGTGCGGCGGCCGGACAAGGGGCTGCTGGGCGGCATGGCGGGCCTGCCGACCTCGGATTGGAGCGCGGCGCCGGACTTTGATCCGCCGATGGAGAGCGACTGGCGGGCGGCCGGATCGGTCGAGCACGTCTTCACCCACTTCAGCCTGACGCTGGAGGTGCATGTGGCCGAAGGGGAGGGCGACTTTCTATGGACCACAGCGGCTGAGGCGGCGAAGGCTCTGCCGACCGTTTTCAGGAAGGCGCTGGAGCGGGCTTTAGGAACCCTCTCCCGGCGGGAGAGGGCTTGAGCGCACGGCGGCGCAGCCGTCGTTCTGGCGCGAAAGGGTGAGGGGCTTGTCCCATCAATCGGCCGAAGGCCGCCGTCTCGCCGTTCTGCCACGGCCTCTGGCCGACTTTACCTGTGAACCCTCACCCTTTCGCCTGTTCCAATCGCTGCGCTCTTGGAGGCTCAAGCCCTCTCCCATCGGGAGAGGGTCAGCCGGTGGCGCGTAAATTCACCGCGCCGCTACGCTCGCGGGGCATGACCACGACGTGGCCGTTCAGGCGCTGGAAATGCAGGTCGATCACCCCGTCGCCGACCTTCAGCCGCGTGATCGACAGCCGGTCCAGCCCGGCGGGTAGGGCGGGATTGTTGACCTCGACCAGGCCCTCGGCGGCGTCGATGCTCAGGCCCAGCACCGACTGCATCATCAGGAAGACCGATCCCGCCGCCCAGGCCTGGGGCAGGCAGGCGACCGGATAGGCGATCGGCGGTTCGCCCGTCTCGCGCACGAAGCCGCAGAACAGTTCGGGCAGGCGCATCTGGAAATGGGCGGCGGAGCCGTAGATCTCGCCCAGCAGCATGGCGACCGCCCGCCGCTCGCCGTAACGGGCCATCCCCGCCGCCGCCAGGGCCGTGTCGTGCGGCCAGACCGAGCCGTTGTGATAGCTCATCGGATTGAAGCGGGCCTGTCCCTTGGCCAGGGTCCGCAGGCCCCAGCCCGAACGGAACTCGGCCGTCAGCATCCGCCGCGTCACCCGCCGCGCCCGTTCATGCGAGGGCAGGCCCATGAACAGCAGATGCCCGGCGTTAGAGGCGACGGCGCGGCACTGCTCCCCGTCGCCGTCCAGGGCGATGGCGTAGAAGCCCTCGTCCTCCATCCAGTAGCGGTCCTCGACCAGGGCGCGCAGCGCCTCGGCCCGCGCCGCCCATTCGAGGGCGCGGCCGTCGCCCAGCACCGCGCCCATCTCGGCCAGCGCCTTCCAGGCGGCGAAGGCGTAGCCCTGGACCTCCAGCAGGGCGACCGGCCCCTTGGGAAAGCGGCCGTCGGCGTGAAAGATGGAGTCTTCGGAGTCCTTCCAGCCCTGGTTCGACAGGCCGGTGTCGGCCGCGCGGGCGTAGTCGATCAGGCCGTCGCCGTTGCTGTCGCCGTAGTCGCTCATCCAGCCCGCCGCCGCGATCAGATGGGGCCACAGGGCGCGTATGGTCCCATAGTCGTTGGTGCGTCTGGCGTAGGCGCCGGCCAGGGCGATGAACAGGCAGGTGGTGTCGACGCCCCCGTAATAGAGGCCGAAGGGCACCTCGCCCAGCACGCTCATCTCGCCGCCGCGCGTCTCGTGCATGATCTTGCCGGGCGCGGAGTCCATGAAGGCGTTGGTCTCGGTCGCCTGACGCGAGGCCAGATAGGTCAGCACCCCCTTGGCCAGACCGGGGTCGATCCACAGCATCTGCCAGGCGGTAATGATGCCGTCGCGCCCGAACGGGGTCGAGAACCAGGGCGTCCCCGCATAGGGATAGGGGCCGGTTGGAAGGTCGGTGACGAGCAGGGCGATGTCGGCCCGCGACTGCCGCAGCCAGTCGTTGAAGCCCTGGTTGCGCCCGCCCTCGACGATGGCGCCGCGCCGCAGCCGTCGCCGCATGGCCAGCCGGGCCAGGATGGCGTGCCAGCGCCAGCGCGTCTCGTCCGGCTGTTCGCAGGCGTCCAGGCCGCATTCGATGAACAGGTCCAGGCTGCGTCCGCGCGGCAGGCTGAACATGAACTCGGCCCGATTGGCGCTGAGGCGGGCGGGCGGCTCGGAAAAGGCCAGGCAACTGGTGCGTTTCACCCCGTCCAGCCCAGTGTAGCTGAAGGTCACGCGCCGCCCGTCGATCACCGGCGGATGGATTTCGCCGTGCCGGGGCCGCACCGTGCCGCGCACCTGGAAGATGTCGGCGAAGTCCGCGTCGAACTCGAAGGTCAGCGGCAGCAGGATGTCCTCGACGCCGTGGTTGACCATCCGCACCCGCTCGAACAGCCGTCGGTCCCACAGGAAGCGCCGCCGCTCCAGATGCAGCACCCCCGCCGGGGCCGAGCGCCCGCCCATCGGCGGCAGGGGCCGGTTGGTCGAGTGGCAGGTGAAGAAGACGTTGTCCTTGGTCACGCCCGAACTGAGACGCGACGGCCGCGCCCGCCCGACCGTCAGGACGAAGCGCGACAGCAACCGCGTGTCCCGCTCGAACAGGCCGTCGGCGCCCGCCTTAACGTCTCCCCAGTGATCGGCGACGAGGAAGGCGTCGCCGTCCTTCAGCGCCATCAGGGTTTCAAGCCCGTCCTGGTCGTTGGTGTCGGCGGCCGCGGCCTGGACCGAATAGGCGTCGTCCATAAGCGTCTCCGCTTGCGGTTCGTCCCCCCGGCTAGGATCAGAAGCGAACGGCCGAGGGCGTGATTCAGTTCAGGGCGGCGAAACTCTTCTCTTCCTCCAGAGGACGCATCGGCGCTGCAAAAGGCCGCCGCGCCAGGATGTCGCCGTAGACGTCCAGATACCGCCGCGCCATGGCCGTGGCGGAGAAGCGCAGGTCGAACCGCGCGCGGATGGCCTCCCGGTCCAGCCGGTGCGCCTGGGCGGCGGCGGCGACCGCCTCGTCCATGGTCGAGACCAGGAAGCCGGTGGCCCCGTCCTCGATGATCTCGGGCGTCGAGCCGCAGGCGAAGGCGACGACGGGCGTGCCGCAGGCCATGGCCTCGATCATCACCAGGCCGAACGGCTCGGGCCAGTCGATGGGGAAGAGCAGGGCTTCGGCCCCGCCCAGGAAGGCGGACTTCTCCGCATCACCGATCTCGCCGACAAACTCGACCAGGGGATTGCCGCGCACCAGAGGTTCGATTTTCGTCTCCCAATAGGCGTGGTCGGCGGCGTCGATCTTGGCGGCGATCTTCAGCGGCTTGTTCAGCCGGGTCGCGATTTCGATGGCGCGGTCGGGTCGCTTCTCGGGTGAAATCCGACCCAGGAAGGCGAGATAGCCCTGCGACCGGGGCGAGAAACGATAGAGATCGCCCGGCATGCCGTGATGCACGGTCGCCCGCCAGTTGGCGTGGGGCAGGGGACGGCGCTGATCGTCGGAGATCGACACCAGGCCGTACTCCGTCCAGCGCTCGTAGATCGGGGCCAGATCCTTCAGGTCCAACCGCCCGTGCAGGGTCGTCACCGTCTTGTCCGCCCAGCCTTCGAAGAAGGGAAAGTGGATCATGTCGGTGTGGAAATGGATGACGTCGAAACGGTCGGCGCGGTCCAGCACCTCGGCCAACTGGGCCATGTGGGCCGCCAGATCGGATTTCAACGCGGCGGGGTCCAGGCGGATGGCCTGATCGCGAACCGGGATCAGGCGGGCGCGGGTGCGCGCCTCGGCGCTGGCGAACAGGGTGACGTCGTGGCCCAGCTCGACCAGGGCGTCGGTCAGGTGGGCGACCACGCGCTCCGTGCCGCCGTAGAGCCGGGGCGGCACGGCCTCGTACAAGGGCGTGACTTGGGCGATTTTCATGGCAGGCTCCTGCGTCGCGTGAAGACGCGACGCCGAAACCTCAATCCGCCCAGGATCGCCGGGTTCCAGCGTTGCTGGAACGATATTCTTCAATGCCGCCTGTAGGTTATGAGGCGGTCGGAAGGGCCCGTCCTACTGCATCCCCGCGCGGATTTCGGCGCGCAGGGCGTCGATCGGGCGCAGCCCCGTATCCGTCTTGAAACGCCAGTAGGTCCAGCCGTTGCACGCCGGGGCGTTCTCCAACAGGGCGCCCAGCTTGTGGATCGAGCCGGTCAGGGCGCCGGACACCAGCGAACCGTCGGCCCGCACCCGCGCCTCGCGCTCGCCCTTGGGGCAGTACAGCTTGTCGCCCGGCGCCAGCAGCCCGGCTTCGACCAGGGCGCCGAACGGCACCTTGGGCTCGGCCTTCTTGGAGCCGGTGACGACCAGGTCTTCCGGTGCGGCCGGGATGACGGCCTTGATGCGCTTCTCGGCCAGTTTGGCGTAGGTCTCGTCGCGTTCGATGCCGATGAAGCGGCGACCCAGACGCTTGGCCGCGGCGCCCGTCGTGCCGGTGCCGAAGAAGGGGTCCAGCACCACGTCGCCGACGCGGCTGGCCGACAGCAGCACCCGGTGCAGCAGGGCCTCGGGCTTCTGGGTCGGGTGGGCCTTGTCGCCGTTCTCGTCCTTCAGCCGCTCGCCCCCGGTGCACAGGGCCAGGGTCCAGTCCGAGCGCATCTGGGTGTCTTCGTTGAAGGCCTTCAGCGCGTCGTAGTTGAAGGTGTAGCGTTTCTGCTCGCGCGACTTGGCGGCCCAGATCAGCGTCTCATGGGCGTTGGTGAAGCGCGTGCCCTTGAAGTTCGGCATCGGGTTGGACTTGCGCCAGATGATGTCGTTCAGCACCCAGAAGCCCAGATCCTGCATCGCCGCGCCCAGGCGGAAGATGTTGTGATAGCTGCCGATGACCCACAGGCTGCCCTCGTCCTTCAGCACGCGGCGGCACTCGCCCAGCCAGGCGCGGGTGAAGGCGTCATAGGCGGCGAAGCTGTCGAACTTGTCCCAGTCGTCGTCGACCGCATCGACCTTGGAGTTGTCCGGCCGCAGCAGGTCGCCGCCCAGCTGCAGGTTATAGGGCGGGTCGGCGAAGACCATGTCCACCGACTTGTCCGGCAGGCCCTTCAGCACCTCGATGCAGTCGCCACGCAGGATGACGTCGGTCTTCAACTCGGACATGGAAAAGCGGCCCCGGACAGATGAGACGCTTATGGTGAATCCTTACGGTTAAGGCGGAGTAACCAAATTTAAGATCCCGATGGATCGAGGCACCCATCTGCGCCTTGTGGATGGGGTCATGAGAGGTGGGGGCTGACAGGCGCAATTGGGTTGGTGGCGTCAGGAAATGAAGGTTCCATGGTCCGCGAAATTCAAGCCAGCGGCGCACCTTGAAAGCGACGAGAATATACGAAGACAGGCTTGCCAGAAATGCTGTCCCGACCGTCACGGGGTTCAGCGGTTAAGGTTCTGGCTGCGACTTTTTGCGAAGCAAGATTAGTTTTGTCGACAACGGCTTCGATATGGAAGGTCGTTAGATCGTTGCGAGCTAGGCCATGCTGGAACTCAGCGAGGGCGGCCTGCACGATTTTCGTTGCTTGGCCCATGCCCCGTTCGTCTTCAGGCACGGCATAGCCAATAGCGAAGCAATGCTCACCGGCGATTGGTTCCGCTCGAATAATAATGGCGAGCGCCGTAACTTTACTGCCGTTGGTTTTAACGTAGGTGAATCGGGGCTCTCCTTCCGGCTGGTCTGCATGGACTAAGATGGTGGAGTCTAGCTCTCCCTTGCGGACGTCGAGCTTTTTTGCACGAAATGCAGGCTGAAAACTCCGAAGTGCATCCATCGGATCTGTCATCTCAGGCACAAGCATCTCCATGTTTCCGGACTAGCCTCGCTGTATGCGCATCATTGAGGTGACGATCAAGTCGACAATAACAATGTTAGTCGTAAATCGGGTCTGTCATTTTGGGGTAAGGGTTGATGGCGATGGGGAGGTGCAAATCGCATCCTGTTTGAGCTATGGGGCGAAGATGATCCGTCGTCTTCGCCCCGTTCCGTTCGCCCTCGGGCCTGTCCACTTCGTCGGCATCGGCGGCATCGGCATGAGCGGCATCGCCGAGATCATGCTGAAGATCGGCTATCAGGTGCAGGGCTCGGACGCCAAGGCCAGCGCCAATACCGAGCGGCTGGAGAAGCTGGGCGCCCGCATCTACATCGGCCACGACGCCGCCCATGTGACCGAGGGCGTCTCGGCGGTGGTCTATTCCACGGCGGTCAAGGCGACGAACCCCGAGTTGGTGGTGGCGCGCGAACGGCGCATCCCTCTGGTCCGCCGGGCCGAGATGCTGGCTGAGCTGATGCGGCTGCAGTTCTCGATCGGGGTCGGCGGCACCCACGGAAAGACGACGACGACCTCGATGGTGGCGGCCCTGCTGGACGCCGGATCGCTGGACCCGACGGTGGTCAACGGCGGCATCATCAACGCCTATGGCACCAACGCCAAGGTCGGCGAGGGCGACTGGATGGTGGTCGAGGCGGACGAGAGCGACGGCTCCTTCCTGCGCCTGAAATGCACCGTGGCGATCATCACCAACATCGACCCGGAGCACCTGGATCACTACGGCGACTTCGATGCGGTGAAGAAGGCGTTCGGCGACTTCATCGAGGACATTCCCTTCTACGGCTTCGGCGTGGTCTGTCTGGATCACCCCGAGGTGCAGAAGCTGGCGGCCCAGATCGACAACCGCCGTCTGGTCACCTACGGCCTGAACCCTCAGGCCATGCTCCGCGCCGACAATGTGCGCATGGACCCGGACGGCTCGCGCTTCGACGTGGTGATCCAGGGGCAGGGCATGGCCGCCCTGGGCGAGCCTGCGCGTATCGAGAACCTGCACCTGCCGATGGCGGGCTGGCACAACGTCTCCAACGCCCTGGCCGCCATCGCCGTGGCGCGCGAGATCGGGGTGGACGAGGACGCCATCCGCGCCGGTCTGGCCGGGTTCGGCGGGGTCAAGCGCCGCTTCACCACCACGGGCGTGGCCCACGGCGTGCGCGTCATCGACGACTACGGCCACCACCCGGTCGAGATCGCCGCCGTGCTGAAGGCTGCGCGCCAGGTGGTGCAGAACGCCGACAACACCGGCCGCGTCATCGCCGTGGTCCAGCCGCACCGCTACACCCGCCTGCGCGATCTGATGGAGGACTTCTCGACCTGCTTCTCGGACGCCGACAGCGTTCTGGTCGCCGACGTCTATCCGGCGGGCGAGCAGCCGATCGAGGGCGTCGACAAGCACGCCCTGGTCGAGGGCGTCCGCCGCTACGGCCACCGCCACGTCGCCGCGCTGGAGAACGCCGCCGTCCTGCCGCGCGTCATCAAGGATGAAGCCAAGCCGGGCGATCTGGTCGTCCTGCTGGGCGCCGGCGACATCACCAGCTGGGCCTACGCCCTGCCGGCGCAGCTGGAGGCGTTGGCTTAATCTCATGCTCCCGCTCATCTCGGCGGACGCCGGGATCCAGCGAGAGCTTCACGACGAAGCCTTGCCGCCCTACATCGGATCAACGTCAAACGGCTGGATGCAGCCAAAGCACTGGATCCCGGCGTCCGCCGGGATGAGCGGATTTATCGGATGGCCTGGACTGACAACCTCCCCGCCGTGCGCGGCAAGCTGCTGCTGAACGAGCCGCTGGGGCCCTACACCTGGTTCCGCGTGGGCGGGGCGGCAGACGCCCTGTTCATTCCGTCGGACGCCGATGATCTGGCTGACTTCCTCAAGGCACTGCCCGAAGAAGTGCCGGTGACGGCGATCGGCGTCGGCTCCAACCTGATCGTGCGCGACGGCGGGGTCGAAGGCGTGGTGATCCGTCTGGCGGGCCGCGCCTGGGGGCAGGTGACGACCGACGGCGTCACGGTCACAGCGGGCGCTGGCGCGCTGGACAGCATGGTGGCGCGCGCCTCGGCCAAGGCGGGCATCGCCGGGCTGGAGTTCTATGCGGGCATCCCCGGCTCGATCGGCGGCGCCCTGACGATGAATGCGGGCTGCTACGGTTCCGAGACGAAGGACGTGCTGGTGTCCGCCTGGGGCCTGAACCGCAAGGGCGAGCGGGTCGAACTGGCCCTGGCCGATTTCGGCTATACCTACCGCCACTCCAACGCCCCGGCCGACATCATCTGGATCGAGGCTACCTATCGCGGGACGCCCGACGCGCCCGAGGCCGTCGCCGCCCGCATCAGCGAGATCACCGAGCGTCGCGAGAAGACCCAGCCGATCCGCGAGAAGACCGGCGGCTCGACCTTCAAGAACCCCGAGGGCCATTCCTCGTGGAAGCTGGTCGACGAGGCCGGCTGGCGCGGCAAGCTGCACGCCGAAACCGGCGGCGGGGCCAAGTTCAGCGAGTTGCACTCCAACTTCATGATCAACCCGGGCGAGGCCACCGCAGCCGATATCGAGGGCTTGGGCGAAGCCGTCCGCGCCGACGTGTTGGAAAAGACCGGCGTGCAACTGAACTGGGAAATCAAGCGGATCGGGCGGCCGTAATCCTTCTCCCCTTGAGGGAGAAGGTGGCCCTTCAGGGCCGGATGAGGGGTGTCGACGCGACGTCCCCTAATCTTGGCAAAAATCCCAGCTGCTTGCCCGTATCCTCGCACCCCTCATCCGTCTTGCTCTGCAAGCCACCTTCTCCCAGAAGGGGAGAAGGAAGATGGTGACGAATTTCCTTCCACGCCCCCGTATCGTTTCCAACCGGTTAACCGTATTCAGGGCATAGGGGTGGGCTAGTCTTCGGATGTCGCCATGCGTACGCCCCTGAACACCCTCCATGTCGCTGTCCTGATGGGCGGTCTGTCGTCGGAACGCGAGGTCTCGCTATCCTCGGGCCGCGGCTGCGCGGACGCCCTGGAAGGGCAGGTCGCCAAGGTCACGCGCGTCGACGCCGGGCGCGATCTGGCCCAGGTGCTGACGGCGCTGAAGCCCGACGTCGTCTTTAACGCCCTGCACGGCAAATGGGGCGAGGACGGCTGCGTCCAGGGCATCCTGGAGACGCTGAAGATCCCCTACACCCACTCCGGCGTCCTGGCTTCGGCCCTGGCGATGGACAAGGACAAGTCCAAGGCCGTGCTGCAGGCGGCGGGGGTCATCGTGCCCGGCGGCGGCCTGTTCGATCGGCATGAGGTGGCCAGCCGCCACGTCATCGACCCGCCCTATGTGGTCAAGCCGAACGCCGAGGGCTCGTCCGTCGGCGTCTATGTGGTGCGCGAGGGCGCCAACCGTCCGGTGGCCGAGGTCGGCGCCGAGGACTGGGCCTATGGCGATCAGGTCATGGTCGAGCCCTTCATACCCGGCAAGGAGCTGGCGGTCAGCGTGATCGGCGAGGCGACCGGCCCGCGCGCTCTGACCATCACCGACATCACCCCGACCAAGGGTTTCTACGACTACGAAGCCAAATACGCGCCCGGCGGCTCGCGCCATGTCCTGCCCGCCGAGCTGCCGCCGCACGTCTTTGACAAGGCTTTACGTCAGGCCGAGCTGGCCCACGCGGCCATGGGGTGCCGGGGCGTCTCCCGCGCCGACTTCCGTTATGACGATGTTAACGACGTTCTCGTTCTGTTGGAGGTGAACACCCAGCCCGGCATGACCCCCACCTCGCTCGTTCCCGAGCAGGCGGCCTTTGTCGGTATGGATTATCGCGAACTGGTTCGTTGGATGGTGGAGGACGCCTCATGCCCGCGGTAGTGCGCGGCGGTCGGCGACAGTCTTCGGGCAAGGGCGGCGCGCGCGGCGCTCCGTCCGGCCGCGCGGCCGAGATCGGCCGTCTGGACATGTCGCCGCGCGTCGTGGCGGCGACCCTGGTGGTCGGCGTCGGCATACTGGCGGCCGTGCTGGCCACCGGCGCGCGGGCCGAGCGTATCTCGACGGCCGTCACCGAACGCTTTGACGCCGTCACGACCGGCATGGGCCTGAAGGTGCGTCAGGTCCACGTCACCGGGGCCTCGCCCGAGGCCGCCGCCGCCGTGCGCGCCGCCGTCGGCGTCCACGCCGACCAGCCTATCGTCAGCCTCGATCTGGCCGCCGTGCGCGACCGGGTGCAGTCGGTCGGCTGGGTCAAGGAGGCGCGCGTGGTGCGCCTGCTGCCCGACACCCTGATCGTCGACGTCAAGGAACACGACCGCCTCGCCGTCTGGCAGGTGGGCGGCAAGGCGCACGTCATCGACGCGCAAGGGATCGTCATTCCCGGGGCCGACGCGGGCCGCTATCCGCGCCTGCCGCTGGTGGTGGGCAAGGGCGCCGATCAGGCGGCCTCCGACGTCCTGCCCCTGCTGGCCCAGCGTCCGCGTCTGATGGCCAAGGTCGACGCCCTGGTCCGGGTGGACGAGCGCCGCTGGGACTTGCGCCTCAAGGACGGCGCCCTGATCCAGTTGCCCGCCGTGGATCAGGAATCCGCTCTTATTCGCCTCGACGCCCTGGATCAGCGCGAACGCCTGCTGGACCTGGGCTTCGCCCGCATCGACCTTCGTACGCCGGAAGAAGTGGCCGTTCGCCCTTCCGAAGGCGCCGTTTGACCCTCTGACTTCCTAGGACACGACCCCATGGTTGGACGCAGCCGAGACATCAAGCCGGAACAGGGCAGGGGCGCGCCGCGCGCGCCGGTCGTGGCCGCGCTCGATCTCGGCCAGGCCAAGGTCGCCTGCTTCATCATGAAGCCGGACGGCGTGCGCCACGCCGACCGCACCATCCGCGTCGCCGGCGCCGGCCACGTCCAGTCGCGCGGCGTCAAGGGCGGGGCCATCGTCAACATGGACGAGACGGCCCAGGCCATCGGCCACGCCGTCGAACGCGCCGAGCGCGCGGCGGGCGCCCCCGTCTCCGGCGTCGTCGTCACCACGGCTATTGGTCAGATGGCCAGCCACCGGGTGCAGGCGCGCGTCTCGCTCGGCTCGCATCCGATCAGCGACGCCGATCTGGCCCGCGCCATCGGCATGGCCCTGGCCCAGATCCGCCTGCCGAACCGGCGCCCGATCCACGTCCTGCCCATCGCCTGGTCGGTGGACGGGGCGCGCGGCGTCCACGATCCGCGCTCGATGCGCGGCGGCTCGCTGGGGCTGGACCTGCTGGTCGTCTCCATGTCCGAGGGGTCGTTCAACGCCCTCAGCCACTGCCTCGAACTGGCGCACCTGGACCTTCAGGGCGTGGCCGCAGCGCCGGTCGTCTCCTCGCTCGCCGCGCTGGAAGAGGATGAGATGGAGCTGGGCGCCCTGTGCATCGACATGGGCGGCGGCTCGACCTCGGCGGCGGTCTGGGGCGGGCGCTCCCTGCTGCACATCGAAAGCCTGAACGTCGGCGGCGACCATGTGACTGCTGATATCGCGCGCGGCTTGTCGACCTCGCGCGTCGGCGCCGAGCGGCTGAAGACCCTGCACGGTTCGGCCATGGCCAGCGCCAACGAAGACCGCGAAATGCTGGAGGCCCCGCCGCGCGGCGAGGACGCCTCGGCCGGTCCCGTCATCGTCCCGCGCGCCATGCTGAAGACCGTCATCGCCCCGCGCGTCGAAGAGACGCTGGAGTTGCTGCGCGATCGCCTGAAGCACGCCGGCATGGGCCTCGAGCCCGGCGCGGGCCTCGTCCTGACCGGCGGCGCCAGCCAGTTGAACGGCGTGCGCGAACTGGCCGTGCGCGTCTTCGACCGCCCGGTGCGCCTGGGACGTCCGCAACGCGCGCCCCACCTGGCCGACGCCGCCGCCGGCCCGGCCTTCTGCTCGGCCGCCGGCGTCCTGCTCCGCGCCGCCTACGGCCCGCGCGAGGCTGTCTCGGCCCGCAAGCTGATGTCCCGCCAGATCACGGCGGCGGATGCGCCTAAGGTGCATCGCGGCGGTATGGTGGCCCGCGCGGCGGGCTGGCTGCGGGATAATCTCTAACTAATTCAACGATTTTGCAGAGCGTGCGCCGATGGCTGCCGTAGCAATAGGTCGCTCCTGTTGTTGATGGAGTCCCTTTTGTCGCGCCTGTTTGACCTGCGCCTAGCGTCGGAAAAAATTAGTCGAACAAAATCAATCAAAAGAACCTTAAATTTTACCACAACGCCGCAGTTTGTGGTCAGTAATGTGGCTTGTTTGTTACATCGCTGACGCTTTATCGCCCATTTTGGGCCACAAAGCTTGCCCTTGCGGCGTTTTTCCTTAGAGAGGAATTCTCTGGCGTGGTTCGCTTTAAGTCGGCTGCGCAGTAGTCAAACTAATAGTTGGGGGGTCTTCCATATGCATTTGACGCGAAATTACCTTTTCGGGACAACCGTGCTTGCTGGCGTTATGGCGATCTCGGCGCCGGCATTCGCTCAAACCGTTCCGGTTGTGGATGACGCCCAGGCGACGCAGGTTGAAGAAATCGTCGTTACTGGTTCACGTATTCGCCGCGATCCGACCTCGGCTCCTACGCCACTGATTCAGGTGAAGCGTGAGGCGCTGCTTGAGACAGGTGCTGCGACCGTGGTGGATTACTTGGCCACGATTCCTGCTCTGTCAAACTCGCAGGTGCCTTCCGATACGACTGGCAGCCTGAACAGCGGCGGCCTAGCGCTGGCGAACCTGCGCGCGCTCGGCAGCGGCCGCACGTTGACCTTGGTGGATGGTCGTCGTCACGTCGGTTCGCAAGGGGCGACGCTGGCTGTCGACGTGGACACGATTCCGCGCTTGCTGATTGAGAACGTTGAGATCGTGACTGGCGGCGCCTCGTCGATTTATGGCGCTGACGCTGTTTCGGGTGTTCTGAACTTCAATCTGCGCAAGGATTTCGAGGGTCTGGAAGTCGATGCTAACTACGGCATGATCAACGAGGATGGTCAGGCTTCGCGTCGACTGTCGGGTTTGATTGGTAAGAACTTCCTCGATGGCCGTCTCAACGTTTATGCTTTTGGTGAGTACGAGAAGCAGGACGCCGTCGATAGCATGGATATGGACTGGCTGCGCCGCGCGCCGGTTGTAATCGCTATGGATGCCGATCCTACGAGCCCCCTTGTCGGGCCGAATACGGATGGTATTTACGATAACCTGCTCTTCACTGGCGTGCGTCGTATGGATCGTCCCCGCTGGGGGCAAACCACGCTCGCCAACGCGCAACAGCCTACGCCCAACACCAACCCGAACGTTACGCTTGCGAACTGCAGCAGTTTCTCTTCTGCTGCGTGCTATAGCATCGATCCCAGCAAGACTTGGGTGTTTGATGGTTCGGGAGCTCGTTTGGCTAATTTCGGATCCCGAGTTGGTAATGTCGGCGCGAACCGTGTCTATAATATCGGCGGTGACGGCAGCAACCCCGCTGAGTTTTCAGCCGATACTCGTCTTCCGCTTTCCGAATCTCAGCGTTATCAGGTCGGTGCAAACTTCAAGGTAACTGAAAACATCACAGCTTATGCTGAGGCGAAGTACGTTACCGAAGACACCTTCATGGTGACGCAGCCGACCTTCTTTGATTGGTATCTGAATGATGATGCGGTGTCGGCTGGTCGCCATGTCAGCATCAATGGCAACAACGTGGGCGCCAACAACGCGGTCATGCGTTGGTCGGATAACGCTTTTGTTCCGGCTGCCTTGAAGGCCGCTATCGCTGCGAACCAGGTCACGAACTATTCGGCTCCGACGAACACCGCGTCGGGCAATCCTCTGGCTCCGGTCAATCGAGCTTGGGCGCGTCACGTCGTCTTTGGTCCGGACCGCACTCAGACCAATAATCGCGAGCTCCAGCGTTATGTCTTCGCTCTAAAGGGCGACTATGACCGTGTTGGGTTCATTAACAATTTTGGTTGGGATCTCTCGTACACCTACGGACGTATGGATAATGTCAATGCGGAACGTGGCGTGGATGTCGAGCGTCTGCATTTCGCGGCGGACTCGGTTTTCGACACTGCCGGTGTGCTAGGCTCTCCTGGCGCTATCGTCTGCCGCGCCAAGTTGCTGGACAAGCAGGGTGTAGCGTTGCCTGATCCCATTCGCGGCGGTTCTGTCGCTGCTACGCCTGAGGGACGTGCGGCAATCGATGAGTGCACGCCTCTGAATATTTTTGGCCTCGGCAACCAAAGCGCTGAAGCTCTGGAGTATATTGATGCGGTCGTGCGCGTCCGTGAGCGCAACGAACAGCACGACGCGATCGCTTCGGTCTCGGGTCAACTGTGGGACTTCTGGGGCGCCGGTCCGATCGGCGTGGCCCTTGGCGCTGAGTACCGCAAGGAATTCACCCAAGGTATTGGCCGCTCGGCTGACACTGGTCGTCGTCGCCTTCAACTGAACACCGGCGCCGACTTCATGCCGGCGGAGTATGAAGTCACCGAAGGCTTTGCTGAACTGTCGATCCCGCTGTTCCGTGACAGCTTCCTGGGTGAGTATGCCGAACTGAGCGGTTCCTATCGCTATTCGGATTACACCACTGTCGGCGGTCAGGACGTGTATGGCGTCAATCTGGTGTATCGCCCGATCCCTGATATCGCGTTCAAGACCAGCCTCAACACCTCCATCCGCGTTCCGACACTGTCTGAAAACTTCCGCCCGCTTAGCCAGACGTTCTGGAATGCCGTGGTGGACCCCTGTGACACGCGTCAGATCAACGGTTCGATCCCGGCTGAGGAAAAGGCCAACCGGATCAAGAACTGCACGGCCTTGGCCACCGCAATGAACCTGAGCTACGATTTTGCGGGTGAGACGGCTTCTACTGACGATGATTATCGTCCGCTCTATTCGTCCGGCATTTCCGGCCAGAATGGCGGCAACGTGAACTTGAAGCCGGAAGAGTCGACCTCGTTCACCTTCTCGGTCGTACTGCAGCCGCGGTTCATTCCGAACTTCAGCATGGTCTTGGACTACTATGACATCGTTATCGACGATGTTATCGCGGCTGTGGGGGCCTCGACTATTGCTGAAAACTGCGTCAAGGGGCCGAGCCTGAACGAACTGGCCTGCGTGGATATCTTCCGCAAGAACGCAGCCGTGGCCAACCCAAGCAACGCTCAGGAGCGTTCGGAAGCCTTTAAGATTGGCGCTCCGTCGACCGACCCGATCGGCGCTTTCATCCAACGTCCGCTTAACTACGCAAAGCGGGAAGTCCGCGGTCTTGATTTTGGCGCTAACTACTTCGTTGACACAGACGAAATGTTCGGTCGTAGCTGGGGTCGTTTTGATTATTCGATCAACGGTAGCTGGCTGATCCAGCAGGATAACTATAATAACGTCAACGATCCGGGCGATGTGACTTCGTATGCCGGTTGGGCTGTTACGGGCGGATCTTTCCCGCGCGTACGTTTCACTTCAGCGCTGAGCTGGTCGCCGAACGAAGATTGGCGCGTGACCTGGACGGCCGATTGGCAGTCGTCGCAAGCGATCTATAAGTCGCGTGATTTCATCCTGAACTCGGACCAACGTCCGCTGGAGACGATGAATACTGGCGATTTTGTTCGCAACGACTTGCTGGTTCGCTGGAATGTTCGCGATGACCTGACGCTGCGTGCGGGGGTGACCAACATCTTTGATGCGGAGCAATCGCCCTGGCTCGGTACGACTCTGTATTCGAACTTCGACCCGTACGGGCGTCGTTTCAACATCGGCTTGAACTACCGTCCCTGGTAACTTCATAGGCCATCAGTGAGGGAAGGGCGGCTCGCAAGAGCCGCCCTTTTCAGATTCTAGTCGAACCAAGACCGAAGAAAGTTCACGAAATCTGCGGTCAAGCTGTTCGCAGCGACTATCATTCCGTCCGACTCACGCTATCGAGGTAACCCTTCGTTAACGCAGTCAGGGTTTTCCTTAACGCGCTCATAACCAATGCGATTCGGCGGGGAGTTCGCATCGGGGACGAAGGGCAGGGTCCTTAGGTCGGAATTTTATAATGTCTCTCTCGCTGGTCAGGCCGGAAGCCACGGAATTGAAGCCCCGCATCGTCGTCTTCGGCGTAGGCGGAGCGGGCGGCAACGCCGTTAACAACATGATCGACTCCGGCCTTGAGGGCGTGGAGTTCGTCGTCGCCAACACCGACGCCCAGCATCTGAGCTTCGCCAAGACCGACCGTCGCATCCAGTTGGGCGAGACGATCACGCAAGGGCTGGGCGCGGGCGCCCACCCCGAAGTCGGCATGAACGCCGCCGAGGAGAGCGCGGACGAGATCCACGCGCACCTGGAAGGCGCGCACATGGTCTTCATCACCTGCGGCATGGGCGGCGGCACCGGCACCGGCGCGGCGCCGGTCATCGCCAAATGCGCGCGTGATCGCGGCATCCTGACCGTCGGCGTGGTGACCAAGCCCTTCACCTTCGAAGGCCGCCATCGGATGCGCCTGGCCGACGCTGGCGTGGCCGAGTTGCAGCGCTACGTCGACACCCTGATCGTCATTCCGAACCAGAACCTGTTCCGGGTCGCCAACGAGCGCACGACCTTCTCGGACGCCTTCGGCATGGCCGACCAGGTGCTGCATTCGGGCGTGCGTTCGATCACCGACCTGATGATCCTGCCGGGCCTGATCAACCTCGACTTCGCCGACGTCCGCGCCGTGATGAGCGAGATGGGCAAGGCCATGATGGGCACGGGCGAGGCCACGGGCGACGATCGCGCCCTGCTGGCGGCTCAGAACGCCATCGCCAACCCGTTGCTGGACGAGACCAGCCTGAAGGGCGCCAAGGCCGTGCTGGTGAACATCACCGGCGGCATGGACATGACCCTGCTGGAGGTTGACGAGGCCGCCAACGCCATCGCCGGCGAAGTGGACGGCGACGCCAACATCATCTTCGGCGCCGCCTTCGACCCGGCGCTGGACGGCAAGATCCGCGTCTCGGTCGTCGCCACCGGCATGGACGAGGCCGTCATCCAGCAGATCGAGCCGCAGGGCCAGGCCTTCGGCGGTCGCCCGGGCGGTCTGTCGGCCGCTGCGCCGCGTCAGCCGGAAGTCCGCATCGATCCGGTGCGTGAAGCCGCGTCGCAACCGGCGCCGACCCCGACCTATGAAGCCCCGGCCGCCCGCGCGCCCGAGCCGAAGGTCGAGGCCAAGCCCGAACCGGTCATCCACGACGCGCCGCGCAACCTGGAGCCGATCGTCGATCCGTGGGTCGAGGAATATGAGCAGGGCGCCGGCCGCGCCCAGCCTGCGGCGTCTTCGGAGCAGGGCGACCTCTATTTCGACCGCGCCCCGCAGCGTCAGCAGCCTGCGCCGCAACAACCGGCCCAGCGTCCGGCCGCCCGTCATGAAGAGCCCGCCGAGGAGCCCTTCTACGACGAGCGCGATCATCGTCGCAGCGGCTGGAGCCTGTTCGGCCGCAAGCGTCAGCAGCCGCAGCAGCAACAATCCTATGCGCCCCCGCCGTCGTCGAACCGCACGACCCAGCAACTGCGTCAGACGCAGTCGATGCAGCCTCAGCAGCAGGATCCGCAGGTGGGCCAGTCCGAGGATGACGACCTGGAGATCCCTTCCTTTCTCCGCCGTCTCGCGAACTGATCGGCCCAGAAAGCCCTGATACTGAAACGCCCCGGAGCCGATCTCCGGGGCGTTTTTGCGTGTGGGCGCAAGGCGTCGAGCTGTCGCCGAACCGAAACAATCCGAAACTCGACTTTCATTTCGGGCTTGAGCCCTGAGGCGTAAACGACAGGCGAGGCGAAGACCGTCCCGTTGGGGCGGGTCGCGCAACAGAGAGTATCCGAGTGACGGTCCGCAACGACCAGTACGAACAGACCATCGTCGCCCCGGCTATCTGCGCCGGCGTCGGCGTGCACACCGGCCGCCGCGTGCGTCTGGTCGTGCGCCCGGCTGCGCCCGGCCACGGCATTGTCTTCGTGCGTACCGACGTGACCGACCGCGACAACCGCATCCCCGTCTCGTGCGAGGCGGTCGTGGACGCCCGCCTGAACACCATGATCGAGAACGCGGCGGGCGTGCGCCTGTCGACGATCGAGCACCTGATGGCTGCGCTGGCCGCCCTGGGCGTCTCCAACGCCGTGATCGAGGTGGACGGGCCGGAACTGCCGATCCTGGACGGCTCGGCGCTGCAGTTCGTGCAACTGCTGGACCGCGCGGGCTTCCGTCGTCAGGAAGCGCCCCAGACCTTTATCGAGATCCTGAAGCCGATCCGGGTGGAGGAGGGCGATAAGTCCGCCGTCCTTCTGCCTTGCGACCGCTATGAGATGCGCTTCGAGATCGATTTCTCCACGCCGGTCATCGGCAATCAGGTGGTGGACTTCGTCGTCGACGAGGCGACCTTCCGCTCGGACATCATGGCGGCCCGCACCTTCGGCTTCGCCCATGAGGTCGAGGCCCTGCGTCAGGCCGGTCTGGCCCGCGGCGGCTCTCTGGAGAACGCCGTGGTCATCGACGGCGACCAGATCCTGAACCCCGGCGGTCTGCGTATGGAACGCGAGTTCGTGCGTCACAAGGCGCTGGACGCCATCGGCGACCTGTACGTCCTCGGCGCGCCGCTGCTGGGCCGCTACGAAGGCGTCAAGGCGGGCCACGCCCTGAACAACAAGCTGGTCCGCGCCCTGCTGGCCCAGCCGGATGCCTGGCGCGAGACGGTTCGCGTGCCCGACATGGCGATGGCGGGCTGAATTCAACTTCCAAGGATATTTGAGTCGAGGGTATTGATCAGGGCATGATCAAATACCCCCAGCCCATGACGGCGTCCGTTTCTCGTCGAACTCTTCTCGGAGCAACCGGGAGCGGAGTCGTGGCGACTGGAGTCCTGGCCAAGAGCGCCGCGCCAGCCGTCGGAGATGCCTGGAACGCGGTGGAGGCCGTAGGGCAGGCGGCGATTTTGTCGCAAGCCGTTCCGGGCATGCAGGTCTGTGTTCGTAGAGGCGACGCTGTCCTGTTCTCGCGTGGTTTCGGTCTGAGCAATCTTGAGACGCGAACCGCAATGGACGCCAAGTCGGTTTTCCGGATTGGCTCGGTAACCAAGGAATTCACGGGCGCTCTTGTGCTCTCTCTGGTTGAGAAAGGGCGCTTCCGGCTTGATGATCCGTTGGGCCGGTTTCTACCGTCATTTCCTGTTCCGGCGGTGACATTGGGACAACTGTTGACCCATATGTCCGGACTCTCGAACTACACCTCGACAGTTACCGCGCAGACCTACCTCGAGCAGTCACGGCAAGATCGCTCCATGCAGGAGATGGTAGGGGTCGTGGCCGAGGCTGAGCCTCTTGTCGTGTCGGAGCCAGGGACGGCTTGGGCATACAGCAATTCGGGATATGTTCTGCTCGGCGCTGTGATCGAAAGCATCACGGGATCGTATGCGCAGGCCATGGCTGAGTTCCTACGTCCGCTTGGTCTTCAGAACACGGCCGTTGACGATGGGCGGGAGGTGATCGACGGGCGTGTCTCCGGCTATGTGGCGCAGCCTGAAGCCAGCGCCAAGTTCGCCAACGCACCTTACGCGGCCATGAGTTATGCTGGCGCTTCAGGCGCTATGCGCGCCACCGCCGAGGAACTGGGTCTGTGGCGGTCGGCCCTGCTCAGCGGGCGGGTCGTGAGTGCGGATAGTCTGGCCTTCATGACCACGCCGGCGCGGCTATCCGGCGGCAGTCTGCCGACAGACGATGCTGGTTCTGAAATCCTCTACGGGGCGGGCGTCTATCTGGACCCTATGGAAGGACGACCTGCGTTGAGGGGAGGCGGCGCCATCCAAGGGTTCGTGGCGGTTTGCGATACGGTCATTCCCACGCGATTGACGACCGCCATTCTCCTGAATGTCGACGGGAACGGTGCGACCGGGGTGCGGACTGTGATGCGTGATCTGCGACGGGCTGTTCGCGACGCCGTGGCCGCCACGACCGGCTGATCAGGCCAGAGCAATCGCTGAGATCAACCGGCCGAAGTCCGGTTCGCCCGCCAGCCAGGCGCGGCGGTTGGAGTAGAAACGCGCCGCATCTGCGCGCGTGTCGTCGCCCGTCCATGCCGCCTCGCCTACGCCCGCCTGCTCCAGTCGCCACAGGACGAAGCCGGGCAGGTCGAACTGGCGCTTGTCGCCGGTCACGCCGGGGGCGAAGAAGCGTTCGCTGCCGGGGTCATGGTGGGCGAAGCGGTCCTGATAGTCGGCGCCGACTTCGTAGGAGGTCTGGGCGATGCAGGGGCCGACGACGGCGACGGTGCGCGAAGGCTCGGCGCCCAGGGCCTGCATAGCCGTGACGGTCGAGTGGATAACCCCGCCCAGGGCGCCCTTCCAGCCTGCGTGGGCGGCGCCGATCACGCCCGCCTCGGCGTCGGCGAACAGCACGGGGGCGCAGTCGGCGGTCAGGACAGTCAGCACCGGCCCCTTCACGCCCGCAACCACGGCGTCGCCTTCGGGGCGGTCGCCGGCCCAGCCGCTTTCGGCCACGCGGGCGACGGCGGAGTGGACCTGATAGCAGCCGCACAGGTCGTCGGCGGCGCCGCCCATCCATTCGGCGACGCGACGGCGGTTCTCGGCGACGTGGGCCGGGTCGTCCTTGGAGCCGACGCCTGCGTTCAGTCCTGCGTAGACGCCGTCCGATACGCCGCCCGCGCGGGTGAAGAAGCCGTGGCGAACCCCGGCCTTGGTCAGCAGCGGATGGGTGATCGGGTTCAGGCTCATGCGGCGCCCTCCAGTTCGAAACGGGCGGCGTCGATGGCGGCCTGAACGGCCTTGCGCGCCTGGGGGCTGTTCTTCCAGCAGGTTGAGCCGACGCTGGCGGCGGCTCCGGCGCAGACGACGGCCGCATCCGCCAGGGCCAGACGGACGAAACCGCCGACGCCCAGCTCCTCCAGCCGCTGGATCACCTTGGGGCCGACGCCCTTGGTCGCCAGCAGAATCTGGCGCTCGTGATCGGTGAAGGTCATGGCCGCATCAGGCTCCATCATCGGGCGGGCCGCGTCAGAAGCCCGGCAGGCCCAGCGAACGCGGCGAGAAGATCGCCGCCGCCTTGAACAGTTCGCCCATCTGATCCGGCGCGGTCAGGCGATCCAACTGGCGCTGGATGACCGGGGCGGCTTCGGGGCGTCCCTGCATCAACCGCTGGGCGCGGGCTTCGATCCCCAGCGCCTTGAGGAAGGCGCCCTGGCCGACGCAGCCGGTGACGTCGGCCCCGCCGCGCACGGCGGCCTCCAGCACCAGGGGGAAGTCGGCCCATTGCGTCAGGTCGGCCTCGCCCGGCGTGGACAGGGGATCGACCTTCTGGTGCCGCCGCAGGGCCTGAAGCGTGTCGCCCGCCTCGGGCTTGCTGCGGCCGTAGTCGATCAGCAGGGCGGAGCCGGATGCGGCGCGGATCAGGCTGGCCAGATCGCGGCCGAAGGCAGCCTGTTGTTCCGAAATCTCGATGATCTGGCCCGGTTCGACGTCGAAGCCGGGCGTTTCGAAGCCATCGGCGATGGCGGTCAGGCCGAAGGTCAGCTCATTGTCGTCGGTGACGCCGATGCGGCGCTCGGCCCAGCCGCCCTCGGTCTTGATGAACTGGCGCGCGGGCAGGCAGTCCAGCACCTCATTGGCGATCAGGATGACCGGGGCGTCCGTCTCGACCTTGTTCAGGGCGCTGAGCCAGCGCGGATGCGCGTCGGCGTCGGCCAGGCGTCGGGCCTGTTCGGCGCGCAGCGGCGCGCTGGGCTCGATCAGGATCAGGTCGGCCGCCTGCAGGAAGCCGGGCACCAGCCGCGCCGCGCGCAACACGTCGGACATCAACGTGCCGTCGCCCGGCCCGACCTCGACCAGCCGCACCCGCTCGGGCGCGCCCAGACGGGTCCAGGTTTCGACCGCCCACAGGCCGATCAGTTCGCCGAACATCTGGCTGATCAGCGGGGCGGTGATGAAGTCGCCGCCTTCGCCCAGCGCGGGGCGGGTGGCGTAATAGCCGCCCCTGGGGTCATGCAGGCAGCGTGTGACGTAGTCCGCCACCGTCATCGGCCCGGTCAGCACGATCTCGCGGACCAGCCGGTCCTTGAGCGTCTCCGCCATGATGGTCTTACGCCTCCGTAACGACCGGCTTCTTCAGCGCCCGCCAGATCAGCCAGGCGCCGACCAGCATCATCGGGATCGACAGGATCATGCCCATGGTCAGGCCCAGCGGCAGGTTCTCCAGCCCGGCGTCGGGCTGGCGCACGTTCTCCAGCGCGGCGCGGCAGACGCCGTAGCCCAGCAGGAACAGGCCGGTGACGAAGCCCGGGCGCTTCAGCATCCGCCATTTCCAGATCGCCAGCGACAGGACGACGAACAGCAGCAGGCCCTCCAGCCCCGCCTCATACAGCTGGCTGGGGTGGCGCGGTTCGTTGCCGGCGGGGCAGAAGCCGTACATCTGCTGGATGCGTTCGTTGCAGAAGCGGATGGCCCAGGGGACCGTCGTCTCGCGGCCCCACAGCTCGCCGTTGATGAAGTTGGCGATGCGGCCGAAGAACAGACCCAGCGGCGCGACCGGGGCGATCAGGTCGCCCAGGCTGAGCGGGTTCACCTGTTGGCGCCGGGCGTAGAGGGCGATGGCGATGACCACGCCCAGGAAGCCGCCGTGGAAGCTCATCCCGCCGGTCCATAGCTGCAGCAGTTCCAGTCGCTCGCCCCAGCTGTCGCCGGTGACCAGCTGGGCGAACATCTCCGGCTTGTAGAAGAGGGCGTAGCCGAAACGGCCGCCCAGGATGACGCCGAGCGTGATCCACAGCACCAGGTCGTCCAGTTGCTGTCCGCCGACCGGCGACTTGCCCGGCGCCCACAGGCGCTCCGTCTTGGCCAGGCGCGAGGCGTACCACCAGCCCAGGACGATGCCGGCGATATAGGCCAGCGCGTACCAGCGGATGGGCAAGGGGCCGAGCTGGATCAGTACGGGGTCGAATTCGGGAAAGGGCACGGGGCCTCCTGCGCCTTCAGAAGTTGTCCCTCGTCTAGCAAGCGGGACTGCATTCGTCGCGCGCTTTTCCCGCGAAGCAGTCTATAGGTCGCAGGCAGGTAAGGTTTGGTTTACCCAAATCAATGCACCGTTAACCACGTTTCGGACCGATGGTCCGGGAGTTCTCAAGAGGCCGCCATGCAAACGCGCAATCCCCTCCTTGATGAGTTCGCCAAGCTGACGACCGGCGCCATGGGTCTGGCCCAGGCCGCAGGTGAAGAGGCCAAGGCCGCCTGGCGCGCCCAGGCCGACCGCTTCGTCGCTGAAATGGATCTGGTCCGTCGCGACGAGTTCGACGTGCTGAAGGACGAGATCGCCGCTCTGCGCGCCGAGATCGCGGCGCTGAAGGCTGCGGCTCCGGCTCCGAAGAAGGCCGCCAAGGGATCGTCCACAGACGCCGCTTCAAGCCCGGATTCAGCCGGTTGAGCCGAATCTGCGAACACGCCTACCGTCTTCAAAGGCGCTCATCTGAGTCGCCGTCGCTGCTGAAGAAGTTGAACGCCTGATGGATGCTGTGAGACCCGAAGAGGTCGACCTGCCCTTTGATCCGCTGGATGTGGTCGAACACGTCCTGACGGCGGAGAACCTGCCGTTCGACCGCACGGACGAGGGCGATCTGGCCTTCGCCCTGGCCGGCGACTGGAAAGACTATGAGCTGTGGTTCGCCTGGCGGCCGGAGGGCGACTGCCTTCAGCTGTGCCTGGCGCTGGACCTGCGAGTGGCCAAGACGCGCCGCGCGGCTGCCTATGAACTGGTGTCGATGATCAATCAGCGCACCTGGCTGGGCCATTTCGAGATCTGGCCGGACGAGGGCGAGATCGTCTTCCGTCACGCTCTGGCCCTGCCGCACACCGAGCGCCCGACCCTGGCCCAGGCCGCGTCCATGATCGACGCGGCGGTCGAGGCGGCGGACCGTTATTATCCGGCCTTCGACTTCATGGTGCGCGGCTCCAAGAAGCCGAAGGAAGCCATCGACGCCTGCCTGTTCGAGACCCTGGGCAACGCCTGATGAGCGGTTCCGGACGTCCGATCGTGCTTCAGGGCGTCGGACGCCTGGGCTCGGCCATTCTGGAAGGCTGGCTGGCGACGGGCGCCGTCGACCCGGCCGATCTGATCATCCTGACGCCGTCTGAAAAGCCGGTCGCCGAGGCGGCGCGGGCCAAGGGCGCGCGGATCAATCCGCCGCTGGAGGCGCTGGCGAACGCCCGGGCCTTCGTCATCGGCGTGAAGCCCGCCAAATGGCTGGAGGCGGCGCAGGCCGTCCTGCCGCATCTGGCGCCCGACGCCGTGATCGTCTCGGTCATGGCCGGGGTGCGAGGCGAGACGATCTCTGACGGCTATGACGACCGCCCGGTCGTGCGCGTCATGCCGACGACCGGCGTGGCCCAGGCGCGCGGCGTGGCGACGCTGTGGTCTGCTGACGCCGGCGCCCTGAAGGTCGGGCGCGAACTGTTCGAGCCGATCGCTGAGACGGTCCTGCTCAATGACGAAACGCTGATGCACGCGGCGACGGCGGTGTCCGGCTGTGGCCCGGCCTATTTCTTCGCCTTCACCCGCGCCCTGGCCGAGGCTGGAGAGGCGGAAGGCCTGTCGCCCGAGGCCGCCGCCCGTCTGGCGCGCGCCACCCTGCGTTCGGCTGCGGCGGGGGTGGAGGGCGACGAGGTTCTGAACGCCCTGATCGACCGCGTAGCCTCGCCCGGCGGCGTGACGCAGGCCGGTCTGATCGCCCTCAATGAAAACGGCGCCCTCGACCATTCTGTCGAAAGCGCCGTGAAGGCGGCGGTCGCCAAGTCCACTGAACTCAGCGGCTGATCGTCAGGCGCTTCAGCGCTTGACGAAACGACCCTCGGCCAGGTTGCGGGCCAGGCGGTCATAGGCGCGCTGGGCGTCGGTCCAGGTGGTCGAGCCGCGCGCATCGGCCAGGGTCGGGGTGTAGTAGTCGAACTTGACCGGCTGCACTTCGCCCGAGGCCATGGTCACGGACCCTTCCACCGCAGCGCCGCCGATGGACAGGCTGCGCATGGAGTCCAGGCCGGGCTTGTCGCCCAGTTGCTGCATCGTCGGACGATTGGGCTTCAGGTCGGTGATGACCAGTTCCACGCGAGCGCCGTCCAGGGCGTTGCGATCCGTCAGCACGCGTTCGACGGTGCGGGTCAGGTCGCTGACCTGTTGTTGGACATCGCGTTCGCCCAGTTCTTGGGCGGTCTTGGCGAAGTCGGGGCTGACCGTCACGACGACGGCCGAGGGTTGAGCCGCGGCTGCGCCGGAGACGGCGAGGGCGGCGGCGAGCGGCGCAAGGAAAGCAATACGACGCATAGTACGGACTCCTGATTCCAGGCCCCCCTGGAACACGGGACAAGATGGCGACGATTTTACGGTTCCGCTAGAGGCGACGGTCAAAGATCTAGGCGGCGCGACGATCCGCCGGCAGCCGGATCGACGCCTTCAGCCCGCCCAGGTCGCTGCGGCCCAGAATGATGTCGCCGCCGTGGCCGCGCGCCACGTCCCGCGCCACGGCCAGGCCCAGGCCCACCCCCTTGCGGTTCTGATTGCGCGAGGCGTCCAGGCGCGAGAAGGGGCGGAAGGCTTCTTCGTGCATGTCGTCCGGAATGCCGGGGCCGTCGTCCTCGACCACGATCTCCAGTCCGCCGGAGGGCAGGGGGCGGGCCGACAGCCGTACCTTTTCGCCGTGGGAGGCGGCGTTGCCGACCAGGTTGTTGATCGCCCGGCGGAAGGCCAGGGGGCGGGCCAGCATGTTGAGATCGTCGGGCGTCTCGACCTCGGCCACGGCGCCGGAGCGACCGGCGTTCTCGGCGGCGCGGCGCAGCATTTCGGGCACGGAGATCGTCTGCATCGCCTCGCCCGCTTCGCCGCGCGCGAAGGCGAGGTATTCGTCGATCATATGCTCCATCTCGTCCAGGTCGCCCTTCATCGCCTCGGCGCGCTTGAACGGCGGGGCCAGGGCCAGTTCGAGGCGCAGCCGGGTCAGGGGCGTGCGCAGGTCGTGGCTGACCGAGGCCAGCAGGGCGGTGCGCTGATCGATGTGCCGCTGGATGCGGGCGCGCATGTCCAGGAAGGCGGTGGCGGCGGCCCGCACCTCGCGCGCGCCGTGAGGCTTGAAGCGCGGCACGCTCTCGCCTCGGCCGAAAGCCTCGGCGGCGGAGGCAAGGCGCTCGATGGCGCGCACCTGGTTGCGGATGAACAGCACCGCCACGCCGAGCAGCAGGATGGTGGCGATCATCAGCCACAGGACGAAGATGTGGGCCTGGGTCGCCACGGCCCGTTCACGCGGGGCGATGACGCGCAGCACGCCGCTCGCCTCCTGCACTCGGATGTCGACATAGGCGGGGTAGCGGGTGGTGTCGAACCAGAAGGGCTGGTCCAGTCGCGAGGCCAGGGCCTTCTCCAGCGTTCGGTCGACCAGACCCAGGGCGCCGCGCCGTTCTTCCTGCGGAAGAGACGCTTCGGGCTGGAAGGCGATGGACAACTGCATCGACCGTTCGGCGCGCTCGGAGATCAGGGCCAGGTTCTGGGGCGAGGGATCGTCGCGATAGCTTTCGGCCGCCCAGGCCACGTCGCCGGCAAGACCCTCGGACAGACGCGCCGTCACCGCCTGCCAGTGGGCGTCGAAGAAGGCCCAGGTCACCGCCGCCTGCATGATCAAAACCGGCAGGACGATGATCAGCAGCGACCGGCCCCACAGGGAGGTCGGCACCCGGCGCTTGATCCATCGCGTCCAGACGTTGAACGGCATCAGCCGCATGGGCGATATTCCGATCCGAGTCTCAGTCCGGGGCCAGCATATAGCCGACGCCGCGCACAGTCTGCAGATAGCGCGGGTTCTTCGGATCGGCTTCCAGCTTGCGGCGCAGGCGCGTCACCTGCACGTCCACGGCGCGGCCGGTCACATCGGCCGTGTCGGGCGACAGGGTCATGCGCTCGACCGGCGAATGGGCGTGGATGGCCAGGGTCTTGAGCAACTGCGCTTCGGCCTCGGTCAGACGCTGCAGCACGCCGTCACGCGTGAGCTCCAGCCGCTCCATGTCAAAGACCGCCGGACCCATATGGATCTCTTTCGGCGTCATCAGCTTGCCGCCCGTGCGGCGCAGGATGGCGTCGACGCGCAGCGCCAATTCACGCGGGTCGAAGGGCTTGGACATATAGTCGTCGGCGCCGCGCGACAGGCCCTCGATCCGATCGTCGGGGTCGCCCTTGGCGGTCAGCAGCAGCACGGGCGTCTTGGACAGGGCCGCCTGGCTGCGGATCCAGGTGGTCAGGTCGAATCCGCTCTCGCCCGGCATCATCACGTCCAGCACGATCAGGTCGAATTCGATCAACTCGATCATTCGACGCGCGGCGCCCGCATGGGCGGCTCCGGTGACGCGATAGCCCTCGCGGCTCAGGAATTCCTTGAGCAGTTCGCGGATACGGTCGTCGTCATCGACGACCAGAAGGTGCCGTCCGCTGCCCGCCGGAGCGATGGGGCCCGAGCGGCCGTTGGGGCGCGGATCGATCATGCTCACTGCGAATCTCCTCGCGAGACGCCGTTGACGCGGACGCGCGACGGGCGTCTAGATAAATATCTTGCGCAGGAGACGTTCTTCAATGGCCTTCGTTCCTTTCGACGATCGTGACGGATGGATCTGGTTTGATGGAGAATTCGTTCCCTGGCGGGAGGCGAAAACGCACGTTCTGACCCATGGCCTTCACTACGGCTCGTCGGTGTTCGAGGGTGAGCGTATGTATGGCGGTGAAATCTTCAAGCTGACCGCGCACAGCGAACGCCTGAAGCGCTCCGCCGAGCTGCTCGACTTCGAGATTCCCTATAGCGTGGCCGAGATCGACGCCGCCTGCAAGGAAACCTGCGCGCGCAACGGCCTGATCGACTGCTATATCCGCCCCGTCGCCTATCTGGGGCCGGAACAGCTCAGCGTCACCGCCAAGAACAGCAAGGTCCACCTGGCGATCGCCGCCTGGGAATGGCCCAGCTATTTCGACCCCGAGGTCAAGAAGAAGGGCATCGCCCTGGAGTGGGCCAAGTGGCGCCGCCCCGATCCGGCCACGGCGCCGTCGACGGCCAAGGCGGCCGGCCTCTACATGATCTGCACCATGTCCAAGACGGCGGCCGAGAAGCGCGGCTTCGCCGACGCCCTGATGCTGGACTGGCGCGGCTATGTGGCCGAGGCGACCGGCGCCAACGTCTTCTTCGTCCAGAACGGCGCCCTGCACACGCCGCGCGTCGATCACATCCTGGACGGCATCACCCGCCAGACCGTCATCGAAATGGCCCAGGCGCGGGGGATCGAGGTCGTGGTCCGCGACATTCTGCCGGAAGAGCTGGGCGACTTCTCCGAATGCTTCCTGACCGGCTCGGCCGCCGAGGTGACGCCGGTGGGTCAGGTCGGCGACTATCGCTTCACGCCGGGCGCGCTGTCGCTGAGCCTGATGGACGACTACGGCAAGCTGGTGCGCGGGACGCTCTAGTCTCCCTCTCCCATCGGGAGAGGGTTTTTCATTGCCCCCTTGCCAGCGGCGTTCTGCTGTCGTTGATGCGCACTGAAGAAGCCGGCTCCCATAGCGCCGGTCGCGGAGCCGCCTTTCATGTTCAGCCTCCTGAACCTCCAGAGCCTGTTCGGCCTGGTCGTCATCGTCGCCGTCTGCTGGGCGATTTCCGAGAACCGCTGCGCCTTTCCGTGGCGGCTGGCGATCGGGGCGGTGCTGGTGCAGGCGGCGCTGGTGCTGGCGACCTTCGCCATTCCGGGCTCGCAGGTGGTGCTGGACGGCATCAACAATGCGGTGAAGGGGCTGGAGCTGGCGACCGCAGAGGGGACGCGCTTCGTCTTCGGCTATCTGGCGGGCGGGGATCAGCCCTACGCCGTCGCCAATGAGGGCGCCCTGTTCACCTTCGCCTTCAATGTGCTGCCGCTGATCCTGGTGATCTCGGCCCTGTCGGCCCTGCTGTGGCACTGGAAGATCCTGAAGTGGATCACGCTCGGCTTCGGCTTCCTGTTCCAGCGGACCATGGGGCTGGGCGGCGCCTCGGCCCTGGCGGTGGCGGCCAACGTCTTCCTGGGCATGATCGAAAGCCCGATCGTCATCCGCGCCTATCTGGACAAGCTGAGCCGGTCCGAGGTCTTTCTGATGATGGTGGTCGGTCTGGCCACAGTCGCCGGCTCGACCATGGTGGCCTATGCGACCATTCTGTCGCCGGTGCTGACCAATGCGGCGGGCCACGTCCTGGTGGCCTCCATCGTCTCGGCGCCCGCCGGCATCCTGCTGGCCCGCGTCATCATTCCGGAAAAGCCGGGCGAGGGCGGGGCGGTCGCCGACTACAACTCGGCGCTGAAGTACGACAGCGCCGTCGACGCCATCGTGAAAGGCACGTCCGACGGCCTGATGGTGGTGCTGAACATCTCGGCCGTGCTGATCGTCTTCGTGGCCCTGGTGGCTCTGGCCAACGTCATCCTGGGCGGCTTCGTCATCGCCGGAGAGCCGCTGACAATCGAGCGCATCCTGGGCGTGCTGTTCGCCCCCGTGGCCTGGCTGACCGGCGTGGAATGGGCCGACGCCCAGAAGGCGGGCTGGCTGCTGGGCGTCAAGCTGACCCTGACCGAGTTCGTCGCCTTCATCGAGCTGGGCAAGGTGCCCGCCGCAGAGATGAGCGAGCGCACGCGGATGCTGATGACCTACGCCCTGTGCGGCTTCGCCAACATCGGCTCGGTCGGCATCACCGTCACCGGCCTGTCGGTGCTGATGCCCGAACGCCGCGAGGAGGTGCTGGGCATGGTGTGGAAGGCGCTGCTGGCGGGCTTCCTGGCCACGCTGATGACGGCCTGCATCGTGGGGGCCTTGCCCGCCGCCGTCTTCGCCTAGTAGCGTTCCGAGGGCAGCCGAAGGGAACCCTCTGATGAAGCTCTATGAAAGCCGCCGCGCGCCCAATCCGCGCCGCGTCCGCTGGGTCATGGCGGAAAAGGGCGTGACCGACGTCGAGCGCGTCGAGATCGAGCTTCTGGCGGGCGAGCACCGCACGCCGGTCTATCGCGCCAAGTTCGGCGTGCCGCACGTTCCTGCGCTGGAGCTGGACGACGGAACCTGCCTGACGGAATCCATCGCCATCTGCCGCTATCTGGAGGCCCTGCATCCCGAGCCGAACCTGTTCGGCCGCGACCCCAAGGAGCAGGCGATCATCGAGATGTGGATGCGCCGGTGCGAGATGTATCTGGCCAATCCGATGATGCTGAACGTGCGCTTCACCCACCCGGCCCTGGCCGCGCTGGAGGCGCCCCAGCCGCAGGTCGCCGAATACAACCGCCTGGGCGCCGAGCGCTTCATGAAGACGCTGGATCGCCACCTGGCGGAGCATGAGTTCATCGCCGCCGACCGCTTCACCATCGCCGACATCGTCGGGGCCGTGGGGCTGGATTTCGCCCGCCTGGTCAAATACCGCCCGCCGGAGGAGCTGACCCACCTGGCCCGCTGGCTGGAGACGTGCCGCGCCCGTCCGGCGGCGGCGGCGGGGATGTGAGTCTGTCTTGCGGACTCTGACGGCGCCGGATCGCGGGCTGGCTATGATGCTGGCGGGGCTGGCGGGCTATGTCGACAGCCTGGGCTTTCTGCATCTGGGCGGGGTGTTCGTCTCCTTCATGAGCGGCAACACCACCCGCCTGGCCGTCAACCTGGCCGAAGGGCGGTGGCTGGCGGCGGGCGCGGTGGCGGGCGTCCTGCTGCTGTTCGTGCTGGGCGCCATGCTCGGGGCCTTGGTCGCGGGCGGCGAGGGGGCGCGCTCGCGCAGCCGGGTGCTGGCGGTCGAGGCGGCGCTGCTGGCTGGGGCCGCCGTGGCGGCGGGGGCGGGGATCGCGCCCCTGGCGATCGGCCTGATGGTCCTGGCCATGGCGGTCGAGAACTCGGTCTTCCTGCGCGACGGCGAGGTCGGGGTCAGCCTGACCTATATGACCGGAACCCTGATCAAGACCGGCCACGCCCTGGCCGCGGCCGTGCGCGGCGGCGACCGCTGGGCGTTCCGGGCCTATATGGCGCTGTGGTCGGGGCTGGCCGGAGGCGCGCTGATGGGCGCGGTCGTCTATGGCCGCCTAGGACTGATCGCCCTGTGGCCGGCGGCCGCCGTCGCCATGGCTCTGGCGCTAGGCGTACGGTTCAACCGCGCGGCGTGAACTTCCGGATCACGCCCGAGAAGGTCATCAGCAGCCGCTCGCCGGTGGTGATCTGGCCGCGCACGAAGATCAGGCTCTTGCCCGCCTTGGTCACCTGGCCGGTCGCCTCGATCAGTTCGCCCACATAGGCGCCGTCGATGAAGGTGGAGTCGAGCTGCACCGTCACGCCCGAGGCGCCCTCCATCTCCTGATAGGCGATCTGGAACATGGCGATGTCGGCGAAGGTCATCAGGCAGCCGCCGTGCATCCGGCCGCCGGCGTTCATGTGCTTCTGCTCGGCGCGGAAGGCGCAGCGCATGTGCCCATCGGGATCGGGCTTGCCGTAGAAGGGCCCCACCACCACGTCGAAGGTGTCGCGCAGGTCATAGGTCTGCCAGCCGGCGAACTCGCCCTCGGTGACGGTGATTATTTCGGCCATGTCGGTTTTGCCTTCTTTCCGATCTCGCGGTGCAGCATATAGCGCCTATGAGCGATCCAATCGAAGCGGCCATTTTCGAAAAACTGGCCAAGGCCGACCCCAAGAACGTCGGCGGCAAGAGCATTGAACCGGCCGACGTGGCCAAGGAACTGCAGCCCGAGCAGTGGCAACGCCTGCTGCCCAAGGTGAAGGCGACGGCCCTGGGCCTGATGCGTCAGGGCAAGCTGACCATCACCAAGAAGGGCAAGGCGGTCGATCCCAACAACTTCCGCGGCGTGATCCGCCTGCGCCTGCCGACCGAGGCCGAGACGGCCGCGGCCCAAGAAGCGGCGAACAGGGCGGCCCTGCCGCCGGTCGAAGCTTCGGATGACGATTTCGACTGAACCGGACAACGGCCTGGACGCGCTGCTGGCCGAGATCCGCGCCTGCCGGGCGTGTCTGGGCCAGTTGCCCCACACGCCGCGCCCGGTGGTCATGGTCGCGCCTGCGACGCGCCTGCTGATCTGCGGCCAGGCGCCCGGGCGGCGAGTGCATGAAAGCGGTCTGCCCTTCACCGACCCGTCCGGCGTTCGCCTGCGCGACTGGATGGGGGTGGATGAAGCGACCTTCTACGGCGATCCGCGCCTCGGCGTGGCGGCGCAGGCCTTCTGTTTCCCCGGCACCCATCCCAAGGGCGGCGACTATCCGCCGCCGCGCCGTTGCGCCGAACTGTGGCGGCCGCGCCTGCTGGCCGAACTGCCGAAGGTCGAACTGACTCTGCTGGTCGGCGGCTACGCCCAGGCCTGGGCTCTGGGCGCGGCGGCCAAGGCCAACATGACCGAGACGGTCCGCGCCTGGCGCGACTACGCCCCTGCTGTCCTGCCCCTGCCGCACCCGTCGTGGCGCAATACGGCCTGGCTGAAGAAAAACCCGTGGTTTGAAGCCGAGGTTCTGCCCTACCTTCGTCAGCGGACAGCGGAGATACTGGCGTGAAGATTTGGCAGGGCGGATTGGCGGCGGTCCTCATGGCGCTTTCCCTGGGCCTGAGCGCCTGCGCCACGCCGCACGTCCAGCCGCCGCTGACGCCGCCCAACGGGTTCAACGGGCCGCACATCGAGACGGGAACCCTGGGACGCGGCGCCTTTGTGGTGCAGGACGGGGCGCGGCTGCCCTATCTGCGCTGGAGCCCTGAAGGGCAGGCGCCTTGGGCCGTCATCGTCGCCCTGCACGGCTTCAACGACCACTACGCCTCCTTCCGCTTCGCCGGGCCGTGGTGGGCGCAGCGGGGCATCGAGACCTGGGCCTATGACCAGCGCGGCTTCGGCCTGGCCCCGAACCGGGGCCAGTTCGCGGCCGAAAGTCTGACCAGTCAGGATCTGCGCACCATCGTCGCCCTGGTTCGGGCCGAGCGGCCGAACGCCCTGATCGTGGTGGCGGGCGAAAGCATGGGCGGCTCCTCGACCATCGCCGCTTTCGGCTCCGACGCGCCGCCGGACGCGGATCGGGTGGTGCTGATGGCGCCTGGCGTCTGGGGCTGGTCCAGCCAGAGCGCCTTCAATAGCGCGGGCCTGTGGACCGCCGCGCGCATGATGGGGGCCAAGCGGGTCGAGCCGCCGTCCTTCGCCGTGCGCGACATCCGCGCCTCGGACAATACGCTGGAACTGATCCGCAACGGCCGCGACCCCCTGTCGATCCTGTCGACGCGGTTCGATTCCCTGTACGGCCTGGTCGATCTGATGGAGACGGCGACCCAGCGTCTGGGCCGGGTCGAGAAGCCGACCCTGCTGCTCTATGGTGCGCACGATCAGATCATCACCAAACGCCCCATGCGCCGCGCCCTGGAGCAGGCGGGCGAGCGGTCGAACCTGACGACGGGCTATTACGCCGACGGCTGGCACATCCTGAACCGCGACCTTCAGGCCGAGATCGTTTTCGCCGACGTCGAGGCCTGGCTGCGCGACTCGACTCGGCCCCTGCCGTCCGGCGCGCCGGCGGTCCTGCCCGCGTTGCAGGCTGATCCCAAGGCGCGCTGAACGCAAAACCTGCGGAAAGCGGAGGCGTTTTCCGCATGTTTCCTAGAACCCTGGCGCGGCTGCATGGTGATGCTTGCCGTTTGGTCAGGCTGCGCGTATGTCCTTCCGCACAAAAAAGTACCCCAGGAAAGGCCTGTCATGGGCAAGACGCTGTTTGATTCTCCTTCTTTCTCGAACCATGAAGGCGTCCACGCCTTCTATGACGAGAAAACCGGCCTGAAGGCGATTGTTGCGGTGCACTCGACCGCGCGCGGTCCGGCCGTCGGCGGCACCCGCATGTGGAACTACGCCACCGCCGCCGAGGCGCTGGAAGACGTGCTGCGCCTGTCCAAAGGCATGAGCTACAAGAACGCCGTCGCGGATCTGGAGATGGGCGGCGGCAAGTCGGTCATCATCGGCGACAGCCGCACCCAGAAGTCGCCTGAGCTGTTCCACGCCTTCGGTCGCTATCTGAACGGCCTGGGCGGTCACTACTACGCCGCCGAAGACGTCGGCACCTCGGTCGAGGATATCGCCGAAGCCCGCAAGGTCACCGAATTCGTCCTGGGCTTGAAGGACGGCCCGGAAGCCTCGGGCGATCCCAGCCCGGTCACGGCCGAGGGCGTGTTCCGCTCGAACCTGGTCGTCGCGCGTCGCCTGTTCAACCAGAACGACATGACCGGCCTGACCGTCGCCCTGCAGGGCGTGGGTCACGTCGGCGCCTATCTGGCCGACATGCTGCACAAGGCCGGCGCCAAGCTGATCATCACCGACGTCAACCAGGCCAACCTGGAAGCCGTCGCCGCCAAGACCGGCGCGGAGATCGTCGCCCCGGACGCCATCTATGACGTCGCCGCCGACATCTACGCCCCGTGCGCCCTGGGCGCGACCCTGAACCCGCAGACGCTGGACCGTCTGAAGGTCAAGGCCGTCTGCGGCGCCGCCAACAACCAGCTGGCCACGGCCGACATCGGCGACGAACTGTTCAAGCGCGGCATCCTGTATGCGCCGGACTACGTCATCAACGGCGGCGGCATCATCAACGTCGCCTCGGAAATGAACGCTCGTCAGACCGGCGGCGCCTATGACGCCTCGTGGGTCGAAGGCAAGCTGTCGCGCCTGATGGAGACCTTCGAGGAAATCCTCGAGCGTTCGGTCGCCGAGAACAAGCCGACCCACCTGATCGCCGACGCCATCGCCGAGGCCCGCATCCAGGCCGCCGCCGACAAGAAGGCCGCGGCCCTAAAGATCTAAAGTTTGAAGGTCTGATCGACCTTTGACCAGCTAGCCTGCCTCTCTCGGGAGGCGGGCGGGCGCCGGGGGGCGCCGAAGGGGGTGCGGGACGCGATGGTCCCGCAGCCCCTTTTTTCTTTTGCGGTGTGCATGATCCCTCTCCCGGCGGGAGAGGGCTTGAGCCTCCAAGAGCCGTAGGCGATTGGTTAAGGCGAAAGGGTGAGGGGCTTGTCCCAGCAGTCGGCGCAAGCCGCCGCGCAGACGCATCAACCGCGAACCCTCACCCTTTGGCTGCTACGCGCCGCCCTGCGGGTCGCGCCAGAACGATCGCTGCGCTCTCGTGCGCTCAAGCCCTCTCCCATCGGGAGAGGGCAGGATTCCCATCTCTTTAACGCCTCTTAACGCCGCATTTACCATCCAGGCGGCAGTTTCTGCCTAGCGGGTTCGGTTCGTCCCGCGTGTGCAGGGGCGATGGCGCGTGGGCGGCTTCACGGAAGCTTTGAAAAGGTTCGGCATCGGACGCCTGGCCGCCATCCTGGGCGTGGCTGCGGGCGTGGCCGCCGTGCTGGTCGCCGTCATGCTGCGCGTGGGCCAGGCGCCGGACGCCTTGCTCTATTCCAACCTCGACCTGCGCGAAGCCTCCGAAATCAGCGCCGCCCTGGATCAGGCGGGCATCAAATATTCCTCCAAGGGCGACGGCTCGACCATCTTCGTCAGCCGCGACGAGGTGGGCACGGCGCGCCTGATGCTGGCGGGCAAGGGGCTCGTGACCTCGGGCAGCGTCGGCTACGAGATATTCGACAACCAATCGGTGCTGGGCCAGACCGAGTTCCAGCAGAACCTGAACGAGCAGCGCGCCCTGCAGGGCGAACTGGCGCGCACCATCATGTCGATGCGCGGCATCTCTTCGGCCCGCGTCCACATCACCATGCCGCGTCGCGAGATGTTCCAGGCCGCCGCCATCGACCCGACCGCCGCCGTGGTGGTGGGTCTGTCGGGTCGCGACCTGTCGGCCGATCAGGTGCGGGCCATCCGCAACGTCGTCGCCTCGTCCGTGCCGAACCTGAAGCCGGACAAGGTCACGGTGACGGACCAGGCCAACCGCACCCTGGCGGCCGGGTCTGAGGACACGGGCTTCACCTCGGCCACCGCCGAGGCGTCCAAGGCCTCGACCGAGGCCCAGATGCAGGCCCGCATCAAGGACATCGTCGAGGGCGTCGTCGGCGCCGGCGCCGCCCGCGTCCAGGTCACGGCCGACATCGACCACAGCCGCTCGACCACCCAGGAGCAGAAGTTCGATCCGGACGGCCAGGTCGTTCGTTCGACCTCGACCAACGGCAGCCAGTCGCAGGACACGACCGGCCAGCAGGACGGCGGCGTCACCGCCACCAACAACATTCCCGGCGGCGAGGCCCCGAACACCACGCCGATCGGCTCCACCAACTCGGAAAACACCGAGACGACCAACTACGAAATCTCCAACACCACCACCACGACGGTGAAGGAGCCGGGCGAGGTCAAGAAGCTGTCGGTCTCGGTCGCGGTCGACGGCAAATACACCCCCGCCGCCGACGGCAAGGGCGAGCCCGCCTACGCCGCCCGCACGGCCGAGGAAGTGCAGCAGATCAAGGCCCTAGTCGCCGCCGCCGTCGGCATCGACGAGACGCGCGGCGACAAGCTGGAGGTCGTCAACGTCCGCTTCAACCGCGAGCCGTCCGCTGCGCCGGGCGCCGAGGAAGGCTCCTCGATGTTCGCCTTCGACAAGAACGACATCATGCGCGGGGTCGAGTTGCTGATCCTGGCCGTCACCGGCTTCGTGCTGGTCTTCTTCGTCCTGCGTCCGCTGTTGAAGGCGGCGACCGGGCCTGGCGGCGCGCCCGCCCTGGTCGGCGCCGGCGGCATTCCCGTCACCGCCCTGGACACCCAGATCGTCGGCGGAACCCTGCCGGGCGGCGCGCCCATGCTGGCGGGCCCCAGCGACATGGAGCAGCGCATCGACATCGCCCGTATCGAGGGTCAGGTGAAGGCCTCCTCCATCAAGAAGGTCGCCGATTTCGTCGACAGCCACCCAGAGGAATCCACGGCGATCCTGCGCTCGTGGATGCATGAAAGCTGATGGCGGCGCGGTTGGTGTCCAAGGGTGCGGCGGTCGACGACGCCAAGAAGCTGACGGGGCCTGAAAAGGCCGCCGTCGTTCTGCTGTCTCTGGGCGAAGAGCATACCGCCCTGTGGCAGCAGCTCGACGATGAAGAGATCAAGGAGGTCTCTCAGGCTATGGCGGGGCTGGGCACCGTCACCGCCGCCGTGGTCGAAGAGGTGCTGGTCGAGTTCGTCTCCGGCATCGGCGGGTCCGGCTCGCTGATGGGCTCCTATGAGCAGACGCAGCGCCTGCTGGCCTCCTTCATGCCCGGCGATCGCGTCGAGGCCCTGATGGAGGAGATCCGCGGTCCGGCGGGCCGGACCATGTGGGACAAGCTCGGCAATGTGAACGAGGCCGTGCTCGCCAACTATCTGAAGAACGAATATCCGCAGACGGTCGCGGTCGTTCTGTCGAAGATCAAGCCGGACCACGCCTCGCGCGTGCTGACGGCCCTGCCCGAGGACTTCGCCCTGGAATGCGTCCAGCGCATGCTGCGCATGGAGCCGGTGCAGCGCGACATTCTCGACAAGATCGAACAGACCCTGCGCAGCGAGTTCATGTCCAACCTGGCGCGCACGTCCAAGCGCGACAGCCATGAGCTGATGGCCGATATCTTCAACAGCTTCGACCGCCAGACCGAGGCGCGCTTCATCGGCGCGCTGGAGGAACGCAACCGCGATGCGGCCGAGCGTATCCGCGCCCTGATGTTCGTGTTCGAGGATCTGTCGCGCCTCGATCCGGGCGGGGTGCAGACCCTGCTGCGCGCGGTCGAGAAGGACCAGCTGGGGCTGGCGCTGAAGGGCGCTTCGGACCCCCTGCGCGAAATGTTCTTCTCCAACATGTCCGAGCGCGCCTCGAAGATCATGCGCGAGGACATGGATTCCATGGGGCCTGTCCGCCTCAAGGACGTCGACAACGCCCAGATGGCCATGGTCCAGGTGGCCAAGGATCTGGCGGCGCGCGGCGACATCATGCTGGCCGGCCAGGGCGGCGACGACGAGTTGATCTACTGACATGAGCGCGCTTCCCTCCAACGCCGTGCCTTTCGCCTTCGACACCGAGTTCGGGGCCGACGGCGCCGTGCTGCGCGCCTCGACCTGGCAGCCGGCCAAGCGGTCCTTCGCCCCCGCCGAGGTCGAGGCCCTGGTCGCCCAGGCCCGGCTGGAGGCCCGTCAGCAGGCCCTGTCCGAGGTCGAGGCCCTGCGCGCCGACGCCTTGTCGATCATGGCCCAGTCGACGGCGCAGGCTGCGACCCTGTTGCGCGGCGTGGCCGAGTCGCACCGCCGCGAATCCGCAGAACTGGCCCTGGCCGCCGCGCGGGTCATCGGTTCGGCAGCCTTCGATCGTTTTCCTCGTCGTCCGTTGGAAGCCGCCATCGAGGCCCTGGGGCAGGAGATGGACGCCACGCCGCGTCTGCTGGTCCGCGCCTCGGGTCTGGACGACGAAGGGCGCGCCCAGATCGAGGCCCTGTGCGCCCAGGCCGGTTTCTCGGGACTGGTGGTGTTCCGCGATGAACCGCACCTGCCCGCCGCCGCCTTCGCCCTGGAATGGGCCGACGGCCGCGCCGAATTCGATCCGGCCGAAGCCGAGGCCCGCGTGGCCGCCGCGCTCAACGCCGCCCTGGCCGCCGAAGCCGGCCACGCCGAGCCGCCCCTCGAAGGCGGCGCTCATGACAGAAGGGGCTTCTGATGGCCACCGACGATCTTTCGCTTGAGGAATTCGGCGAGTCCACCGCTCTGAACCTGGCCGATGAGGGCGGCGAGAAGTCCGCCGTCGACCTGGCGCCCGTCTTCGACGTGCCGGTCAACATTTCGGCCGTGCTGGGCAAGGCCAATATGTCGGTGGCCCAACTGCTGAAGCTGAACAAGGGCTCTGTGCTGGAACTGGACCGCAAGGTCGGCGAGGCGATCGACATCTTCGTCAACAACCGCCTGGTGGCGCGCGGCGAGGTCGTCGTCGTCGAGGACCGGCTGGGCGTGACTATGACGGAAATCATCAAGACCGAGGACAAGGGCGCCTGATCGGCCGCCCCGTCACGGACAGGATTCTGAAGGAGTAGGGCGATGCGTCTTCTGGTGGTGGGTCGTTTAAGCGGCCAGCTGGCGACGGCGGTGAAGATGGCCATGGCGCACGGCGCCAAGGTCCAGCACGTCGAGCGCGCCGATCAGGCGACCGAGCAACTGCGCCGGGGGCAGGGCGCGGACCTGCTGATGGTCGACTACCGCATCGACATCGCCGCCCTGATCGCCGCCAACGACGCCGAGCGCATCCATGTGCCGGTCGTGGCCTGCGGCGTCGACGCTGACGCGCGCGAGGCGGCCGACGCCATCCGCGCCGGGGCCAAGGAGTTCATCCCCCTGCCGCCCGAGGCGGATCTGATCGCCGCCGTCCTGTCGGCCGTGGCCGACGACGAACGGCCGATGATCTCGGCCGACCCGGCGATGAAGCACGTCATCCAGTTGGCCGATCAGGTGGCGCGTTCGGAAGCCTCCATCCTGATCACCGGCGAAAGCGGCGTGGGTAAGGAGGTGATGGCGCGCTATCTGCACGCGCACTCGCGCCGTGCGGACAAGGCCTTCATCAGCGTCAACTGCGCTGCCATCCCCGACAATCTGCTGGAATCCGAGCTGTTCGGTCACGAGAAGGGCGCCTTCACCGGCGCCGTCGCGCGTCGGATCGGCAAGTTCGAGGAGGCCGACGGCGGCACGCTTCTGTTGGACGAAATCAGCGAGATGGACGCCCGGCTTCAGGCCAAGCTGCTGCGCGCCATTCAGGAGCGGGTGATCGACCGCGTCGGCGGCGCCAAGCCGGTGCCCGTCAACATCCGCATCATCGCCACCTCCAACCGCGACCTGGCCAAGGCCGTGGCCGAGGGGACATTCCGCGAAGACCTGCTGTACCGGCTGAACGTGGTGAACCTGCGCCTGCCGTCCTTGCGCGAACGCCCCGGCGACATCGCGGTGCTGGCTGATCATTTCGTCAAGAAATACGCCGCCGCCAACGGCGTGCCGCCGCGCGCCATCGGGGCCGAGGCCAAGCGCGCCCTGGTCGCTCACCGCTGGCCCGGCAACGTGCGCGAACTGGAAAACGCCATGCACCGCGCCGTCCTGCTGGCGGCGGGGACCGAGATCGACGTCGACGCCATCCGCCTGCCGGACGGCCGCCCGCTGCTGGGCGGGGGCGAGGGGGCCTCGACGCCCGCCGCCTCGGCCTATGACGCCGGCGTGGCCGGTCAGGCGGCCCAGGTCGCCGACGCCGTGACCCGCAGCTTCGTCGGTCAGACCGTGGCCGAGATGGAGAAGACCCTGATCCTGGACACGCTCAGCCACTGCCTGGGCAACCGCACCCATGCGGCGACCATCCTGGGCATCTCGATCCGCACCCTGCGCAACAAGCTGAACGAATACGCCGACGCAGGCACGCCGATCCCGGCGCCTCAGTCGGGCGTCGCGGCCGCCTACGGCGCGGCGGGCTGATCCGATGCGCGCCGACCGTCGCACCTTGCTGATCGGCGCGGGCGCCCTCGCCCTGGGCGCCTGTGCGCGCGCGAGTGAGCCTGCGGCGGCTGAACCCGCCGTGCTCGACCTGTCGGCGCTGGAGGCCCGTCACGGCGGTCGTCTGGGCGTGTCGGTCGCGACCGAGGGGCAGCGCGCGGCATGGCGCGGCGACGAACGGTTCGTCTATTGCTCGACCTTCAAGATGTATCTGGCGGCGGCGACCCTGCTGCGCGTGCAGGCGGGGCAGGAGCGGTTGGACCGGGCGATCCCGGTGACGCAGGCTGACATGATCAGCCACGCCCCGGTCACGGAACCGGCGGTCGGTTCGACCCTGACCATCGAGCAGTTGATGAAGGGCACGGTCGAGGTCAGCGACAACCCCGCCGCCAACATCCTGATCCGTGAAATGGGCGGGCTGGACGCCTTGCGCGCCTTCTATCGCGGCATCGGCGACGACAGCACCCGCGTCGATCGCCTCGAGCCCGAGATGAATCGCCAGGACGGCGACAAGGACACCATCACTCCGGACCAGTCCGTGCGGAACATCCAGCGGTTGCTGGTCGCCGCCGATACGCCGCTGAGCCCGGCGTCCAAGGCTCTGCTGATGCGCTGGCTAGTGGATACGCCGACGGGGCAGGGGCGGATCAAGGCGGGCGTTCCGGCGGGCTGGGCCGTGGCGCACAAGACCGGCACCGGCGGCTATGGCCCGGTGAACGACATCGGCGTCCTCTATCCGACGGACGGCGCGCCCATCGCCATCGCCGTCTATTTCCACGCCACGAAGGATTCGACCGACGCCCAGCGCGAGGCTGTGATCGCCGATGCGACCCGGCAGGCGCTCAAGGCGCTGGGGCATGGCTGAGGGCCGCCGAATCCTGTCATCAGGCGACATGACCTTCGCACGTCGTCATGGCTGACGCGCCCATCCTGATGAAGGACGGCATGGCGCGCCCCACGGGGCGTGACGCGCTCGGCTGGCTGATGCGCGGCGAGGTCGGCATGGCGGTCGGCGTCATCGCCGTCATCATGCTGCTGATCCTGCCGATCCCGAAGATGCTTCTGGATCTGCTGCTGGCGATCTCGCTGGTGTCCAGCGTGCTGATCCTGATGACGGCCGTGATGATGAAGCGGCCGCTGGACTTCGCCATCTTTCCCACGGTGCTGCTGGTCTCGACCCTGTTCCGGCTGGGTCTGAATCTGGCCTCGACGCGGCTGATCCTCAGCAACGGTCAGGAAGGCCACGACAGCGCCGGCAAGATCATCCAGGCCTTCGGCGAGCTGATGATGGGGGGCAACTTCATCATCGGGGTGATCATCTTCGCCATCCTGCTGGTGGTGAACTTCGTGGTCATCACCAAGGGCGCGACCCGCATCGCCGAGGTCTCGGCCCGCTTCACCCTGGACTCCATGCCGGGCAAGCAGATGGCCATCGACGCCGATCTGTCGGCGGGTCTGATCAACGAGGATCAGGCCAAGCTGCGCCGCAAGGAGCTGGAGCAGGAATCGACCTTCTTCGGGGCCATGGACGGCGCCTCGAAATTCGTGCGCGGCGACGCTGTGGCGGGCCTGATCATCACCTTCATCAACGCCATCGGCGGCCTGCTGATCGGCGTGGTGCAGCACGGCATGCCCGCCATGGAGGCGGCCAACACCTATGTCCAGCTGACCGTCGGCGACGGCCTGGTGACGCAGATCCCGGCCATCATCGTCTCGGTCGCCGCGGGCTTCCTGGTGACCAAGGCCGGGGTCGAGGGTTCGGCGGACAAGGCCTTCGTCGCCCAGCTGGCCAGCAATCCGGTGTCGCTGGGCGTGGTGTCGGGCACGGCGGGGCTGATCGGGCTGATCCCCGGCATGCCGTTGCTGCCCTTCGCGGCGCTGGCGCTGGGGACGGGCTTCATGGCGTGGAAGCTGGGCCGCGACCGGCTGAAGCCGCCGCCCGCCGAGCCGGTGAACCTGAAGCCGAAGGAAGACGTAGAGGAGCCGATCTCCACCGCTCTGACCATCGATGAGGTGAAGATCGAGCTGGGCTACGCCCTGCTGGCCCTGATCAACGACCTGGAAGGCCGCCGCCTGACGGACCAGATCCGCGCCCTGCGCCGCTCCCTGGCCCAGGAGTACGGCTTCGTCATGCCCAGCGTGCGCATCCTCGACAACATGCGCCTGCCCAATCAGGGCTACGCCATCCGTATCAAGGAGATGGACGCCGGTTCGGGCGAGGTGCGCCTCGGCTCCCTGATGGCGATGGACCCGGCGGGCCGTCAGGTCGAGCTGCCCGGCGAGCATACGCGTGAACCCGCCTTCGGCCTGCCTGCGACCTGGATCGACGAGTCCCTGCGCGAAGAGGCGACCTTCCGCGGCTACACCATCGTCGACCCCTCGACGGTGCTGACGACGCACCTGACCGAAATCCTCAAGGAGAACATGGCCGAGCTGCTCTCCTACGCCGAGGTGCAGAAGCTGCTGAAGGAGCTGAAGGGCGAGGAGCAGAAGCTGGTCGAGGAGCTGATCCCCTCGGTCGTCACCGTGACCACGCTTCAGCGCGTGCTTCAGGCCCTGCTGCGCGAGAAGGTGTCGATCCGCGACCTGCCCGCCATCCTGGAAGGCCTGGCCGAGGCGGCGCCGCACACCACCAGCGTCGCCACCCTGGTCGAACACGTGCGCGGCCGTCTGGCGCGTCAGCTGTGCTGGCAGCACAAGGCCGACGACGGCGCCCTGCCCATCGTCACCCTGTCGCCCGAGTGGGAGCAGGCCTTCGCCGAGAGTCTGATCGGCCCCGGTGAGGACAAGCAGCTGGCCATGGCGCCCAGCAAGCTTCAGGACTTCATCCGCGCCGTCCGCGACGTGTTCGAGCGCGCCGCCATGACGGGCGAGAACCCGGTCCTGCTGACCGGGCCGCAGGTCCGCCCCTACGTCCGCTCCATCATCGAACGCTTCCGCGGTCAGACGGTGGTGATGAGCCAAAATGAGATTCATCCCAAGGCTCGGCTCAGGACGGTCGGCTCAGTCTAGGTCGCGGCGTGGTAAAGGCTGGACACGGCTTCGACGGCGAATAAGGTTCGGGGCATGAAACGCATTCGGCCGGCCCTGCGCACCTTCGGAATCTTCCTGCGCACCCCGACCCTCAGTCGCTCGATCATAGCTCTTCTGGCGCTGGCTATCTTGCTGCTGATGGCGGTGAATGCGGCCACTTTCGTCATGATCCAGCGGACGGCGACGTACAACGATACCGTGGATCACAGCCAGCAGGTGCGCCTGGCGGCCAAGGACATGTTGATGCTGCTGACCGATGCCGAGACGGGGCAGCGCGGCTTCATGCTGACGGCGCGGGCCGAATACCTGGGTGTCCATGACAATGCTGTGGCCAAGCTTCCAGACGTCATCGACCGGATGGAAACGCTGGTTGACGGCGACGAAGCCCAGGTCGGGCGGGTAGAGAAGGTGAAGGGGCTTTACCGAGAGCGCCTGGCGCTGATGAACAGCACGATCGAACTGACCCGAACGGGACGGATCGGCGAGGCGGTGTCTCTTATACGAGGCGGGCGGGGCAAGGCCCTGATGGACGCCATACGGGTCGAACTGGCCGCCGTCGACGCCGTCGAGGCGCGTCGCCTGGCCGAGCGCACCCGCCAGTCCGAGCGGGCGCAGACGATCACCGTGGCGGTCAACGCCCTGGCGGCTGTGCTGGTCCTGCTTCTGGCGGGGATCAGCGTCTGGCTGGTGCGCCGCTACGTGGCCGAGATCGAAGAGGCGCATTTCGAGCTGGACCGCGTTAACGCCGGGCTGGAGAACGAAGTCCGCGACCGCACCGCCGAGCTGACCCGCGCCAATGAAGAGATTCAGCGTTTCGCCTATATCGTCAGCCATGACCTGCGTGCGCCCCTGGTCAACGTTATGGGCTACACCTCGGAATTGGAGCAGGTCAGCAAGACTTTGGACCATCAGTTGACGGCGCTCGAGACGACCCACCCCGAATTGGTGGATCCCGAGGCGCTACGCGCGGTCCGCGAAGACGCGCCCGAGGCGGTGGGTTTCATCCGTACCTCGACGGCCAAGATGGACCGGCTGATTAACGCCATCCTCAAGCTCTCGCGCGAGGGGCGGCGCGCTTTGCTGCCTGAGCGTTTGGACATGACCGGCATGGTCCGCGCCATCGCCGATACGGTCAGCCATCAAGTGACGGAAACGGGTGGTGAGATCACCATCGGAGCCCTTCCGACGATGGAGAATGATCGTCTGTCGATCGAGCAGATATTCGGCAATCTGATCGATAATGCGGTCAAGTATCAGCAGGCGGACCGTCCCATCCGTATCCAGGTGAGCGGTCAGGACGAGCCGGACGGCTGGGTGTCATACGCCGTGCGGGACAACGGTCGAGGCGTCTCGCCCAAGGACCATGAGCGAATCTTCGAACTGTTCCGGCGCTCGGGCAAGCAGGACAAGCCGGGCGAAGGCCTGGGCCTGGCCTTCGTGCGCAACATCGTCCGTCGCATGGGCGGCTCCATAGACGTCGAGTCCCAGTTGGGCGAAGGCTCGACTTTTCACATTAAATTTCCGAAACGTCTGATTATGCTGAGTGAGCATCAAGGAGACCGCCTGTGAGTCATTCGGTGAAGATCGTCATGGTCGAAGACGACCATGGCCATGCCAAACTCATCGAAAAGAACATCCGGCGCGCGAACATCGCCAACGACATCGTCCACTTCGACCATGGCGACGCGGCGCTGGATTACCTGTTCAGCGACGAAGTGCGCCGCAGCGGGCCTTTGCTGATCCTGCTGGATCTGAATTTGCCGGACATGTCAGGGACCGAGATTCTGGAGCGAGTGAAGGCGGACGAACGCCTGCGACGCGCCCCTGTCGTCGTCCTGACCACGACCGACGACAAGGTCGAGATTCAGCGATGCTACGACCTAGGCTGCAATGTCTACATCACCAAGCCCGTGGACTATGAAGCCTTCGCCGGCGCGATCCGCCAACTGGGTCTGTTCCTTTCAGTCATGCAAGCGCCCGAGATCTGAAGCGTGAATCAGGTCGGGGCCGCCATCCGTCTTTTGTATATCGATGACGACCGCGGTCTTTCGCGGCTGGTCCAGAAGGAATTGGAGCGTCACGGCTATCTGGTGACCTGCGCGCCGGACGCTGACGCGGGCTATGAGGCGTTGAAGGCGGGCGTGTTCGATGTCTGCGCCCTGGATCACTACATGCCGGGACGCGAGGGGCTGGATGTTCTGCCCGACATCCTGGCTCTGCCGGAACCGCCGCCGGTGGTTTACGTCACGGGGGCCCAGGACGGGCGCATCGCCGTGGCGGCCCTGCGCGCAGGCGCGGCCGACTATGTCATCAAGGACGTTTCCGAGGACTTCACCGCCCTGTTGCGCTCAGCGGTCGAAGACGCCCTGCTGCGCCGTCGTCTGGAGCGTGAGAAGGAAGAGGCTCTGGAGGAGGTGCGGCAGGCGCGCGACCGGGCTGAGGCCCTGCTGCGCGAGGTGAACCATCGCGTCGGCAACTCGCTGCAACTGGTGTCCAGCTTCATCTCCCTGCAACTGCGGCAACTGGCTGACGAGGGCGCGCGGGACGCCCTGCGAGAGGCGCAGGTGCGTATCGAGGCGGTGGCCCACGTCCATCGTCGCCTCTACACCTCGGCGGACGTCGAGCGGGTGCAGATGGACGAATACCTGGCCGGGCTGGTCGAGGAACTGGGCAAGTCCATCGGTCCCGACAGCGGCGGGGCGCGACTGACCCTGCGCGCCGAGGCCTTGCAGGTGACGACCGATCAGGCCGTCTCCCTGGGCGTCATCGTTACGGAGCTGGTCACCAACGCCGTCAAATACGCCTATGAGCCGGGCGCGGCGGGCGAGATTCGCGTGCTGCTTGAACGCCTGGAGGATGGGCGTCGCGCCCAGCTGACGGTCGAGGATGACGGACCGGGGTTGGGCGACGGCCTACCCAAGGGCACGGGCCTCGGCTCCAAGATCATCTCGGCCATGGCGGGAGGGCTGCGTTCAACGATCGAGGTGGATCCTGTTCACCACGGCGTGCGTGCGCGCCTGGCGTTTGATCTCTAGATCATCGTTTCTTCGTCATTTCGGGCTTTCGCGGGTCGAACGACAGGCGCTAGTCTTCCTTGATGAAGCTTCAGTTCGGCACGGCCCGTCCGGGTCTTGATTACATCCATCGTCCCGCCGTCTTCGGCATCGCCGAGCGTGACGGCCGCCTGGCCTGTGTTCGCGTGGATAGAGGCGACGGCGCGGCTTATTTCGACCTGCCCGGCGGCGCCGTGGACGGCGAGGAAAGCGAACAACAGGCTCTGATCCGAGAATTCGGCGAAGAGACGGGCCTGGTCGTCGAGCCGGTCGATCGTCTGGTCGAGGCGGCTCAGTTCTTCCACAAGTCGGACGGCGCGCCGGTCAACAACGTCAGCGGCGTCTGGACGGTGCGAGTGACAGGCACTGACGAGACGCTAAAGCAGGAGGCGGATCACGCCCTGGTCTGGCTGGAGCCGCTCCAGGCCCTGTCCAGCCTGCGGCATGAGGCGCACAGCTGGGCGGTCGCTCGATGGCTTCGCGATCATGGCGCTCCCATTACGGAACCTCGCTGATCGAAAAAGGGTTGTTTTCCTGAGGGACGCCGTCCCGGCGTTCCCTGGCAGGGAGATCCTAATGCCCGACAAAGATCGTATCGAAGGCGCCGCCAAAAACGTCGGCGGCAAGCTCAAGGAAGCAGCCGGCAAGCTGACTGGCGATGAAAAATTGAAAGCTGAAGGCCGAGCCGATCAGGTCGCCGGCAAGGTCCAGAACGCTGTCGGCGGCGTGAAGGACGCGCTGAAGGGCGACCGGGGCTAGAGCGTCTGGGCAGGCGTCGCCGCTGTGCGGCGCCTGCTACTCGCCTGATGCAAGAATTTACAATTTGTTTGAAGTAAGTGCCGTAATATTTGGTCTCTGGTTACTACGTTTGAGATTGTCGATTTAAGAAACGACGATTTTTCAATCGTCATCCGCAAGACGTTCGTGGGACCTGTGATGTCCGATAGAGTGTCTGATACGAAAGCAGGGCCAATGGCCGTTGTTCAGGAAACGACGACGGCGCTGCCGCGCCCTTATCGTCGGTTGTATTTGCCGATCCCCGCCAAGTTCGCACTGGCCCTGACGCTGGCGATTGCTTGGACCGCGCTTAGCGTCTGGCTGTCGCAGCGGTGGCTGGCCGATCTGGCCAACGTCAGCAGTTGGATATTCGCCCTCATCGCCATCGGTTTCATCGCCTATGTGCCGGGATTCATGAACGCCTTTCTGCTCGGCACGCTCTTGTTCGACCGCAGGCCGCCGCGCATCCGGCCGACGTCCTATCCGCCGGTCAGCGTTCTTGTCGCGGCATACAATGAAGCGTCCGGGATCCGCGACACGCTCGCTAGCCTGGCGGCTCAGACCTATCCCGGCTCCTATGAGGTGCTGATCCTCAACGACGGTTCGACCGACAATACGGTCGCGATCGCGCGCGCGGCCATTATCGAACTTGGCTTTCCGCCAAACGCTGACGTGCGCCTGCTCGACTATACGGTCAATGCAGGCAAGGCGGCGGTACTCAATCGCGGCCTGAAGGAGGCCCGGCACGATCTGATCGTCACCATCGACGGCGATTCCTGGGTGCGCGACGACGGCCTGGTCCAGATCGTCGAGCGATTGCTGACCGATCCGCCTTCCACCCAGGCCATTGCGGGCGCCGTCATGGTCCGCAACTCACGCCACAACTTCCTCACCCGCTCGCAGGAATGGGACTATTTTCACGGCATCGCCGCTGTGAAGCGAATGCAATCCATGTATCATGGCACCTTGGTGGCTCAGGGCGCCTTCTCCCTCTACCGGCGCAATGCGCTGGAGGAGGTCGGCGGATGGCCGGAATGCGTGGGTGAGGACATCGTCGTGTCCTGGGCCATGCTCGAGAAGGGGTATCGCATCGGCTACGCTGAGGACGCCCTGGCGTTCACCAATGTGCCGACGCGGTTCAAGCAGTTTGCCCTGCAGCGCAAACGCTGGTCGCGCGGCTTGATCGAAGCCTTCAAGGCGCACGGCGGCCTGCTGCTGAAGCCGCGTCTGACGACCATCTTCATCTGGTGGAATCTGTGCTTCCTGCCGCTGGACCTCGTTTACACCTTCATCTTCATCCCCGGTCTGGTGCTGGCGCTGTTCGGTATATTCTGGATCGCCGGGCCGTTGACGCTGGCGGTGCTGCCGCTGGCGGCCCTGTGGAACATGTTCATCTTCCGCATCCAGCGCCGCATGTTCCACCGCGAAGGGTTGAAGGTGCGCCGCAACTTCGGAGGCTTCCTCTTCTACGCCCTGGGTTACAGCCTGGTGATGCAGCCCGTCTGCGTGTGGGGCTACGGCGCCGAACTGCTGGGGATGAGGAAGAAATGGGACACCAAATGAACGTCCTGACCGGGGGCGCCGTCCTGGCGCTCGTCCTGGCGGCCGCCGTCTCCGCCCAGGCGCAATCTGCGCCCGAGACGGCCCAGCAGACCGCTCGCGTTGAACATCCGGACAGCGTATCCGCAGGCTTCCTGCCGTCCTACGCCGTCGGCGCGGACCTGTTCGCTTCGACCGACGCCGACGACACCGACGTGATCAAGGCGGGGCTCAACCTCGACTGGCGCTACAAGGGGCCGGACGATTACCTGGGCTTGCGGATCGAGACGGCCAGCTTCAAGCCGCTGGGCCGGAAGTCGACCGAAGATCAACGCTTCTATCTGCGCTTCGCCGACCGGACTGGCGACTGGTCATGGAAGGGGCAAGTGGGCACGGACGGCGACACCGTCCTGGGCGCGGTCAGCGTGCACAACGAGGCCCGTTTTCGTCAGGAGTACTTTATCGAGCGCGAGATTCTGGAAACGCCGCGCGGTTTGGACGAGGGAATCTACTACACCTTTGTCGGCGGGGCTTTCGATCTACCGATCAATGATCGCAACAATTTCACCGTCGTGGCGGGGGTTCAGGACTTCACCGGCGACAACGTTCGCACGCATTTCCGCCTTAACTACATCCATGTGCTGAAGCCCGAGTGGGGCCTGTCCGCCCAACTCCGCACCCGCTACTTTCACAGCAGCGACCCGGGCGAGTACGATTATTTCTCGCCCGAGAACTACATGGAAGTCATGCCGGTGCTGCAAGTGCGCCGCTATTATGGCGGTTGGCGCTACGTGATCGCCGGCGGTCTGGGCGGCCAGAAGGAAACCGGTAGCGATTGGCGCAGCGCTCGCTATTTCAACGCCCAGGTCACCAGTCCACCAGTGCGGGAATGGGCCTTCACTGCGGGCCTGACTTACAGCAATACGCCGGTCGCCAGCGGCTACACCTACGATTACACCCAGGTGAATTTCGGCGTGACGCGCGCCTTCTGATCCGTCTCTGGTTTCCATCTCCTCGCCATAGTTATACCGGAATCGCTTCTAGTATCGCTGTCATGTCAGTCGCTGCATGGGGGAAGCGCGGGATGTGGTCGCGTCGGTCGGTGCTATGGGGGACGGCGGGTCTGGGCGCGGCGTGTGCGACGTCGGTTCTGGCGCAGGAGGCGCTATCCAACGACGAGCTTTTCTTTACCGAAGGCCGCTATCTGCCGACCTACCTCGACCTGAAGGCCAAGTCCGAAGCGGGTGATCAGGCTGCGCGTCAGATGCTCAGCCAATTCGCATCCTTCCTGGGGGATGAGGCAACCGCCGTCGGTCTGGACGAACGGCCGCCTCATCCGTCTGTCGTTCCGCCCGACCTGGACGGCGCCGTGGCGCGCGATGCGATCGACGCCATCGTTGAGGCGGCCGGAAACACCCGTATCGTCATCCTGAATGAAGCGCACAATGTTTCCGGACATCGCGCCTTCGCCGCACGGGTGATGCGGGCGCTGCGCCCGCTGGGCTACGACTGGTTCGCCGCCGAAACCTTCACCCAGCCTCAGCCTGTGCCGCTTGTCCGGATCGGCGCCTATGCGAATGGCGCGCCCTTCCTGGCCAGCTACGGCTATTACACCCACGATCCGGTCTTCGCCGAGATGGTGCGCGAGGCGGCCCGGCTCGGCTACCGCTTCTCGGACTATGAACAGCGCTTTGACCAAAGGGCGCCCGAGGGCGCGGACAGCGCCGCGCAGATCGCCGCGCGTGAAGAGGCGCAGGCCGACAACCTGATCGCCAACATCCTGGCGACTCACCTTTCCGCGCGCGTCTTCGTCTTCGTCGGCTACAGTCATGCGATGGAGATTGAAGGACGCGGCGGGCTGTGGTTCGCCGCGCGCCTGAAGGCCAAGACGGGCATCGATCCGCTAACCATCGAGCAGTCGAGGAACTGGCCCGCGATCGCGCCTCAAAACGATGCCCCACACGTGGCCGCCGTCCTGGCCCGTTTCGCGCCCGATGCGCCGATCGTGGCGTCAAAGGGCGGGGAGAGCATCGCTTCGCCCAGCTATACTGGAAAGATGGATATGTCGGTCTTCCATCCGCGCATGACGCCTGTGGCGGGCCGCCCGGGGTGGCTGGCGGCGGATCCCGAGCGACGGCGCGTGACGATCAAGGTTCCCCCGCTGGACGAGCAGGTGCTGATCCAGGCCCTGTCGATGGCGGAAGCGACGGCCGGTCCGCCGTCGGATCACTATCTGCTGCCGCCCGGCGCGTCGGAGGCGACCTTCTTCCTTCACCCCGGCCGTTATTTCTTCCGCCAGGAGACCGCCGCAGGCATTCAGCCGGCCTTCGGCGCGCTCAGCGTCGATTAGCGCGCCAGCGTCCGCATGGCCCGTTCCAGCCCTTCCAGCGTCAGGGGGAACATGCGGTGCTCCATCACCTCGCCGATCAGGCTGACCGAGGGGGTGTAGCTCCAGTGGCGCTCGGGCACGGGGTTCAGCCAGACCGACTTGTCCCATTGTTCGCGGGCGCGTTTCAGCCAGACTGCGCCGGCTTCCTCGTTCCAGTGCTCGACCGAGCCGCCGGGCATGGTCACTTCATAGGGCGACATGGTCGCGTCGCCGACGAAGATCGCGCGCCAGTCGCCGGGGTATTTGTGGATCAGATCCCAGGTGGGGATGCGTTCGCTGTGGCGGCGGCGGTTGTCCTTCCACACCCCTTCGTAGAGGCAGTTGTGGAAGTAGAAGAACTCCAGGTTCTTGAACTCGGTCCGCGCGGCCGAGAACAGCTCTTCACACAGCTGTATATGGCCGTCCATCGAGCCGCCGACGTCGAGGAACAACAGCACCTTGATCGTATTGCGCCGCTCGGGCCGCATGTGGATGTCCAGCCAGCCCTGACGCGCCGTGCCGTCGATGGTGCCGTCGATGTCCAGTTCCTCGGCTGCGCCTTCGCGGGCGAAGCGGCGCAGGCGGCGCAACGCCACCTTGATGTTGCGCGTCCCCAGTTCGACCGTGTCGTCCAGGTTCCTGTATTCGCGCTTTTCCCAGACCTTGACCGCGCGGCCGTGGCGGCCGGGGCCGCCGATGCGGACGCCCTCGGGGTTGTAGCCGCCGTGGCCGAAGGGGCTAGTTCCGCCCGTGCCGATCCAGCGGTTGCCGCCCTGGTGGCGTTCCTTCTGTTCCTCAAGGCGCTGTTTCAACGTCTCCATCAACTGCTCGAAACCGCCAAGCGCTTCGATCTGGGCCTTCTCCTCGTCGGTCAGGTATTTTTCGGTCAGCAGGCGCAGCCAGTCCTCGGGGATGTCGGCGGTGATCTCTTCGCCGGGGCTGACGCCCTCCAGCCCCTTGAACACCTTGCCGAAGACCTGATCGAAGCGATCGTAGTGCTTCTCGTCCTTGACCAGGACGGCGCGCGACAGGTGGTAGAAGGCCTCGACGTCGCGTCCCGCCACGCCCTTGTCCATGGCCTCCATCAGATGGAGCCATTCCTTGAGCGACACAGGCACCTTGGCCTCGCGCAGGGCGGTGAAAAAGGGCAGCAGCATGGGCCTAGACTGGCCCCGGCCTAGCCGCGCCGCAAGATGAACTCGTCATCCATCCAGGCGCCGACCGGATACTGATATTCGCCCGCCTTCTCGAAGCCGTAGGCGGCGTACAGTTTCTGGGCCTTTTCGTTGCCGCTCCAGACGCCGATCCACAGGGGGCCGTCGGTGTGGGCCTCCATCCAGTCCAGCGAGATCTTCAGCAGTTTCGTGCCCAGGCCCAGCCCCTGCGCCTGCTTGCCGACGTAGAGGCGGCGCAGCTCGGCGTGGCTGGCGCGGCCGTCGGGGTGGGGCAGGGTGTTCGGCCCGGCGTTGGCGAAGGCCAGCAGTTCGCCGTCGCGCTCGGCCACCCACCAGGCGGCGCCGGGCTCGGCCAGCTTCTTGGTGATGGCCTCGGCGTTGAAGCTGGCGTCCAGGAACATGGTCAGGTCGGCGGTCGGATAGGGAATGCCGAAGCCGGTGACGAAGGTGTCGATGAAGGTCTGGCGTCCCAGCACGGCCAGGGCGGCGGCGTCATCGGGGCGGGCGGGACGGATCACGGGTTCGCTCATGACCGACGCATAGCGCCGCGCGAAGGCTGGGTGAAGGCGCGTCGGGACGTCCCGCGCCCTGCTCATTGCAGTCTCGTCATCTTTGCGTGGTTGCAGGGGCGCGCGGCGGGAGCTACCACCTTTGTCCAAGGTGCGCTGTTCGCGGCGCACGCCAATGCTGGGATCGGGGAGGTAAAGGGACGCCAAGGCCTTGGTTTCACAGGCTGATCCCCGTGCTATGACTTCTCCTGCACTCATGACTCATTCCGAATCCGCAGTTCAGACGCCGGTTGCGGCCGCCCGCTCCGCCGAGTCGGAGACCGCCCATGGCGCGATCACCCTGGCGCGCCATGGCGAGCCGGCGCTGTCGCGCAAATGCATGATCACCTCGGACCAGTATCGCGACTGGTGGGGCCGGTATGAGATCGGCGGCCTGCGTGCGGGTCAGACGCCGCCCCAGGCCCTGCTGAGCACGGCCGAGGGTGCGGGGGCGATCTACGCCTCCACCCGGCCGCGCGCGCAGGAAACCGCCCGCGCCGTGGCCCCGGGTCGCGACGTGCTGGTCGACGCTCTCTTCATTGAGGCGCCCCTGCCGCCGCCGCATTTCCCGGCCTGGATCAAGCTGTCGCCGCGCTATTGGGGCGTGATCTCGCGCATTTGGTGGCACGCCTTCAACCACCACGAGGGCCAGGAAACCCGCGCCGAGGCCGAGGTCCGCGCCGACCAGGCCGCGCGCGTCCTGATCGCCCGCGCCTCGGAAGGCCATGACGTGCTGGTGCTGGCGCACGGCTATTTCAACCACATGGTCGGCCAGCGGCTGAAGGCGCACGGCTGGCGTCTGGCCCATAACCAGGGCTTCAAATACTGGTCCCAGCGCCGTTTCGTGAAGCGCTGACGTCGCGGGGTCAGGAAGGCCGTTGAAGCGGCGCGCCTGCCTCTCTAGGTTGCGCCCATCATGACTGACGCATCCGCTTCCCCCACCGTGCCCGCCGACCTCAGCTTCGAGGACGCCCTGTCGCGTCTGGAGGGCATCGTTTCGCGCCTGGAATCGGGTCAGGCGCCGCTCGAGGAGTCCATCGCCCTGTACGAAGAGGGCGCGCGGCTGAAAGCTCACTGCGAGGCGCGGTTGAAGGCCGCCCAACTGCGGGTCGAGAAGATTGTGGTCGGCGCCGACGGCCAGGCCAAGGGCGTCGAACCGGCCGAGTTCGGCTGATGTCGGGTTCCGAACTCGCGCCGCAGATCGGCTTCGACGACTTCATGAAGGTGGACGTTCGCGTCGGCCGGATCATCAAGGCCGAGCCGTTTCCCGAGGCCCGCAAGCCCGCCTATAAGCTGACCATCGACTTCGGCGAGGCGATCGGCGTCAAGAAGTCCTCGGCCCAGATCACCCATCACTACTCCCTGGACGAGCTGCACGGCCGCAAGGTCGCCGCCGTCGTCAACTTCCCGCCGCGCCAGATCGGGCCGGTGATGTCCGAGGTGCTGACGCTCGGCTTCCCGGATGCGGAGGGGAATGTCGTCCTGGCCGGCGTCGATCGCGACCTGCCGCTGGGCGGGAGGCTGTTTTGACTATGCTCGCCGCCAATTCGCCGGAACAGGCCGTCATCGACCGCGTGAGCGAGATCGCCGATCTGGTCACGGTCGCCCTGGATCAGCTGCTGCCGCGCGCCGATGGCCCGGAAGCGCGCCTGACCGAGGCCATGCGCTATGCGGCGCTAGGACCGGGCAAGCGGCTGCGTCCCTTCTTCGCCATCGAGGCGGGCCGGATGCTGGAGGTCGAGGAGTGCGCCGTCCTGCGCGCCGCCTGCGCCCTGGAATGCGTTCACGCCTATTCGCTGGTGCATGACGACCTTCCGGCGATGGACGACGACGACGTGCGTCGCGGCCGTCCGACCCTGCACATCGCCTATGACGAGGCCACGGCCATCCTGGCGGGCGATGCGCTTCAGACCGCGGCCTTCGACATCATCCTGGACGAGGACACGCACGACGACGCGGCCGTGCGCTGCGAACTGGCGCGGCGTTTGTCGTTTGCCTCGGGCGCGCGGGGCATGGCGGGCGGTCAGATGATCGACCTCATGGGCGTGCGCGACGATCTGGGCGGTGTGGCGCGGATGCAGCGCCTGAAGACCGGCGCCCTGTTCGCCTACGCCTTCGAGATCCCGCTGATCATCGCCGACGCCAACGAAGCGGCGTGGCACGCCCTGACCAGCTTCGCCCACGACATCGGCCTGGCCTATCAGATCGTCGACGATGTTCTGGACGCGGAAGGCTCGGCCGAGGAGATGGGCAAGGCCGCCGGCGGCAAGGACGCCGCTCTGGGCAAGACCAACTTCGTCACCCTGCTGGGCGTCGATGCGGCGCGACAGAGGGTCGCGCATCTGGCCGATCAGGCCCGCTCGCACCTTGACCTGTTCGGTCATGAGGCCGAAATCCTCAAGGCCAGCGTGGACTTTGTGCTTCAACGCCGGTCCTGATAGGAAACGCGCCCGCCCTCAGCGGGTTACTGTTTGACGTTCCGTCGTCTGAAGGCCCCCGATCCCCATGCCCAACACCCCGCTTCTCGACACCGTCAAGTTTCCCGCCGACACGCGGGGCTTCGACATTCCCCAGCTGAAACAGCTGGCGGACGAGGTGCGGGCCGAGACCATCGACGCCGTCTCCGTCACCGGCGGGCACCTGGGCGCGGGACTGGGCGTGGTCGAGCTGACGGTCGCCCTGCACCACGTCTTCGAGACGCCGCAGGACATCCTGATCTGGGACGTCGGCCACCAGTGCTATCCGCACAAGATACTGACCGGGCGGCGCGACCGTATGCGCACCTTGCGCCAAGGCGGCGGCCTGTCGGGCTTCACCAAGCGCTCCGAGAGCGAATACGACCCCTTCGGCGCGGCCCACGCCTCGACCTCGATCAGCGCGGCGCTCGGTTTCGCCGCCGCCCGCGACGCCAAGGGCGAGAAGAACCGCGTCGTGGCCGTCATCGGCGACGGCTCCATGTCGGCGGGCATGGCCTATGAGGCGATGAACAACGCCGCCGAGGCCACCAGCGGCCAGCTGATGGTGGTGCTGAACGACAACGACATGTCGATCGCCCCGCCCGTCGGCGGCATGAGCGCCTATCTGGCCAAGCAGGTCTCGGGCGGCGCCTATCAGAACATCCGCAAGGTCGGAAAGAAGTTCGTCGACCACATGCCGCGCCCCTTCCGCGACGCCGCGCGCAAGGCCGAGGAATACGCACGCGGCATGATCGTCGGCGGCACCCTGTTCGAGGAACTGGGCTTCTACTACGTCGGGCCGATCGACGGTCACGACATGGAGAATCTGGTCCCCATTCTGAAGAATGCGGCGGCCATCACCGACCGCCCGGTCCTGGTCCACGTCGTCACCCAGAAGGGCAAGGGCTACGCCCCGGCCGAGAGCAGCGCCGACAAGCTGCACGCGGTAGTCAAGTTCGACGTGGTGTCGGGCAAGCAGGCCAAGTCCGTCTCCAACGCTCCCAGCTACACCAAGGTGTTCGGGACCGAGCTGATCAAGCACGCTGAAGCCGACCCGACCGTCATGGCCATCACCGCCGCCATGCCGTCCGGCACGGGCCTGGACCTGTTCGGCCAGGCCTTCCCGGACCGCACTTTCGACGTCGGCATCGCCGAGCAGCACGCCGTGACCTTCGCCGCCGGCCTGGCCGCCGATGGGATGAAGCCGGTCTGCGCCCTCTATTCGACCTTCCTGCAGCGCGGCTACGATCAGGTCGTCCACGACGTGGCGATCCAGTCCCTGCCGGTGCGCTTCGCCATGGACCGGGCCGGTCTGGTCGGGGCCGATGGCGCGACCCATGCCGGATCGTTCGACATCGGCTATATGGGCGCCCTGCCGGGCATGGTGCTGATGGCCGCCTCGGACGAGGCCGAACTGGCGGCCATGATCTCGACCTCGCTGGCCATCGACGACCGCCCCAGCGCCTTCCGCTATCCGCGCGGCGAGGGCGTGGGCGTTGACATCCCTGAGCTGGCCGCCCCGCTCGAGATCGGCAAGGGCCGCATCGTCCGCGAAGGCACGTCGGTCGCCATCCTGTCGCTGGGCACGCGCCTGCAGGAATCGCTGAAGGCCGCCGACATGCTGGCCGCCAAGGGCGTCTCGGCTACCGTCGCCGACGCCCGCTTCGCCAAGCCGCTGGACGCCGACCTGATCCTGCGCCTGGCGCGCGAGCACGAGGCGCTGATCACGGTGGAAGAGGGCGCCATGGGCGGCTTCGGAGCCTTTGTGCTTCAGTTGCTGGCCGAGAAGGGGGCGCTGGACGGCGGGCTCAAGATCCGCACCCTTTGCCTGCCCGACATCTTCCAGGATCAGGACAAGCCCGAGGTCATGTACGCCCAGGCCGGCCTGAACGCCGAACACATCGCCGCCGCCGCCGTGACGGCGCTGGGCGTCGACGCCAGCCGGGCGGTGCGAGCGTAGAATAAGCGGCCTTCTCCCCTTGTGGAAGAAGTTGCTCAAGTAGCCGTAGGCGGTAGCACGCTAAAATCCTTCTCCCCTTGTGGGAGAAGGTGGTCCGTGAGGACCGGATGAGGGGTGTCTGCGAGACGACCCGCCATTTTCGCTGAGAGCTTGACCGGTTGACGAGGTGTAAGCACCCCTCATCCGAGCGCCTTCGGCGCCCACCTTCTCCCACAAGGGGAGAAGGGCAGGGATCGCAACGCAATCGACCATCCCCCCTCGGCACCTGTGCTAGACTGCGCGCGGGCCGAGGGGAGATTTCAGACGATTCAGACGAATTGGACTCTCTTTTTTCTTTCTCTCACCAGAGGAAGGCGCGGGTCACAGCACCCCGATCATGCTGGCGACCAGCGGGTGGCGCACGATGTCGCGTTCGGCCAGGCGGACGACGGCGATCTCGGGCACGGCCTCCAGCCGCTCGGCGATGTCCGAGAGCCCCGACACGCCCGGCAGCAGGTCCGACTGGTGCGGGTCGCCCGTCACCACCATGGTCGAGTGCCAGCCCAGCCGGGTCAGCAGCATCTTCAACTGGACGTAGGTGCAGTTTTGCGCCTCGTCCACGACGATGAAGGCGTTGTTCAGGGTGCGGCCGCGCATATAGCCGATGGGGGCGATCTCGATCAGACCCTCGGCCATCAGGGCCTTGACCCGCTTCATGCTGAGACGATCCGACAGGGCGTCGTAGAGCGGCCGCAGATAGGGGGCCAGCTTGTCCTCCATGTCGCCGGGCAGGAAGCCGATCGATTCCCCGGCCTCGACCGCCGGGCGGCTCAGGACGATGCGGCCGACCTTGCCCGCCTCCAGCGCCTCGACCGCCTTGGCGACGGCCAGATAGGTCTTGCCCGTGCCCGCCGGGCCCAGCGCCAGCACCAGATTGGCGTGGTCGACGGCCTCCATCAGTTCGGCCTGACCGTCCGACTTGGGCTTCAGCGTCTTCATATAGCCCTGGTCCCGCTCGTCGTTCGAGGGGACGGGCGACCAGCCGCCGACGCGGGCGGGCAATCGCCGTACCTTGGCGTCCTGAATGAAGTCGGGCGAATCCAGCACGCCTTCGCGCAGCTGACGCTTGATGGCCGATCGTTTGCTCATGGACGCCTCCAGGGCATGAAAAAAGGCGAGCCCGGCAGGGTCTCGCCTTGGTCGTCGGTGGGGGAGGTGGGGGCCGAAGTCGCGCAGTCGGCCCGAACGGTCGCAGGGTCTTCGCCGCAGCAGGTGCGTCGCCGTCCCCGAACTGGTCGTGAACACGCCAAGCGCATTCTCCAGCGTCTGACCGGACCGGGCTTGATCCGGCTTCGGATCCGGGGGCGAATGGGGCCTGCCGAATCGCATCAACAGTTTGATGCTAACGTGGTTTCTGAAGGGTTAAAGCCTTCATTTTAAGAAGAATAGGCGGTGTGCGGATGAGTGTTTACAGTCTGGGCGACAGCAAGCCTCAGCTTCCGCCGGAGGGCGAATACTGGATCGCGCCGAATGCAACCGTTCTAGGGAACGTGATTCTGCATCCGGGCGCCAGCATCTGGTTCAACGCCGTGCTGCGTGGCGATAATGATCCCATCGTCATCGGGGCGGACACGAATATTCAGGATGGCGGCATCCTGCATACTGACGTCGGCTCGCCCCTGACCATCGGCACCGGCGTGACGGTGGGGCACAAGGTGATGCTGCATGGGTGCGAGATCGGCGACAACAGCCTGATCGGCATCGGCGCGGTCATCCTGAACGGCGCGCGCATCGGGAAGAACTGCCTGATCGGCGCCAACGCCCTGATTACCGAAGGCAAGGTCATCCCGGACAACAGCCTGGTCATGGGCCAGCCCGGCAAGGTGGTCCGGGAATTGGAAGAGGGGCAGATCGAGGCGCTGCGCATCTCGGCGCAGCATTATGTGCAGAACTGGCGCCGCTATGTGACGGGTCTGAAGCCGGTCGGCTGAGCCTTCGCCCCACAATGGCACGGTTCACAATGAGACAGAGGCGGCCGAAGCGGCTGAAACCGGCCGGAAAGGCTTTGAATCCGCCCAATGTCGGACGCTGGAAACGGCCCGGCGCTTGCATCGGTCCTGCCGACGATCAATGCAGGAGTCCGATCCCATGCGGATAGGGATTACGAAAATGCTGGCAGGCGCCGCGGCCTTTGTGGGGCTGATGGCCCTTGCCGATACTGCGGCCGCAGGTTGCGCGCCCGGCGGCTGTTTGCCGCCTCCGCCGCCGAATCCGCCGATCTTGCCGCCGCCGACGCCGATTTCACCGCCGGTGACGCCGCCCGGCGGCGGGGGATGCGGTCCCAGCGGCTGCCTGCCGCCGCGTCCGCCGGTGACGCCGCCCTGTGGCGGCGGAGGATGCCTGCCGCCGCCGCCTCCGGTGTGCTGCGGACCGGGCGGAGGCAATGTGAACGTCAATGTGAACGTGAACGCCAACGCCAATGCGACCGCCAACGCCACGGCGCGCGCATGGGCGGGATCGCGCGCCAACTCTACCATCATCTACAGCGGCGGCGGCGCTTACTTCAACGTCGACCAGCCCTATCCGACCACCATCCAGGGCCTGAACGTCCAGGGCGGGATGCAGTCGGTGCGCGTGCCCTTCACCGCCACGCGCCGTATCGAGAAGCAGGTCGTGCTGCAGGCCGTCTGCATCGACGACCGCAATGTGCCGCACCCCGCGTCCCAGGTGACGCCGGGCCGGGACGTCGCCAACAGCTATGACGGCGAACTGTATCGCTGCCTGGCGGGCACCAAACTGCAATGGACCATCAGCGACGCCGAAGGCGCGCCGGGCGAGACCGTGGCCTGCAACAAGGGCGACGCCCTGTGGCACGGCGCCGGCGGCCGTCTGGAATGCCGTCCTGAAAAGCAGGCGCGTCAGTGCAACGAGCGTTCGCTGCTGCGTCGCTACGGCGCCGGCGTGAAGGTGCTGAGCATGATGCGCGAAGAGACCTACACCGAGTATCGCGAGGAAATGGTCGAGGGCGCGGCGTCCACGGGCATGATCATGATGGACGGCGGCGTCGGCGGTCGGGTTTTCTGAACCGGCTGTTCAGCCTGGCGACAGGCGCAGACGCCTAAGGTCCAGGCATCGACTCTCCGTCGATAGGCCTAAACGACTGGGCCCCGTTCCTTGCGGAACGGGGCCCTTTCTTCGTTTGGAGTAGGCTTACTGTGCGGCGTTGGCCGAGACGACCTCGGCCTTCCACGCCGTATCCGGCTTCAGATACTGACGCGCAGCCGCCTGGATGTCGGCGGCGGTGAAGGATTCCAGATCGCTGATGTGCGTCTGGATCTGCTCCAGAGAGGCGGGCTTGGCGGCCAGATCCTCCAGCTGGCCCAGCCAGTATTCGTTGCCGGCCTGGCTGCGGCGCAGGGACTCGATCACCGGCAGGCGGGCGCGGTTCAGTTCGTCCTCGCTGACCGGCTTGTCGCGCAGGTCGGCGATGATGGCGTCGACGGCGGTGAAGAAGGCGCCGAACTTGTCCGGAGCCGTGTCCGCCGTGATCGAGATGGAGCCGTAGCCCTGGAACACGTCGGACGCCGAGGAACGGACGCCGGGCGAATAGGCCAGGGCCTGCTTCTCGCGGATTTCCTCCGTCACGCGCAGCTTCAGCACCTCGGCCAGGATGGCGGCCCGGCGCGACTCGGTGCGATCTTTGACCGCATCGGTGGTCGGCCAGGCGATGTAGGCTAGGCCTTGCTCGGCCGGACCGGCGTGGGTCAGGCGGATCGGCTGGGCCGTCGGCGCCGGGAAGTGACGCTGATCCGAACCGGCCATCGGCTGGGCGGCCGGGGCGCGAGCGGGCAGGGCGGCGAAGGTCGAGGCGACCGAGGCGACCGCGTCCTCCACCTTGACGTCGCCGACCATGACGATGTCGATCGGGCCGGAGGCCAGGCCCTGAACCACGCCCTGCTTCAGCTCATCCAGGGTGAAGGCGGCGATTTCTTCGAGCGAGGCCATGGATTCGCGCTTGTCGCCGCTGGCCAGCAGGCCGCTGGCCTGAAGGCTGAAGGCGCCGCTGGGCGTGGCCATCTGCTGGGCCATGAACTGCGGCAGGACGGCCTTGATCTGCTCGAACGGCGCCGGGCGCAGGCCCGGATCGGTCAGATAGGCGGCCAGCACCTGCATCTGCAGTTGCAGATCGGCCGGGCGGGTGGCGCCCGACAGCTGATAGGCATCGCCGTCGATGGCGAAGCCCGCGCCGTAGATCTTGCCGGTCAGGACGCGGTTCAGTTCGTCCGCTGTCAGCTTACCCAGACCGCCCGCGGTGAAGACCATCGGGGCGAGAGACTCGGAGGTGAAGCGGTCGGTCGGCAGACCCATTTCGCCGATGCCGGTGCGGACCGAGATCAGGATCTGCTGATCCTTGAAGGCCGTCGGCTTGACGGTCAGGCGCACGCCATTGGGGAAGGTGACGACCGTGGCGCCGACGGCGGCGACTTCGGTGGTCGAGACCGGCGTGGCGGCGGCGCCGAAGTCAGCGTAGGGCCATGCCAGTTCCGCCTGGACGGCCGGAGCGGTCACGGGAGTGGCGCGGCTGGCTTCCAGCAGGGCGGTGACGCCCGCTTCGCCGCCCTCGATCGGTTCGGGGGTGACGACCAGGGCCAGGGGGCCTTGGCCTTCAAAGGCGCGCTTGACCTCGGCGCTGACCTGCTCGGCCTTGAGATCCTTCACCGCGGCCTCGAACAGGGCGAGGTTGGCGGACGGGGCCGAGAAGACCTTGTCGTCGTTGGCGGCGCCCAGCAGGGCGTTGGCCAGGGCCGGGGTGCTGCGCGTCGCGGCCGCCTGAACGGCGTTTTCCAGCGCCGTGCGCGTGTTGGCGATCTCGCGGTCGAGTTCGACTTGAGAAACGCCGAACTGCACCAGGCGGCGCTGTTCCTGCTCGATGGTCTCCAGCGCGCGCTTGATGCCGCCGGGGTTGAAGGCGGCCGAGACGCTGCCGAGGTCCAGGGTCTTGAACAGGGTCGCCTGGCCGCCGCCGGCGCCGATGAAGGGCGGGTTGTCGGCGCGGGCCAGTTCGCCCAGGCGACGGTTCAGCACGGCCATGCCCAGGCTTTGCAGCAGGGCGTCGCGGCGCTGAGCGGCCGTGTCGGGATCGAGGTCGGGGTTGCGAATCCAGTTCAGTTGAACCGAGGACTGCACGCCCGGCTCGACCAGGATACGGGTCTCGGGCTGGCGCGGGGCGACCTGTCCCAAATCGGGCTCGGGACCGTCGGCGGCCTTGGGCGTCCAGTCCGAGAAGGTCGACTTGATCTTGGCTTCCATCTGATCGACGTCGAAGTCGCCGACCGCGATCATGGTGGCGCGTTCGGGGCGGTAATAGGCTTCGTAGAACTCGACGAAGCGCTCGCGCGGGGCGCTGCGGATGATGCTGAGGTCGCCGATCGGCAGACGGTTCGACAGGCGCTGGCCCGGCGCCAGCAGGGCGATCTGCGCCTTCAGCGAGCGCAGGGCCGGGGTGTTGCGCAGGCGCTCTTCACCCTCGATCACGCCGCGCTCGGCGTCGATGTCCTCGGCCTTCATCAGGGCTTCGGAGACCTGTTCGCGCATGATGCGCAGCGAGGTGTCGACGGTCTCGTCGTTGGTGCGCGGAAGCTCCAGCGTATAGGCGGTCTGGTCGAAGCTGGTGAAGGCGTTGGTGTCGGCGCCGAAGGCCAGGCCCAGACGCTCCAGAATCCGCAGCAGCTCATTCTCGGGCACATTGGTCGTGCCGTTGAAGGCCATGTGCTCCATGAAGTGGGCCAGACCCAGCTGGTCCTCGTTCTCCATCAGCGAACCGGCCGCGATCCGCAGGCGCAGGGACGCCTGACCGGGCGGGGTGGCGTTCTTCATGATGGCGTAGCGCATGCCGTTGGGCAGGACGCCGAAGCGTACGGCCGCATCGGCCGGAATGTCGCTGGCCGCCTGGGCCCAGGGGCTGGAGGGTTGGGCGTCCTGCGTCGCGGCGGCTGGCGGCTGGGTCAGGGCGACGGCGGGAAGCGCGGCTCCGCCCATCAGGGCGAGGCTGGACGCGGCAAGCAGGAGCAGGCGGCGAGGGGATCGCATTCGGTAGTCTCCGCGACGTGCGAGCGGGCGGCCCCCGGGACTGATTGCGGCCCTGCACGTAAGACAGGCGCGAAGCTTCTTCAGCTCCGCGCCTGTTCACGGTGACAAACGAACTTGACTACCTCAAGTTACCGAAAGTTAATTCGGGCGGGTGACGTAGAAGCTCGCCGTGTTGCCGACGGCGTTGGCGCCCGCGACGACGTTGCGACCCCAGCCGTTGACGTTGGTCGTCGCCGTCGCCCGCACGTCGCCCATGTTGGTCTGGCTGTTGCGGACGTTCAGGTCGCCGCCGCAGGTCGAGCAGGCGAAGCCGGTGACGGCGTTGCCCGCCGCATTGGCCCCGACATAGGCGTCATAGCCGTTCTGACCCGTGAAGCCGGCGCTGGCGGTGACGCCGCCGGTGTTCATCTGGGTGTTGTCGATGCTGACATAGATGTCGTTGTTGCCCGCATGAACCTCGTTGCCCACGGCCTCGGCCGTCGAATGGGCGGCGCCGAAGTCATAGGAACTGAGTTCGGTGCGCGACAGCACCTCCGCCGAGTTCTGCTGATCCACGTCCACGACCAGCGAACCGCCCTGATTATAGAAGGCGGCCTGGTTGGAGGCGGCGCGGCTGCGCGCGGCTATGTCCCAGGCGTTGCCTGCCCACACGCCCGTCCAGGCGGTGACGCCTGCGCCCGAGGCGTTCTGGCTGACCGCCAGGTTCTGGTGCGAGTTTGGCGTCGAGGTCGCCTGTACGGCGTTGGCCGATGCCTGGCTGCTGAAGACGGCCGGCGCCGGGGCGTAGGTGAAGCGGGCCTCGTTCTCGGCGTAGATTTCGCCGGTCGAGTTCTGATCGGTGCGGCCCGTGACGGCGCCGCGTTGCTCGCCCGTGCCGCTGGCGCCCAGGGCGACGGTGTTGCCGATGGCGTCGGCCGAGACATGGCCGCCGTAGTTCAGGCGAGCGCCGGTCTCCACGATCTGGCTGCGCGCCGTGACGTTGCCGTTCAGGTTCTGGCCTGCGTCGACGTCGATGCCCGTGTTGACCGCGGTCCCGGCCAGATAGTTGCCGCGCGCCTGGGTCACGCTGTTCACATAGCCCGTCTCGCCGCGCAGGGTCAGGGAGGTGTCCGCCACGGCGGCGCCCTGCATGTCCTGGGTCGAGCGGATGTCGGCGGCGCGGCCGTCGGCGCCGCCGGACAGGGCGTTGCCCATGGCGGCGTTCGACACGGCGACGTTGTCGCTGACATTGACGACGTTCAGGCGTTGACCGCTGATGACGTCGCCCAGGTTGAGCTGTTCATTCAGGACCAGACCGCGATCCTGGGCGGAAGCCTCAGCGGCCGCCGCTACGCACAGCGCTGTCGCGGCGATCGTGCCAGCGAGACGGGTCGGCGCGAGTTTGGCCATTGTTCGTGTCCGTGTTTGCGTAAGCAGGATAGTAGCCGCCGGTGGCGCCGACCGGGCTGTCGCCCAGCGGGTCATTGGCGGGGTTGAGGCAGATTTCCGGGCCGGGGGCGCCGTACAGGTTGGCCATGAACTCGACCGTGGCGCGTTCGACCAGGGCGCGGACCGCCAGCTGGACCGGCTCCAGGCCGCTGGTGCCGGCCGAGATGTCGAAGACGTTGCCGTTCAGGAAGTCGAAGACGCCCGCCGACACTTCACGGCCGACGATCTGCTTCTGATAGGAGACGACGTCTACGACCTCGAGGGTGGTGGTCTGCACCAGGCGCAGGTCGATCGCGACGTTCATCACGAACACCTTGCCGGTCAGCAGGCCCGAGCCGCCGTTCTCGCCCACTTCGCCGCCGGCGATGTCGAAGCCGCCCGAGCGGATGTTGTAGTTCACCTCGGTGATGCCGCCGACCACATAGAAGTCGGAGCCCGGCACCTGACCGGCCAGGATGCGGCGGAAGGCGGCGTCCTGGGGCGCGCCGTTCGGCACGTCGTCGCCGATCAGCTTGTTGTTGGCGTAGCGCAGCTCCAGCTCGGACACCGAGGTGTCATAGCGCTCGACGATGCGGGCGCCGGCCTTCGCCAGGGCGGTGTTGGCCATCAGGGACGCGCCCTGGGTGATCTGGCGACCGCCGTCCGAGGAGATGGAGCCGGTGTAGTCGCTGATCCGGCCCACAGCCATGCGCGGCGAAGGAAGGTTGTAGCGGCGCGCATAGTCGGCCAGGCAATACAGCGCGGTCGAATAGGGCGTCGGGTTCGACGTGACCGGCGCGTTGCCGATCGGCTTGGCGTACTGGCCCGAGGGACCGGCCGAGGTGGCGCAGCCGCTCAGCAGAGCAGCGGCGGCGGCGACGCAGCCGAAGGCGCGCACGGGCGAGCGACGGATGGCGGTGATGTTCATGGACGGGGCCCGTTCAGGGTGGTGCCGGCGTTGATGTTGCCGTTGTTGGTCTGGTTGGAGTTGACGACGACCGTGTTGCGGTTGCCCTGGACGACCACATTCAGGTTGTTGCCGATGGCGGTGGAGCCGCCGATGTTGGTTCCGCCGCCCGATCCGACGCCGCCGCTGAAGTGGCTGGACGAAGAGCTGCTGCCGCTGCGCGAGTAGGCGCTGCCGTTCTGTTGGATGATGCCGTCGACAACCAGGCGGTTGCCGTTGGCGTCGCGGGTCGTGCCGCGGCTGGCCTGGGCGGTGGTGTAGCGCGAGGCGCCGTAGCCGGCCTGGAACTGGCCCGCTCCGGCCGAGCCGGTCGACTGCGCGGCGGCCGAACCGGCGGGCAGGACCGCCAGCACGGCGGCGGCCGCTACGGTCATGAGTGTCAGGCTATGAGACGGCATAAGGCGCTCCCGAGAACTTCTGGAACGGCTCACGCAATGACCGTGCCATACGGTTTCAGTGTCGTATTGGCGCAAAACGGCGTCTTGAGATCGGATGCGACTGGCCCCATCAAGGGCGAATGTCCCAATCTGACGCCCGTTCGCCGCGGCCGCCGCGCGAAAAGATCTTCAACGCGCCCTTCCTGCCTCTGCTGATCGCAGCATCCATGCCGGTGCTCTTCTATCTGCAGGAGCGGCTTCCCGATCAGGGACTCTCCATGGCCTTCGTCCCGGCGGAGCTGTGGCGCGGACAGTGGACGGGCCTGTTCACCTCCATGCTGCTGCACGGCGGCTGGGCCCACGGGACGATGAACGCCGTGGGCGCCCTGGCTTTCGGCGCGCCCGTGGGGCGGCTGATGGAGCGCGGGCCGGGGCCGCTGGTCTTTATTCTCTTCTATATAGCGGCGGGCGCCGTGGCGGCGCTGGGCTATGGTCTGGTGCACCCGAACAGCATGGCGCCGCTGGTCGGCGCCTCGGGGGCTGTCTTCGGCCTGATCGGCGCAGCGACCCGGTTGATGGGCGGCCATGGGCGCGTTCTGCCGCTGTTCCATCCGATGGTTCTGAAAGCGTCCGCTGCGTGGATGGCGGTGAATCTCATTGTGGGCCTGATCGGCCTGGCGCCGGGCGCGGACGGCGCTCGCATCGCCTGGGAGGCCCACGCCGTCGGCTTCCTGTTCGGCATCCTCGCCATCGGTCCCATCGGCGGGTGGTTCGCCGCGCGCCGGGATTTGCCTATCGGCGGCGTCTGAGCGAACCTGTCCGCCTTGCGGCCGGTCCGCGACGCCCGCGGACGACGGCCTGCCCATAAGGAGGAAGTCGCCATGCTGGTCGCCGAGATTCTCAAGGGCAAGGGAGACGCCGTCTTCACCCTGGCGCCGGACGCCTCTCTGAGTGAAGCCTGCGCCGAACTGGAGCGCCGCCAGGTCGGGGCGCTGATCGTCTGTGAAGGCGACGGCGTGGCGGGCGTCTTGTCCGAGCGCGACATCGTGCGGGCCATCTCCCGCGACGGTCCCGAGGCGCTGAAGCGGCCCGTCTCCGATTATATGACGAGCGAAGTGGTCTTCGCCGATCCGGCCGAAACGGTCGAGGCGCTGATGGCGCGGATGACCGACCGCCGAATCCGCCATCTGCCCGTATTGCTGGACAAGCGGCTGGCCGGCGTCGTCTCGATCGGAGACGTGGTCAAATGCCAGATCGCCCAGGCCACGCAGGAAGCTGAGAGCCTGCGCACCTATATAGCGGCGGGGTAGGGCGCGGCTTCCCCCTGTGCATAAGCGCCCGTTCTGTGGATAGATCGGGAAAGCCGCTTTTGCCTATTGCCAGTCGGAAAGTGGGGACGTATATCGCCGCCTCGCTCGGAGACGGGCTGGCCCGACGGGCTTCGGAGACGGTGTTTTCGGGGTTTTG